>NZ_JAMPOL010000004.1:0-456983 GCF_028480325.1 Providencia sp. PROV182 | reverse complement strand
CGTGCTCTTGCTGGCGGAGTTTTGCCTGCAACTCGGCTTGCTGTTTTTCACTTTGAGCTAACTGTTTTTCTAACGTATTTTGCGTACTTTGATATGAATTCAGCTGTTCCTGGGCAACTTTTAAGGCATTTTCTAATGCAACTTTTTGCTCAGCTTGTTCAGTTTTTTCCGCCAAAGAAGCTTGAATACTTTTCGCTAATTGTTCTTTTTCGACTAACTGGGCTTGTAGTTGCTGGTTTTGTGACTCTAATGATTTACTTTTCTCTTGCTGAGCGACCAAAGAAGATTGGACATCATCTTTTTCACTTTTAGCCGTAGCTAATTCATTTTCTTTCTGTTTTAACAACTCTTTTTGCTGTAAAAGTTCAGCTGTCACTGACTTCATTTGTTCATCAGTATTACCAACAAGTTGCAGTTGATTTTTAGCCTCTGACTCCAATTTTGCAATATCAGCGGTTAATTGCTCAATTTTCAAATTTGCGGTAGCAAATTGTTGTTCTTTTTCTGCTAATTGCTGTTTAAGTTGGGCTTGTTCAACAACACTTTCATTTAATTGTTTCTCAAGCTGGGCAATCGTTTCTTGGGTTTGCTGATTTTCTTGACTTAATTGTTCAAGACTATTTTGCTTTTGCTCAATTGTTTTTTGGGCATCCGCCAATTTAGCCTTTAACGTGTCAATTAAAGACTGATCATCTGATGAATTTACAACCGCCTGTAGCTGGGCTATATGCTCTTTACTCTTCAGAACTTCGTCGTTTAGTTTATCAATCTCAAATTGTTTTTCGGTAATTGTCTGCGTTAATTGCGCAATACTCTTATTATGATTAATGAGTTCAGAAACGAGTTGATCATCATTGAGTAAATGATTATAAGCAATAAGCTGGCCTACTCCTTGAGCAATACCAAACTTATATAGATGTGTTAATTGCTGGCGTTCAATTAATTGCGCCAGTTGCTCAAGATAAGCAGAGGTATTAATACCTGTAGGCTTAGCAAATTTAGATGAATATAAGCCGAGTGGGTCAAGAACCAATTGATACTTTGCAAAATCTTTTGCTAGATAAGCAGGATCCCATTGGTTGCTTTGAAAAAAATAAGGGTAAGACGACAATAAAATAGGCGCTACGCCATTTTCTGTCGCCACCGCACACACTTCAGGAAAAGTCGTTTTTTCTGGCTCTACAGGGTCTGCTTTCGCTACATCTGCTTTCTTCGTTGATGTAGCAGCAGATTTACTTTTCCCTGTAGTTTTGCCTTTAGTTCCTTTATTCGCTGCCGCAGATTTTTGCTTCTCTTTTGGCGCAGGAACGGTAGATAGCGAAGAAAAGATATCATAACCTTGGTTTTGTGTATTAACTGGCAATTGTTGTTTTTGCTCTTGTACTTTGCCTTCTTTTTCCATTTGAAGGTAGGTATCAAAATCATCAATTACATTGTTAAAGCGCTCTGCTTTTGGAGCATGACTAAAAAAAGTCGTAACAAGTGCCAGTGACACACAAAGCCTAAGGTTTATTCTCATAATCCACTAATTTTCTTCAATGTTGATTCGGTAGACAATACTGAGTTATAACGAACTTTTGCACACAACACTTTAGTTTTAGACTCTATTGCCATTTGTAATAGTTCAATTGTGTCAGGGCTAGCAGTCCCTTCAACTTGTCGATATAGACGGTTGATTTCGCTAACTTCTTTAAATGAACCTACTAAGCGATTGTAATCTTTTGGTGATAGTGTTTTGAGCGCGTTTAATTCTTTAACACACGTATTCAAATGAGCAAATGTTTGCTGGTCAGCCCCCGCTTCACCATAAGTTGTAGAAGCAACTGGTGTACGGTTAATTGCGCTGTTTAAAACTTTTTGAGATTCAGGATAAGAGTTATCAACCTGACCTGGATTGGTATCAACAGTCGATTGTGTTACCGGCTGAGCGGTACTTGTATTGACTGTTTGTTTACTTGGGGTATTAGGTGTTGCTGTATTGTATGTGTCTGAACCAAATGTACAACCTGAAAGAAGAGCTGTACCTGCTATAAGCAAAAATGCAACATGAAATTTATTTTTTAAAAACATATGGTTACCTTACCAGCACTTTTCTTCGCTATTATAATGATGTCCAAAAAACTTAGTGTAAGCTAAAAATTAGCTATTTTCTATAAGCCCGAATGTAGAAATAGAGTCATCTCATAAATTTAGATTAACTTAACTTTAGTTTTAAAATTATTTTATTGCTACATTTCTATTAAATTTATGAGCTAATTTTCGCTAGCAGTCCTTATAAAGAGACAAATTAACACCTTTACCGGAATTTTTTATTATTTTATGTCAGATAACGATTAAGTTGCTCGATAAACCTTGCTAACAATTAGATACCTTTCAAGTAAATTCTCATTTTAGTTCTACCACCTGTAACAATTGTTAACAAATAAAATGATAACTAACAATAAATACGCCTACTTTTCATTTATCAAGCTGCTGACACACTTTAAACCTGTGACATGGCAATAACCGCCATCATTCAAAATATGGGTAACCTGCTTAATTCAATTCCAAAAACTAACAGCAATTAAAAATTACAAGCAAAATCAGATAGTTATAAAAAATCGAATTTATCGGCATTTCAGCTACATAATTTCCAACTACGTAATAAAGCATAGCAGTTATCTGTCGGAATTACTTATATTAAATTGATACGATTCGTAACTCAAATTTATTTTTAATAAAAATATAGCGTTCACATAGCCGTAATCACTCAAAAAACACTATTCAGTGATTTTATTCCATGTTACTCATTTAACGTCTAGTAAATGGTGTTTTATCTTTAACCTAAAATGAAGCATTTGAATAAAACATGAGGAAAGTAATATTGATTGCTTATAAATGTAAATATATGCCCGGAATTAACCGGGCATAATGGCATTTAAGCTTTGCTAGGACGTAAAGCGGGGAATAAAATAACATCGCGAATAGTATGGCTGTTAGTGAATAACATCACCATACGGTCAATACCAATGCCTAAACCTGCTGTTGGCGGTAAACCATGTTCTAATGCGGTGACATAGTCTTCATCATAGAACATTGCTTCGTCATCACCTTCATCTTTTTGACGTACTTGCTCAGCAAAACGCTCAGCTTGATCTTCTGCGTCATTTAATTCCGAGAAACCGTTACCGATTTCACGACCACCAATGAAGAATTCAAAACGGTCGGTAATAAATGGGTTGTCATCATTACGACGCGCTAACGGCGAAACTTCAGCTGGGTACTCAGTAATAAATGTTGGCTGAATCAAGTGGCTTTCTGCAACTTCTTCGAAGATTTCACACTGTACGCGGCCTAAGCCCCAGCTCTTTTCAATCTTAATACCAATAGACTGAGCAATTGCTACCGCTTTATCCATATCATCCAAATCAGCAACATTCGTTTCTGGGCGATATTTGCAAATAGCTTCTTTCATCGTCATTTTAGTAAATGGCTTACCAAAATCGAACTCTTGCTCCCCATACTGAACAACAGTATTACCTAACACTTTTTGTGTCAGTGTACGGAACAAATCTTCAGTCAATGCGATTAAGTCACGGTAATCCGCATAAGCCATATAGAGTTCCATCATTGTGAACTCTGGATTATGACGTGGGGATAACCCCTCATTACGGAAGTTACGGTTGATTTCAAATACACGTTCAAAACCACCCACAACTAAGCGCTTGAGGTACAATTCAGGCGCAATACGCAAATACATATCGATATCTAATGCATTATGGTGAGTCACAAATGGACGCGCAGAAGCACCACCAGGGATGACCTGCATCATTGGTGTTTCCACTTCCATAAAACCGTAGCTAACCATAAAGTTACGTACTTCAGCTAGGATCTTAGAACGAACAATAAAAGTATGGCGAGATTCATCATTCGCAATTAAGTCAAGGTAACGCTGACGATAACGTGTTTCTTGGTCTGATAAACCGTGGAATTTGTCAGGCAATGGACGCAACGCTTTGGTTAATAAACGAACTTCATGACAATGAACAGTTAACTCACCCGTTTTGGTTTTAAATAAACGGCCTTTAGCACCTAAAATATCGCCTAAGTCCCATTTTTTAAACTGTTCGTTATAGATGCCTTCCGCTAAATCATCACGCGATACATAAATTTGAATGCGTCCACCAACGTCCTGTAACGTCGCAAACGAAGCTTTACCCATGATACGACGAGTCATCATACGGCCAGCAATCGACACTTCAATATTTAGGTCTTCAAGCTCTTCTGATGTTTTATCATCATATTGCGCATGAATTTTATCGGAAATATCTTCACGACGAAAATCGTTTGGAAATGGAATACCCTTTTCACGCAGTGCCGCTAATTTTTCTTTACGTGCTTTAAGTTCGTTATTCAAATCAGGTGCTTGTTCAACACCTTGTTGTTCCTGAGACATTTTTTCCTCACAGGCCAGCTTTTAAACTAGCTTCAATGAATTTATCCAAATCACCATCCAGTACGGCTTGCGTGTTACGCGTTTCCACACCAGTACGTAAATCTTTAATTCTTGCATCATCAAGGACATAAGAACGAATCTGGCTTCCCCAGCCAATATCAGATTTGTTCTCTTCCATCGCTTGCTTGTCTGCATTTTTCTTTTGCATTTCCAGTTCGTATAGCTTCGCTTTTAACTGGCGCATAGCTTGGTCTTTATTTTTATGCTGCGAACGGTCATTCTGGCATTGCGTCACAATATTGGTTGGAATATGTGTGATACGTACCGCTGATTCCGTTTTGTTTACATGCTGACCACCCGCACCAGATGCACGGTATACATCAATACGCAAATCCGCTGGATTGATTTCGATATCAATATCATCATCAACTTCAGGATAAATAAACGCAGAACTAAAAGAAGTATGGCGACGCCCACCTGAGTCAAACGGGCTCTTACGAACCAAACGGTGAACACCAGTTTCCGTTCTTAACCATCCGTAGGCATAGTCACCAATAATTTTGACTGTTGCCGATTTTAGCCCAGCAACATCACCATCAGACTCTTCGATAATCTCGGTTTTAAAGCCCTTTGACTCAGCCCAACGCAAGTACATACGCAATAACATACTTGCCCAATCTTGAGCTTCAGTACCGCCAGAACCCGCTTGTAAATCAATGTAGCAATCTGCACTATCGTATTCGCCAGAAAACATACGGCGAAATTCAAGTTGCTCTAATTTGCCTTCTAATTGCTCTAGTTCAGCTTCAGCTTCATTGAATGTGTCTTCGTCATCAGCTTCAACCGCAAGCTCTAATAAACCTTCAACATCTTCAAGGCCTTGCGTCATCTGGTCAATCGTTTCAACAATTGCTTCAAGAGATGAGCGTTCTTTACCAAGGGCTTGCGCTCTCTCGGGTTCATTCCACACATCAGGCTGTTCAAGCTCAGCATTGACTTCTTCTAAGCGTTCTTTCTTGGCATCATAGTCAAAGATACCCCCTCAGAACCACTGTCCGTTCAGACAGGTCCTGAATCTTATTTTTTACTGGGTTTATTTCAAACGTCATTTTTCAATATCTTATGGTTAGTCAAAAATAATTTTTTATTCACAAACCGCTTAGTATAGCGGAATTTATCTCATGTTTATAGCGCCATCAAACGCTATTTGCTGGTTATTCCGCCGTTTATGATAGGCTTAATCAGGCCAAATATGCTCAATCATTAGCTGGACGTTTTTTTGTCCACGATATTCGTTCACATCTAATTTAAAGGCTATTTTCGCTTTTTTGATGCTGTTATCTGGCCATCGACGAACATCAATATTAAACATAATTGCATCTAACATTGGCCCACCATTCACGGGTTCCAGCATAAGTTTCAAATGGCGCTCACCAACAAGCCTTTGCTGTAATAATTGGAATTCACCATCAAATATAGGTTCCGGAAATGCTTGTCCCCATGGGCCACTTTCTCGAATAAGTTCCGCAGTTTCTAAACAAAACTCATTGCGTGAAAGTTCGCCATCACTCCAGATTACCCCAGCCAATTGCTCAGGTTGAACTAATTCACCCATCAATAATTCAAAGTGATGTTTAAAAGCGTCAAATTGATCAACATGCAAAGTTAAGCCTGCTGCCATTGCATGGCCACCAAATTTTTGCATAATCCCGGGTTGTAATGTATTTAACCGTTCTAATGCATCCCGCATATGGACACCCTGAATGGAACGCCCAGAACCTTTTAATAAACCATCACCCGCAGGAGCAAAAGCGATAACAGGACGATGATATTGTTCTTTGATCCTTGAGGCGAGTATACCGACAACCCCCTGATGCCATTCAGGATGATAAATGGCTAAGCCATTTGGTAACTGGCTTTCACCGTATTCGAATTGATTAAAAAGCACGAGCGCTTCTTGCTGCATACCCGCTTCAATCTCACGGCGAGTTTGATTCAGCCCATCTAACTCATTTGCCAGTTCCCTTGCATACGCCATATCGTCTGTCAGTAATAATTCAATGCTCACTGACATATCATCTAATCTGCCTGCCGCATTTAGCCTAGGGCCAAGCGCAAACCCAAAATCATTTGCCACTAGTCTTGGTAAATCACGTTTGGAAACCTCAATGAGGGCTTTAATACCCGCGCAACAGCGCCCAGCTCTAACACGATTTAGCCCTTGGTGAACTAAAATGCGGTTATTTGTATCAAGAGGAACCACGTCTGCAACAGTTCCTAATGCAACCAAATCAAGGTACTCGGCTAAATTAGGCTCTGCTAGCCCTTGCTGCACAAACCACCCTTGCTGACGTAGATATGCACGTAAGGCAGACATTAAATAAAATGTGACACCAACCCCGGCTAATGATTTAGATGCAAAGCAACATTCATTTAAGTTCGGGTTGATTATCGCATCCGCAGCAGGCAAAGTTTCCCCCGGCAGATGGTGATCGGTAATAATTACATTCATTCCATATTGATTAGCTACTGCAACCCCTTCATGGGATGAGATGCCATTATCAACGGTAATAATGAGATTCGTTCCGCGTTTACGAGCTTCTTCGACAACCAATGGCGTTAATCCATAACCATTTTCAAAACGGTTCGGAACGATATAATTGATATTTCTATATCCCATTGATTTTAGAGCTCTAATAGCTAATGCCGTACTGGTTGCTCCATCCGCATCGAAATCCCCAACAATAGTAATAGCTTCATGTTCATTTAACGCACGATAAAGTAGGGGCAATGCCTTATCAACACCCGATAATGTCCGATAATCCAATAAATTAGCTGCTTTGCGCTCTAACTGAGTGATATCCGTGATGCCCCGATGCTGGTAAATTCGTTGTAATAGCTCAGGCAAGCCAGGAAGTTGAGCGGCAGAACTTTGCTGCTGTCTTTGTTGTAAGAGTGTTTCTACATTCACAATAATTAACTATTTTTCGTTGAGTAATTGAACAAGGGCATCCGGTTTCATGTAGCCAGGCAGTAATTGCCCATCCGGTAGGATGATTGCTGGTGTTCCCGTCACTTTGAATAAATTACCCACACTCATATGTTTACTTAGGTCAATTTTGCAATCTTCAATCATGGCAACTTCTTCACCTTTAAACGCTTGAGTTAATGCTTTTTGTTGTAGGCCATTGCACCAAATAGATGCCATTTTCTTTCCTACGTCGCTATCTGCACCTTGGCGTGGATAAGCCAGATAACGCACCGTAACACCTTGGCTGTTTAATTCACCAACAGATTCATGTAATTTTTTACAATAACCACAGCTAATATCGGTAAAAACTGTCACAACATGCTTTTCCTGAGGGGCTTTGAAGATAATCATTTCATCTTTGAGCGCTTCTACTTTTTTCATTAATGGCTGATTACTGATATTGACTGGATTTTTACCGCTCATATCATAAATTGGCCCTTGCAATAAATATTTGCCATCATCAGTGATATAAACAACCCCTGTTGTGGTTTCAACAACATTCAGCCCAACGATTGGCGAAGGTTTAATTACCTCAACAACCATGTTGTATTTTTCCAAAGTATCACGGATAACTTTTTCTTCTGTTGCCCCATAGACCGTGGAAGTCACCGTTGCAATACATGCAGCAGCCAATAATAACAATTTGCGTTTCATAGATAGTCCTTTAATCATGCATCACCCCCTTGGATGATGCTGCTCATGCAATACTCGTAACCGTTCAGTAGCAACATGAGTATAAATTTGGGTGGTTGAAAGATCACTATGACCTAACAACATTTGTACCACGCGTAAATCTGCCCCATGATTGAGTAAATGGGTTGCAAATGCGTGTCTAAGAACATGCGGTGAGAGTAGCTCGCTATCAATATGTGCAAGTACTGCATAATATTTTATTCGATGCCAAAACGTTTGCCGAGTCATTTTCGTGCCACGCTTACTCGGGAATAGAATATCGCTAGTTTTGCCATTTAATAAATCTGGGCGACCTTCATCAATGTATTTCTCTAGCCAATATATTGCCTCTTCCCCCAACGGAATCAATCTTTCTTTATCACCTTTACCAACAACGCGAATAACCCCCTGCCGCAAGCTAATATCTGAAAAAGTTAAGCCGATTAATTCAGAAACACGCAAACCACAAGCATATAGCACTTCCAACATGGCCTTATCACGTAGTTCTAAAGCATCTTCGGTAGCAGGGGCATTTAATAAATCTTCAACTTGTTTTTCACTTAAATCTTTGGGTAAACGCTGCGGAATTTTGGGGGCAGCAATCACCGCAGAAGGGTCATCCAGACGGATTTTCTCCCGATACAAATATTGAAATAACCTACGCATCGCACTTAATAAACGTGCTGAACTGGTTGCTTTATATCCACAATCAATACGTTCCGCAAAAAAAGATTGTAAGTCAATTGATTGAACACTTTCTAAATGCAACTGATGCGCATCAAGCCATTTATCTAATAGTTGAAGGTCATTACGATAAGAAGCCAATGTATTTTTGGCTAGATCTTGTTCAAGCCAAATTGTATCAAGAAATTGTTCAATTAATGGATTAAGTTGTTTTGTTTCCACGACAGATAAGCTTCCTTTAGATAATACCACACGATTCTATTATGCCTGAATGTGGCTGCTTCTGTTACAATATCTCTCTTGTGATGAAAACCATAGCTGGACATAGTAATAATATATATGAAAATAGGTCTTTTTTACGGTTCTAGTACCTGTTATACCGAAATGGTTGCAGAAAAAATACGTGATATTCTCGGCGATGATTTAGTCACATTGCATAACGTTAACGATACACCGCCAACAGAAATGGAACAGTATGATGTTCTTATTTTGGGAATACCTACGTGGGATTTTGGTGAAATACAGGAAGATTGGCTTGAAATTTGGGAAGCGCTTCCCAATCTTAACCTCGCAAATAAAATCATTGCGATGTATGGACTGGGTGACCAAATAGATTATGGCGAGTGGTTTCTTGATGCCCTTGGCATGCTCTATCATCAACTAAAACCAACTGGTGCTAAATTTGTCGGTTTCTGGCCAACTGAAGGCTATACCTTTGATAGCCCTAAACCACTCAATGAAACTGGTGATATGTTTGTTGGGCTGGCATTAGATGAAGTTCACCAGTTTGAACAGACCGATGAACGTATTGCGCAGTGGTGTGTGCAGATTTTTCAGGAAATTGAAGCGCTATTATGATGCAAGTTTATATGTACTTGCTCAGCGAACCCCCAAAGTGAGGGTTACCTACCCTACACCAGGCTACCAATTTTATTTATCACCTATGATTTTGGTAGCCTAAATATCAGGGTATTGCAGCAATAATTGGTTTAAATTACGCCAATTCTCTTCCGACAATGCGTCTTTTGCAACCCACAAATGGAGCTTTTGTGGTTTACCTTGTAACGCTTCTAGTGTCAGTAATATACCATAGCGGGTAAGCCAAGGTGCTTTCAGTATTCTCCATTCATTTTTCTTCCACTGAACCTTATTGCCATTAACCAGTACAGCAACCCCTTTTATTTTACTGATATTTTTCTGGCTCTTTGCCCAACTCGCAACGACAACCACTAATAGCGGCAACCATATCATTGAGTTACCAGGGGACCATGGAGCCAATAGTAAAAACATCCCAATGACCCCATGAACACAGGTTGAGAACAGTTGGGTTTTCCATGAAATGGAGAGATTAGATTTCCACAGGACCACGATTTTTATTTTTTTCCTGAATCAGTTTAATCATACGAAAAAGTTCGTCATCATCTGGACGACCGTGATTCATTAGCCAATTGAATAAATCAGGGTCCGCACATTCTAATAAACGGACAAATACCTGCTTATCGTGAGTTGTTAGGTCATCATATTCATACTCAAAAAACGGCATGATTGAAATATCTAATTCACGCATACCACGGCGGCATGCCCAATGAATTCGCGCTTTATTCTCAATATCCATTCTACTACGGCCTTTTTTGCAGTTAACTGATTAGATTGATTATTTTCCATACTCTAACAGATTATCCGCTAAGAAAACATGTTATAGACTACATTGTTGTAATTTTAGTAGTAAAATACCGTTTTTCTACAAACAGATGATAAAAAACTATTAGATAATACAGCTTCATCATAATAACTACTTGCAATGTTATCTAGCTATTTTACCATTAGGCACCTTTATCTATCAAAGAACAACAGGTGAAATCATGACTAACCAAATTGATAGTACACAGCAATTCCCTCTCGGATCTCAGTCTTTACCACTCGTTTTGATTTCACTGGAAAACTGGGAACTTATTCACCTCCACGGCGCCGATGCAGAAAAATACCTGCAAGGCCAAGTAACCGCAGATATCGCCACACTCAAGCAATCACATGCATTAACAGCACATTGTGATCCTAAAGGTAAGATGTGGAGCGACCTCCGCTTATTCCATCATTTAGATGGCTACTCATATTTATTAAGAACCAGCGTTGCCGACTCACAACTCGCCGAACTGAAAAAATATGCTGTTTTTTCGAAAGTCACCTTTGAAAAAAAACCAGAACTGAAATTAGTCGGAGTCGCGGGTAAAGGCGCTAGAGAAGCACTGGCAACATTATTTACTGCATTACCTGACGCTCAAAACCAAGTGGTTACAGACGACGCCTCCACAATATTACATTTTGCATTACCCACAGAGCGTTTTTTAGTGATCACGAACGAAGAAACGGCACAAAAAATGGCCCAAACCTTAGGTGCTATTCAGGTCAACGATGAACAATGGTTAGCCCTTGATATCGAAGCCGGTTTTGCGGTTATCGATCAACAAAATAGTGCCCAACATTTACCTCAAGCAACCAACTTACAAGCCCTACCTGATGGTATTAGCTTTAAAAAAGGCTGTTATACCGGTCAAGAAATGGTTGCCCGTGCAAAATTCCGTGGTGCAAATAAACGTGCGATGTACACCTTAAAAGGTACAGGTACCACTATTCCTGTCGTTGGTGAAGGTGTGGAATGGCAGCTTGGTGATAAATGGCGCCGTACAGGAACTGTTTTAGCTGCTATTCGCTTAGGTAGCGGCGAAATCTATGTGCAAGTCATTATGAATAACGATATGGAAGCGGATAGCGTTTTCCGTGTTATGGGGGATGAGCAAAGTCATCTAACTATCGCACCATTACCTTATTCATTAGAAGAGAATTAATTGGAGTTTTTATGTCATCTGCATTAGGTAACAAGCCCGTAGAGGTGGTTAATTTTGGGGCTTTTACCGAAGTCGTCCAATTTTTGATGGAATTAGATAAACTCAAAAGTGTTTATCGTAAAAATAAGTTATTGAACCGTGAACGCCAAGAAAACACAGCAGAACACAGTTGGCAATTTGCCGTTGCAGCAATGAGTTTTGCACCTTATGTTCAAGGCATTAATATCGAACATGCGATAAAACTTGCCCTTGTTCATGACATTGTTGAAATTGATGCAGGTGATGTATTGGTATTTGATAATGCCGCTCGTGATGCTATTCATGAAGAAGAAGTTAAAGCGGCTAAGCGTATTTTTAACTTACTGCCTAGCCCGCAAAATGAAACGCTATTAGCTCTGTGGAATGAATATGATGCATTAGAAACCCCGGAATCTGTGTATGCGAATGCCATTGACCGAGCGATGCCGATGCTGATGAACCTGCATAATCAAGGCCAAAGTTGGGTCGAAAACCACATTCGTCTGGAACAAGTCCTCAGTAAATGTGATTATATTCAGCAGATCCTACCTGAATTTTATCAACAACTTAAATTACAATTGGAACTCGCTCAGCAAAAAGGCTGGTTACTGTAATTTATGTCAGAAGCGGCTACAAAGCCGCTTTATTTAACGTGTTACACTCATCTAATCTAATGTGTATTACCCACAGCAAGATATACTTTTCACTAATTTATTATTTTGATTTAAATAATGAACTACTTTATATTTTTTAATAATTATTAATCTCGACTTATATAGAAATATCAATATTAATAACTTGCCAATTATTAATATCGCTCCTATCTTTATCATTGAACATTTGCCAGAGAGGTTTAAAATGGAAAAATTCAATGAATATTCAAATCCTTATCTTTTACTTCTAGATGTCCATTCACCCGCTATAATTCAATTCAATAAATCAACACATCAAACAATTCCAATTATCGAAGGACTCGGTGGGACTCCTGATGGTATTGCCGTTGACCCTGCTAACCGATTAATTTATTGGAGTAATATGGGTGAAGATTATGAGGCTGACGATGGTTCCATTAATGTGATGAATTTTGATGGTACTGGCAGAAAAATACTAGTAGGCAACGGAAAGATAAGAACACCAAAACAATTGCATCTTGATTTAGTAAATCAACGATTATATTGGTGTGACCGTGAAGGTGGTATGGTTTCATCATGTAATATTGATGGTTCTGATTTATTCGTCCATGTAGCAAGACCCCGAGATAAACACAATAAAGTAGATATATTAGACCAATGTGTTGGCATTACTGTTGATGTCACAAATAATTGGATTTACTGGACTCAGAAAGGGACCCCTAAAGGTAATTTAGGTCGTATTTTTAGGGTGCCATTAACGCCTAAAATCCAACAATCGGCCAATCAACGAACTGATATTCAATTGCTCCTTCAAGACCTCCCCGAACCTATTGATTTATTGCTTGATGAAGAAAACCATATTTTATATTGGACAGATAGAGGCGCTGAGCCCGATGGTAATAGCTTAAATTGTGCCAATATTTCTGCTGATGGATTAAGCCATTACAAGGTGATAAGCCGTGGTTTTAAAGAGGCTATTGGACTCACATATGATAAGCCTGCACAACTGATGTATGTGGCTGACCTTAATGGAGGGGTTTACCGAGTCATTATAGAAACAGGTGCTGTGGAAAAGCTACACCAAGGTAAAAATTATACGGGTATCTCACAATATTTAGGTTAAATAAATCCTAAATAAATAAAGGCTTGAATTCAGTAACTCACCGAAATCAAGCCTAAAGAGTATTTAATTCACATTATATAATGGAAGTGTGCGATATATTCCTACATATAATCTTCAATCGGCACACATGAGCAGTGTAAATGACGATCCCCATACACATCATCAAGCCGTTTTACTGCTGGCCAGTATTTATTCGCTTTCGTTTGTGCTGTTGGGAATGCTGCGAGTTCACGGCTATAACTATGAGGCCACTCCCCGGCTAGCTCCGTTTGCACATGAGGCGAATTCACGAGAGGGTTATCTTCTAGTGTCCACTGCCCTTTCACGACTTGGTCAATTTCATCGCGTATCGCTAACATGGCGTCAATAAACCGATCAATTTCAGTTATGCTTTCAGACTCTGTCGGTTCAATCATTAATGTCCCTGCTACAGGGAAAGACATGGTTGGCGCATGGAAACCATAATCAATTAAGCGCTTAGCAATATCGAGCTCACTGATACCCGTATCTCTTTTAATTGGGCGTAAATCGACAATACATTCATGGGCAACATAGCCTTCTTGCCCTGTATATAAAATGTCATAACGACCAGAAAGACGCTTGGCAATATAATTCGCATTTAAAATAGCAA
This sequence comes from Providencia sp. PROV182, assembly GCF_028480325.1. Classification (NCBI taxonomy): domain Bacteria; kingdom Pseudomonadati; phylum Pseudomonadota; class Gammaproteobacteria; order Enterobacterales; family Morganellaceae; genus Providencia; species Providencia sp. PROV182. The sequence continues at coordinate 442,911 of NZ_JAMPOL010000004.1, read as the reverse complement.
CTTGGCTAGCTTTACGCAGACCATAAGAGCCCATCATCCGAATATACATCCAGCTAATTGGCAAAATTGATGCACTGCCAAATGGGGCTGCAGATACCGCACCTTGGTCAGTTAACATTTCTTGCTCAACCACAGAATGCCCCGGTACGAACGGTGCCAAGTGTTTTTTCACACCGATAGGCCCCATACCTGGTCCGCCACCGCCGTGAGGGATACAGAATGTTTTATGCAAATTCAGGTGAGAAACATCCGCACCAATAAAGCCCGGTGTTGTTAACCCAACTTGAGCATTCATATTTGCACCATCAAGATATACTTGACCACCATATTGGTGAATAATTTCACACACTTCACGAATACTTTCTTCATATACCCCGTGGGTTGATGGGTAAGTTACCATCACACAAGAAAGAGCTTCGCTATGTTGCTGAGCTTTTTCACGTAAATCCGTTAAATCGATATTACCTTCATCATCACAACGCACTACCACCACTTCCATACCTGCCATATGCGCAGAGGCAGGATTGGTACCGTGAGCAGAAGCCGGGATCAAACAAATATTTCGCTCCCCTTCATTGCGACTCTCATGATAGCGACGAATAGCCAATAAACCGGCATATTCACCTTGAGCCCCTGAGTTAGGTTGCATACAAACAGCATCATAACCGGTCAATTGCACTAACCAATGGGAAAGTTGCTCTATCATTTGGTGATAACCTTGAGCCTGCTCAGGTGGGCAGAATGGGTGTAGCTCGCCAAATTCAGGCCAAGTAATTGGGATCATTTCCGCAGCCGCATTAAGCTTCATCGTACAAGAACCCAGAGGGATCATAGCTTGGTTTAAGGCTAAATCTTTGCGCTCTAAACTATGCATATAGCGCATCATTTCGGTTTCACTATGGTAACGATGAAAATTTGGATGAGCTAAAATTTCATCATCACGTAACATAGAGCTTGGGATCGCTTGCTCTGTCGCTGAAACAGATTGGTCTAGTTTTTCAAAATCTAACTTAGCTTCAACACCTGTGATCACCGCAAACAATTCATTTAAATCTTGGCGAGTCGTGATTTCACTAAAAGTCACGCCAACTGCACCACGAATATCAGTACGTAAATTCACTTTGGCTTTTTCAGCACGCGCTAGCACCGCTGTTTTGTCAGCGACTTCAATACATAACGTATCAAACCAAGTTTTATGGCGTGATGTAAAACCTGCGTCTGCTAATGCCTTGGCAAAAATAGTGCTGAAGCGATGAATACGCTCTGCAATTATTTTCAGCCCTTTTGGCCCATGATAAACCGCATACATGGCTGCGATATTGGCTAACAGCACTTGGGATGTACAAATATTCGAGTTCGCTTTTTCACGGCGAATATGTTGTTCACGGGTTTGCATCGCCATACGCAGTGCGGTATTACCTGCTGCATCCCGTGACACACCGATAATACGTCCAGGCATTGCCCGTTTAAATTCGTCACGACAAGCAAAGAAGGCCGCATGTGGCCCACCATACCCCATCGGGACGCCAAAACGCTGCGCTGAACCGAAGACAATATCCGCCCCTTGCTTACCCGGTGCAGTGAGCAATACTAGCGCCATCATATCTGCTGCAACGCAACTGACAATTTTACGCTCTTTTAATTGGGCAAATAGCGAACTGTAGTCATGGACATTACCTGTCGTGCCAACCTGTTGAAGTAACACACCAAAAACACCTTCGTGTTCCAGTGCTTTCTCTGCGCTATCCACAATCACTTCAAAACCAAAAGTCCCCGCACGTGTGCGAACAACATCCAGAGTTTGCGGATGAACATCATCCGCCACAAAGAAACGTTCTGCATCTTTCAGTTTGCTGATCCGTTTTGCCATCGCCATAGCTTCTGCCGCAGCGGTGGCTTCGTCCAATAACGATGCAGAAGCGAGGTCTAACCCCGTAAGGTCGATAGTTAACTGTTGAAAATTCAGTAATGATTCTAAACGGCCTTGTGACACCTCCGGTTGATATGGCGTATAAGCGGTATACCAACCTGGGTTTTCTAATAAGTTACGCAAGATAACTGGCGGAAGCACAGCAGGGGCATAGCCCATACCAATATAACTTTTGTAGCGTTTATTGAGTGACGCTATTGCTTTTAATTCCGCTAAAGCTTCTTGCTCAGTTGCTCCACCCCCCACTCTTGGCGGCTCTGCAAGCAAAATGGCTTTGGGGACAATTTTGCCCATCAAGGCATCTAATGACGTTGCACCCACGGTGTCTAACATGGTTTTTAATTGTTGTTCTGATGAACCAATGTGGCGCGAAATGAATTCTGAACGATTTTCTAATTGACTCAGTGACATCGACATATCTGTGTTCCCATCCTTTGTCTGCTATGCATAAGTTGTAGGGCGGTTATTACGGAACTTGCGAGATAACGCTTAAAATCAATGATATTGCGGTTGTTTCTTGTTTCTAACTAATTAGATTTTATCAATCCTCTAAATAGCTCATCTTATGGCTATCACTAAAAAGTGTTTATTCTAAATAGTTTGCGTTGTGGCTAGGCGGCAAACGTAGACAATCTTGGGGAACATACACAAGTATGTGACCCGAGTTGTCGAGTGCAGCCAACACCACCACAACACAAAATATGACGAATAAACTATTCTTCGGCTTCAATCATAGAAGTATACCCCGCCGCATCAATCAAATCCGCCAGCTCTGCGGTATCGGATGCTTTAATGCGGAAAATCCAACCTTCTTGATACGGCTGTTCATTTACGAGTTCTGGCGCGTCATTCAACTCACTATTAACCGCCACAATTTCGCCACTCAGTGGTGCGTAAATATCAGATGCTGCTTTAACTGATTCGACGACTGCAACGTCATCACCTGCACTTACCGCCGTTCCCACTTCGGGTAAATCAACAAACACCATGTCACCCAACGTTTCTTGCGCATGTTCGGTGATACCAACTGTAAATTCACCATTACCTTCATCGCGCAGCCACTCATGTTCACGGGTGTACATTAATTCTTTAGGTGTATTGCTCATCATTAGCCTCTCAATTTTTAAATTTATTAATCAGATTCGCCCAAATTACACTAAGCAGTTACCTTCACGGACAAAGCCCGGTTTAACAACTTCAACTGGCATTTCTCTTTGTCTGATTTCAACAATTGCTTTGTCTTGAATTCCGTTCGGGACACGCGCTAACGCAATACTGAAGCCAAGGGTTGGCGAGAAAGAGCCACTGGTTATTACCCCTTCTTGTAGTTTCCCCAGTTCATCAGTAAAGCGAACAACTTGCCCTGCACGCAGTATACCTTTTTCACGCATCACAATACCGACAAGTTTTTCAGTACCTTGTTCGCGTAATTTTTCCAATGCTTCACGGCCAATAAATTGGCGATCTTCTGGTTTCCAAGAGATCGTCCATCCCATATTCGCGGCTAATGGTGAAATCGTTTCATCCATATCTTGCCCATATAGGTTCATACCGGCTTCAAGGCGCAAAGTATCCCGCGCCCCTAAGCCCGCTGGGTGTACCCCTGCCTTAAGCAGTTTATGCCAAAATTCAACGACCTGCTCTTTAGGCATAGCAATTTCATAACCTTTTTCGCCGGTATAGCCCGTGGTTGCGATGAACAAATCTCCAGTTTGAATACCATAAAATGGTTTCATTCCTTCAATGGCGCTATTTTGTTCCGAACTCAGTAATGAATGAACCTTTTCTGGTGCTTGCGGCCCTTGGACAGCTAATAACGCTAAGTCATCGCGAACACGAATTTCAACGGCATAACCTTTAGCATGTTGTTCAATCCAAGCGAGGTCTTTATCGCGTGTTGCTGAGTTGACGACGAGACGATAAAAGTCATCAGCGAGGTAATACACAATCAGGTCATCAATAACACCACCTGAAGCATTCAGCATGCCTGTATATAAGGCTTTACCTTGCTCTGTAAGTTTATTGATATCGTTGGCGAGAAGATAACGAAGAAAATCACGACAGCCTTCGCCGTGTAAATCGACAATAGTCATATGGGAAACATCAAACATCCCTGCTTCGGTTCTGACAAAATTATGTTCATTGATCTGCGAACCATAATGCAACGGCATCATCCAACCATGAAAATCGACCATTTTTGCACCGCAGGCTATATGTTCATCATATAGCGTTGTTTGCTTTACCATGAATACCCTCTTTACATTATTAATTAATATGACAGGGTGATTGCGTAGTGAAAATTACCCATCTGCAACAAAGTCGCGAGATAATTTTAACCCGACGCAAACGATAACTTTTAAAAAACCTACCACTGTTTGCAGTTCTATTCTATAAAAAAAAATAGGGCGACCATCCATCTGTATTACTGATTGCGCTCTGATTTTGCCAGTGCTTTTTGTTAAATAATTGAGAATGATCACTCAAAACCCTTACATTTAGCGTCTATAAGCTCAAAATATCATCAATTAAAGAATTTAAATGATAGCTTCGCCAATAAAACTCATCACACCAATATAAATAAAACTAATGCGAAAAATGAATGTAATTAGTTTTTTTCAGTCATGATAAAAAGAGAAAAGTCTGCTATTCATACTAAAACAAGATCGGCAGGGTTATTTCGTATACAGAAACCAGTGATGACACTTTGTATATTGAAATTAAAAAAGAAAAAGACACAATTTATAAGATTGTGCCTTTGCAGAAAGGGATTTAGAGAGTGTCTTCGACTTGTAACTGTTCCAGCCACTTCGGCATATCAAACAGCCCCATCGCATGGTTCAATAATTGCGGTTTAACACCCGGTAAGCTGTCCGCTAAAACCAGCCCGATATCACGAAGTAATTTCTTCGCAGGGTTATTGCCATCAAACAATTCACGGAAACCTTGCATACCAGCTAGCATCAACGCTGCACTGTGCTTACGGCTGCGCTCGTAATCACGCAAGTATAAATATTGACCAAAGTCTTTACCTTCGCGGTGCAAACGTTTAATTTCACCGATCAACATAGCTACATCCATAAACCCAAGGTTAACCCCTTGGCCCGCTAATGGATGGATGGTATGTGCCGCATCCCCCAACAGAGCTAAGCGTTGAGCTGCAAATTGCCTTGCATAACGCCCTGTGAGAGGAATGGTTAATCGCTCACTTTCCACTTGGCAAAGCCCCAGACGAACATCAAATGCAACCGCCAGTTCTTTATTAAAATCAGCAGGTTCTAAAGATTGACGCCTAGCTGCTTCAGTGGCAGATTGAGACCAGACAATCGAGCAAAGATGTGGGTCACTTAATGGTAAAAACGCCAAAATACCTTCACCATCAAAAGCTTGTCGAGCAACGCCTTCGTGAGGTTTTTCGGTTCGGATCGTAGCAACTAACGCGGTATGTTCATAATCCCAAAAGGTTAATGGGATATCAGCATGGCTACGCAACCACGAGTTTGCCCCATCAGCCCCCACAATCAACCGTGCCGTTAACATGTTTTCATCATCTAACGTAATGAAAACATCATTTTCTCCCCACACCACTTTTTTAATTGTTGCGGGGGCTAATAATGTCACATCGCGAAGCTGAGACGCCTTTTGCCATAGTGCATCACGTACAACATTATTCTCAACAATATGCCCTAAATGCGTCAGGTTACGTTCTTGAGCGGTAAAAGAAATACGCCCAAAGCTATCGTTATCCCAAACTTCCATGCCATTATATGCAGAAGCTCGCATTCCTTTAATAGTTGACCATACACCTAAGTGGGTCAGTAACTTTTCACTTGCCGCATTAATAGCAGATACCCTTAATGCATGCGGCTCTGCTACACTAAATGGCAGCTTGGGTGGATGAGTCTCAATTACCGCAACACGAAGCCCACTCCCTTCAAGCCCACAAGCGACTGCTAACCCAACCATACCACCACCGGCGATAACCACATCAAATGATTGCATATTTTTTATTCCTCTTTATTTCGTGGTTATTGGTGTGCAACCCAACCCAATGTTTGGCGAGCCAAAACATCACGAGCTGGCGGTAACATTTCCATTGCCATTAAACCTAAGTTACGCCCGACAATAAGCGGTAAACAGCGGTTCGCAAATAAACGAACCAAACCGTCGGTTATCGTAACCGTTTTGTCTCTATCTAACGCTCTGGCTTGCTGGTATTGGCTGAGTAATGAATAACGGCCAATGTCTTGCCCTTTCGCGTTTGCATCTACCACAATGTGAGCCAGTTGCATCACATCACGGATACCTAAATTAAAGCCTTGCCCCGCAATAGGATGCAGGGTCTGAGCAGCGTTCCCCACTAACACGACTCGATGACTAACAGGGTTAAGCGCCTTACGTAATACCAATGGATAACAATGACGCTTACCGGCCATGACGATTTCGCCTAGCCGCCAGCCGAATGCTTGCTGTAATTTATCCTTGAATGTCTCATCATCCCAAGACCTGATTGTGTCAGCTTGTTCTTGCTGATGACACCAAACCAATGAACTACGGCCTTGTGACATTGGCAACAAGGCTAATGGGCCAAATTCCGTAAAGCGTTCAAAGGCTTGGCCTTGTGGGTCTATGGCGGTTTTCACATTCGCGATAATAGCCACTTGCCCATAATCGTCCTGTTGCCATTGCATATGGCAGGCTTTACCAATCGCGGAATGGCTGCCATCCGCAGCAATCAGTAATTCCCCTGTCACCTTATCTCCATTATCCAAGGTGACCGTCACAATCTCTTGTTCACGATAAACATTTTCTACTTTTGCAGGGCAATAAAGGGTTACACCGGGGGCTTTACGTAACAATGAAAATAGGCGGGCGCCAGCTTCGTGCAGTTCAATAACATTACCTAGAGCATCGATATGATAATCATCGGCTGCGATATTCACAAAACCAGCATGGCCTCTATCAGACACATGAACATGATTAATGGGAGTCACACAATCCGCTAAAGCAGGCCAAATGCCTATTTTTGCTAACGACTGGCAAGTACCGTGGGCTAGCGCAATCGCACGTGCGTCGAATCCCGGATGTTTGCCATCAGGCAAAGCTGCCTCGATTAATGAAACCGATAATTTTCCTTGGCTAAGGGATGATATCGCCAGTGCTAATGTTGCACCCGCCATACCGCCCCCCACGATGATCACATTCATGCGTTGTTTATTACCTTTCTATGATGACTGACAGCTACCCTAAATTGTGCGTTGCTGCCGCCATTAGAGCTTCAATTTCATCAGGGTCTTTCACGACTAAATCTGTTAAGTTTTCATTTCCGTTTTCGGTGATAACAATATCATCTTCGATACGTACACCAATACCGCGATATTGTGGTGGCACATCGGCATCTGGAGCAATATATAAACCAGGCTCAACAGTTAATACCATCCCCACCTCAAGTGTACGGTCGCGGTCTGTGCCATAAAAACCTACATCATGTACATCTAACCCTAACCAATGACTTAAACCATGCATAAAGAATGGCTGATATGCTTTGTTTTCGATCAATTGATCCACATCGCCTTGTAAAATTCCAAGTGCGACGAGACCTTCTGTTTTGATACGAACAATTTCACGAGTCACCTCATGAATACTGGTTCCCGGGCGGTATAGCTCTAACGCGGTATTTAACGCTTTAAGGACGATATCGTAAATTTCACGTTGCGCTTGGCTAAATTTGCCATTTACTGGGAAAGTACGCGTGATATCCCCTGCATAGCCTTCAAATTCTGCCCCCGCATCAATCAAGACTAATTCGCCATCCTTCATTAGGCTCTCATTTTCGGTGTAATGCAAAATACAGGCATTTTCACCACTACCCACAATGGAATTGTACGAAGGGAAACGTGCACCATGGCGAGTAAACTCATGTTCTAACTCACCACAAAGTTGGTATTCATACATATTAGGTCGGCAAGTTTCCATGGCTCTAACGTGTGCGAGAGCAGAAATTCGCCCAGCCATACGCAGAGTATTAATTTCTTCTTCTGACTTAAATAAGCGCATTTCATGGATAATCGGCCGCCAATCTACCAATGTTTGTGGCGCTCGTAAGTGACGGCGGCTGCCTTTACGTAAAATATCTAAGGCATCAAATACTAATTTATCGGCATAGGCAAACTCCCCCTGTGCATGATAAACCACATCGAGGCCGTTCAGTAATTGATAAAGTTGTTCTTCTATTTCATTGAAAGGTAACGCTTTGTCGATACCTAACTTTTCAGGTGCGGCGTCTTGGCCAAGGCGGCGACCAAACCAAATTTCAGCAGTTAAATCACGAACACGGTTAAAAAGAACAGAATGGCTATGTTTTTCATCGCTCTTAATCAACACTAATACGGCTTCAGGTTCGCTAAACCCCGTCAAATAAAGGAAATCACTGTGTTGACGGTACGGGTATTCGCAATCCGCATTACGCTGCGCAGGAGGCGCTGAGAAAATAATTGCTGCACTGCCTGGTTGCATTTGAGCCAATAATGCATTGCGACGAGAAATAAATTCCTGTTTATTCATACCGTTTTTGCCTTATTATCAGAATAATTAGATTGCTGAATATATTGCTTGTGTTTAACCAATCACATAACAACATACACTGGCGAAATGACTTAAAACTGGATACACCCCGTTTTCAAGCACTTAATTTTATCAATAATATAATATCGTCCGATAAAGTTAAGTGGCTTTGAAAACTCACGTTACACGTTAAAAGAAACTAATGAAGAACTGGCTTATCATTTTCCACTGCGGTTGGGCCTTGGCCTTTAGTTGGCTCAATCAATGCAATGTAACATAATTGCACCGCCACCCTGACATACTCCACCACTTCTTCTAACGCTTGCTCGAGTTCTTCTTGGTCTTCGTCTTCATCATAACCAAGCATACCAATATTGCGTAAATCTGTGATAACCTCGCTTATCTCTTTTTTATCAGCCAGTTTCGGTTGTGTAACACCAACACCTAATAAAAAGTGATTTACCCAGCCAGCTAGCGCATCAGCATGGTCAAAAACAGAAGCGTCTTCGTCAGGAAACAGCATAGTAAATGCAAACTCGCTATCATCAAGTGCTTCAAACGTGGTATCAAAAAGTTCTCGCAGTGGCTGTGAAACGGTTTGTGGAAAAGCTAAACCATCGTTAGCAAGGTCATGGACTAACGTTTGCCAGCTTTGATCACGTCCCCCACCACAGATCAACCCGGTTATTAGACCATGGATCTCCGCGGCAGTAAGTGCGATTGAGTGCTGTTGCAGTAGTTTGTCCAGTGATTCATAGTTTGGTAAAGATTTTTGTATAGACATCTGAATTCGTCATGTTAGCTTATGATTCGTGATATGCTACCATCAAGGATAGCCGCTAGACCAGTATGCTTTTGTCTTATCTATTAATTGCGCCAAATATGATGTATTTATGGCGAGTATTATTCAGTATGGAGGTATCATGTCCGCACAACCTGTCGACATCCAGATTTTCGGGCGTTCAATGCGAGTTAACTGCCCATCAGAACAAAAAGAAGCCCTTCTTGAGTCGGCTAAAGAATTAGAACAACGCTTGCAAAATCTGAAAGATAGAAGCGGTGTGACCAATATGGAACAACTTATTTTTATCGTAGCATTGAACGTCTGTCACGAATTAGCACAAGAAAAGACAAAAACGCGTGATTATGCTTATAATATGGAAGAGAAAATAAAAATGTTGCAGCACACAATCGAACAAGCGTTGCACGATCAGGTGAAAATTACTGAGAGGCAGGTATTGCCCTTAGAGTAAATCTGCTTATTAATCAGACACTAGTAGAAAAAAATATACAAAATTAAGGTTGCATTTTAAATCTAGTTTCGTACAATGAAATCACTGAGTAACGATAAGTTCTCAAACCAAATTTCTCTGAGATGCGCGTGAGTGGGCGAGTCCCCTGAGCCGATATTTCAACTAAATAGAATGTGGTTATGGCGCTGGTGAGCATGCCTGATTCGCTCAGGAAGCCTAAAGGTTGCTAAACTGCGTTCACCTTGAACCAAGGGTTCAAGGGTTACAGCCTACAACGGCATCTTGGAGACCCTCAATTAAGTTCCTGCTTATTTTTCATTTGTTTTCTACATAACCTTTCATCTTGCGATATACTTTAAGTAATTTACTTTCTTGGTTAACTGTTTTTTATCGCATATATAACAGGTTATCACATGCAAGACTCCCTCTCGACCCAACGCCAGCAGGTACGTCAAACAATCCGCCAAGCACGTCGTCAATTAAGCGCTCAGCAGCAATATGACGCTGCGGAACAACTCATGCATAATGCATTAAACCACCCGAAAATAGCACAAGCCAACACGATTGCTTTGTTTCTTTCTTTTGATGGCGAAATTGATACTAAACCGCTTATTCAGGCGCTCTGGGCTGAAGGCAAACAAGTCTATCTCCCTGTTTTACATCCTTTTAGTCGTCACCATTTATTATTTCTTCACTATCGCCCCGATAGCCAACTCGTTAAAAACCGATTTAATATTGATGAACCACCGCTTGATGTTAGAGATGTGCTACCACTTGAGAAACTGGATATCATGCTTATCCCATTAGTGGCATTTGATACTCAAGGGCAACGGTTAGGTATGGGAGGTGGGTTCTATGATAGGACTCTAGCAAATTGGCAAAAAACCGGTTTTTATCCAATTGGCCTTGCCCATAATTGCCAGCAAGTAGAAAAACTCCCCATCGCACACTGGGATGTTCCTTTACCCGAAATTATTACGCCGCAAAAAGTATGGCGCTGGTCATAAATACCCGCGCCATCATTTCACACAATTTTTAGCGTAGCTTAGAACAGTAAACGCGCACGAATGGTTCCAGGCAAATCTTTTAATTTCTGGAGTGCTTCATCTGTTTGGTTCGGCGTTTGCATTAATACATCAATAACCACATAACCTACGTTCCCTGATGTACGTAAATACTGGCCAACAACGTTAATGTTATTTTCAGTAAATACTTGGTTGATGCTGTTCAAAATACCTGGACGGTTTTCATGAATATGCAAGAAACGGTTGGTATCTTCAGTATGGACAGGCAGGGAAACTTCGGGGAAGTTAACCGCAGATAGTGTTGAACCATTATCTGAGTATTTCGCCAACTTACTAGCCACTTCTAACCCAATATTTTCTTGAGCTTCTTCTGTAGAGCCCCCAATGTGCGGCGTTAAAATCACATTATCGAACTTAATTAATTCAGAGATAAATGGGTCATTAGGGTCATTATTTGCAGCTGGCTCACTTGGGAATACGTCCACCGCAGCACCTGATAAATGCTTGCTTTCCAACGCGGCTGCCAGTGAAGGAATATCCACAACTGTTCCACGTGATGCGTTAATGAAAATAGAACCAGGCTTCATACGGTCGAATTGTTCTTTAGCAAACATATTCTTCGTACTTGGGGTCTCAGGGACATGTAAGCTAACCACATCGCTCATATTCAGAAGTTCAGTTAAAGAACGAACTTGAGTTGCATTACCTAATGGTAGTTTGTTTTCAATATCATAGAAGAAAACATTCATACCGATACCCTCAGCTAAGATCCCTAACTGAGTACCAATGTGGCCATATCCAACAATACCAAGACGCTTACCGCGTGCTTCAAAACAGCCTTTCGCTTGTTTTTCCCAAATACCACGGTGGGCTTGCATATTCGCTTCAGGAATACGACGCAGTAAAAGTAATAATTGGCCTAATACCATTTCTGCAACGGAACGTGTATTCGAAAATGGTGCGTTAAATACAGGGATACCACGTTTTGCCGCAGCATCTAAATCAACTTGGTTGGTGCCGATACAAAAACAACCCACTGCAACAAGTTTTTCTGCTGCTGCAAAAATTTCTTCAGTAAGATGAGTACGGGAACGGATACCTACAAAACGTGCATCTTTAATCGCTTCTTTTAATTCTTCGTCGGATAACGCACTTTTGTGATATTCAATATTGGTGTAGCCCGCAGCTTTTAAGTTATCAACCGCACTTTGGTGCACACCTTCTAGCAGTAAAAATTTAATTTTGTCTTTTTGCAAAGATACCTTAACCATTTCCCTACCCTATCGTGAACGTACTTAAGATTTATAACAGATGAACATATGTGTTTGCCTAACATAGCTCAAGAGAGATGACATCCATCTACCTTGAGCTATGAAGCGTATACCAACATAGCAAAAAATAGCGCAGTAGCAATACAACCGTTTGCTTAATGGATGCTAAAAAGCGCGAAGAAAAAGAAGTTAAATGGTAGAAAATCAGGGGTGATAACACAAAATAAGGATTTTTCCTGCACAATGCCTATTTGTGTGAGATATATCACCAAAATAGCTAGATATTAAAAAAAATAAAATAAATTTCAAATTGGTGATATTAATAAAACTGGTTAATTAATTTAGCTTCTATCAAATCATAAACTAATGACAAAATACCAGTAAGACAAAAAAACCAGTGGGTATAACTCCACTGGCTTATTAAAAAATTGAATACGATATAGATTATAACTTGATGGTTTTAACGCCTTCGTTTGCAGTTCCCATCAAGACGACGTCTGCACCACGATTCGCGAATAACCCAACGGTCACAACACCTGCAATCCCATTAATGGTATTTTCTAATGCCACTGGGTCAATAATATTTAAATTATGGACATCTAAAATCACATTACCGTTATCTGTAATCACATTTTGACGGTACTCTGGCGTGCCACCCAGTTTAACCAATTCACGTGCCACATAGCTACGCGCCATTGGGATCACTTCAACAGGCAGAGGGAATTTACCTAACACATCAACTAACTTAGATTCGTCAACGATACAAACAAAGGTTTTTGCAATTGCAGAAACAATTTTTTCACGTGTTAAAGCCGCACCACCGCCTTTGATCATATTCATGTGGTGGTCAACTTCATCAGCACCATCAACATAAACATCTAAGGAATCCACTTCATTGCAATCAAATACCGTAATACCCAATGATTTTAATTTTTGAGTTGATGCTTCTGAACTTGATACCGCACCTTCTATTTGACCTTTCATTGTTGCTAATGCATCAATGAAGTGTGAAGCCGTCGAGCCCGTTCCAACACCAACAATAGTGCCCGGTTTTACGTAATCAAGTGCTGCCCAACCTACCGCTTTTTTTAATTCGTCCTGAGTCATGCTCATGCCTTTTAAGATTTAATTGAGTCGTGATTAAGGTTATTAATAACTAGTATATACCGGACACCCAATAAGTTGCAGCTTTGTTCGCTGTATTTGTGTCACGGTTCTTGGGATTTAGGCCACAACAATAATATTTTTAAGTGTTATTTGTAAAAATATGGCATAGTGCTTGGTAGAATAACAACAAGGAGATCTTTTTGATGAAGCGCCCTGACTATCGCGCATTACAAGCACTGGATGCCGTTATCCGTGAACGCGGCTTTGAGCGCGCAGCTCAAAAGCTCTGCATCACGCAATCTGCTGTGTCACAACGTATAAAGCAGTTAGAAAACCTATTTGGGCAGCCACTACTTGTGCGTACCGTTCCGCCACACCCAACTGAACAAGGGCAAAAACTGCTAGCATTGCTTCATCAAGTCGAATTGTTAGAAGAACAATGGTTAGGTGATGAAAATAGTGGCTCCCCCCCTTTATTGCTCTCACTTGCCGTCAACGCCGACAGCTTGGCAACTTGGTTTCTTCCAGCCCTAAACCCTGTATTAGGCAACAGCCCTATTCGGCTAAATATTCAGGTAGAAGATGAAACTCGAACTCAAGAACGTTTAAGACGTGGTGAAGTGGTAGGCGCTATCAGTATTCAACCCCAAGCCTTACCGGGTTGCTTGGTCGATAAACTTGGCGCGCTGGACTATATTTTTGTCGCATCACCTGGCTTTGCAGCGAAATATTTCCCCGATGGGGTGACTCGCTCTTCGTTATTAAAAGCGCCTGCGGTTGCTTTCGACCATTTAGACGATATGCACCAAGCCTTTGTGCAACAAAACTTTGGGTTGTCGCCCGGCAGTGTTCCATGCCATATCGTGAACTCCTCAGAGGCCTTTGTACAGTTAGCGAAACAGGGCTCTACCTGCTGTATGATCCCACATTTGCAGATAGCAAGTGAATTAGCGAATGGTGAGTTGGTTGATTTAACACCAGGGCTATGTCAGCGACGCATGCTTTATTGGCACCGCTTCGCACCTGAAAGCCGTACAATGAAAAAAGTGACTGACGCCCTATTAAAAACTGGGCGCCAGATGTTAAAACAAGAAGATGAACCCGCAAAAAACTAGCGTTTTAATTCAAATACCACATCAACTTGGTCATTAAAATCAATACTCTGTTGTTCATAAGTCTCATCAATCTTGAGGTCTTGAGCAACAGAGGCTTTCATCGCCCCACCATAATTTCTTGTTGCCATTGGATATGGCACCGCAGCTGGCGCATTATAGTTAATGCTATACACTGGGCCTAACTGAACATTAAAGCCTTTCGCTAAGAGATTAGCTTGTTCTGTCGCATTTTTAATCGCTTGAGACCGTGCTTCATCACGATACTGTTGCGGATTAGCCACACCAAACTGTACTGAGTTGATTTCATTGAGACCTGCGGCTAAAGCACCATCTAACAAGACATTAAGTTGGTCTAATTTCTTCACTTTCACTTCAACAGAACGTGTTGCCGTGTAGCCTTCGATGGTTGATTTTTGTTTCACACTACTGTAATCATATTTAGGCTGAGTTCGCACATTTGCTGCATTAATATCTTCTTTTTCAATACCGTTTTTCTTAAGAAACTCAAAATACTCCGCAACTCGCTTATCGACCCCAGCTTTCGCAGCCGCCGCATCTTTAGCAGTCACTTCCACCTGAATATTCAGCGTCGCCATATCAGGTGTCGCTTTCACTATTGCATTACCCGAAGTCGTAATGTGTGGACCATTAGGTAACGGGTCAGCCAATGACATGGTAGGAACCGCAGCACCTGCTACCATCGCAGCTAAAACTAAAGATTTTAATTTCACAGAACCTCCCAAGGCAATTATTTATCGCTAAAAAAGGGATAATTGGTAATAAACTATCCCTGAGCTCAATTTAACAGTAACACATGAAACAAAAAGTACAGTCAGAATAATGAGAAATTGAACTTTATTGCTTGTCTGTTGAAGATATATTGTTATTGAGAAAGCAAACCTAGTCCTTTAAGCCCCTGTATAGCGAGTTGAAATGCAATAAACCACATCACGCTACCGACAAAAATGTTAATAATGCGCTGTGAACGCGGTTTATTTAACACGGGTGAAAACCAAGCTGCAAGTATCGCTAACGCAAAAAACCACACAAAAGAAGCCGTTAATGCTCCAGCCGTAAACCAAGGTCTCAGCTGGCTTTCTAATTGGCCTCCCACACTACCCAATACAACGAAAGTGTCTAAATAAACATGAGGATTCAGCCAAGTGACGGCAAATAATGTGACAATCACTTTCCATCTTGTGATAGCACGGCTTTCTGTTTGAAGTATGACCTCATCAGGGCTGAGTGCTGTCCGAAACGCACCATAGCCATACCATAGAAGAAATGCTACGCCTGCCCATGTAATCAATTGCATTAATATTTCAGACTGGCTTAATAAAGCGCTCCCACCAAAAACACCTGCGATAATTAAAACGGTATCACTTAAAGCGCATAATAATGCACTCATTAAATGAAACTGCTTCCGGCTTCCTTGTTGTAAGACAAAAGCATTCTGCGGCCCTAAAGGTAATATCATTGCTGCACCCAACAGTGCACCCTGTAAATAGATCGAAAACATGCATTAATCCCAACTTTTTATTCAATTAATATGCATGGATATTAACGAGAAAAAATTATTAGTGGAAATGATTAAGTCTAATAGGTCATAAGTATGACTTATAACTAAAAACGGTTCGGTAAGAAAAATATAGGAGTGAGAAATGAATAAGAGCCCATCGAAGACAGGCTCTAATTTTCAGTGAAACTGCTGAATATGACTTTCTAAATATTACTCTGCAGCATCTTGCTTGATAGGCGCATTTTGTTTATGAACATGAACGTCCATTTGTGGGAATGGGATACCAATATTATGTTTATCCAATGCTCGCTTAAACTCTTCTAGCAAGTCCCAATACACAGGCCATGCATCACCATTGGTGGTCCAAAAACGCACTAAATAATTTAATGACGATGGTGCCATATCATGTAAACGGATAGTAACGCCTTTAGCATGCTGAATACGGCTATCTGCGGCGACGATATCACCTAATACTTTTTTCACCACATCAATATCAGAATCGTAAGCAACACCTACAATAATATCTTGACGACGGTTAGGCTCACGACTGGTATTAATAATGTTATCGGCAATGATCTTTCCATTAGGAATAACAATAATACGGTCATCTGCGGTTCTTAGCGTAGTTGAAAATATTTGTACATTTTGTACTGTACCTTCAACGGCACCAATTGAAACATATTCTCCCGCTTTTAGTGGCCTAAATACCACCAGCAAAACACCTGCCGCGAAGTTACCCAATGAGTTCTGTAATGCTAAACCAACAGCCAAACCTGCCGCACCCATTACCGCAATCACAGAGGCTGTTTGTACGCCAACTTTCCCTAATACAGCAATTAAGGTGAATGCAACAATGGTATAGCGCGCTATCGCTGATAAAAAGTCACTCACTGTTGAATCAATGCCTTTCATGGTCATCACGCGATGTAAACCACGCCCGACCCATTTTGCAATCATCATCCCGACAATCAAGATAACGATAGCAGACACGATATTCACAGCATACTGAACTAACAGATCTTGGTTCGCCACAAACCAATTCGTTGCATCATTCAACGCGCCTGTAACATCATCAGTATTCATATATATATGCCCTTTAGGATCCAATTATCAATATCAGTTCTCGCCATATTTAACTTTCAACCAAAACGTTAAATAGTATCTTATATACCCCAAATAATTCGAGTTGCAGGTAGGCGGCAAGCGAAGATAGACGGGGAGCATAGATAAACTATGTGACTCGGCTAGCTGAGCGTAGCCAACACCGCTGCAACTTGAAGAATTACGGGTATACATTGTAAATAATAGCGATGATTTATTAAAACACAAAACAAATCACTAAATAAAATTATTTTATCTATTTTCTATAACAAAAATTCGATAATCTTTTAGCATTAATAAGAAGTCATCAGTGCCGCAAAATGCAACACTTTCATTATCATAATAACTCATTCCTTCTTCCAACCCTTCAGTTTCAAATGATAATTGGTTGGCGCGGATCATCACTTCTTCATCATCAAGCAACAATGTATATTCGTGGCCAATAAGCTCCCATTGTTTTTCACTTCCTTTGATTTTTTCATAGTTTTCTTCAATAGCATCTAACAGACTAAGGTCATTTTTAACCTCTTCATTAAGCCAATATCCAATAGCCTCATGATCCATCGAGAATTTAGCGGAGATAGCTCCGGTGATATCTTGGAAAAATTGGTAGTCCATATGCAGTCCCTCTACTCTTGCGTTATTGAGCCTAGTATAACGCGAGTCAAACCGCTTTGTTGAGAGGTATTACCAACAGAAAAAATAAAATTGAGTAAAACACCGATTTCAACACATAAGCCACGTAATTCACTTAATATTAAATAAGAAAATAATTAAAATAGTCATAATTAAAACAATAGGAGCTCTAATGATCAATCGCTTAGACCATATAGTGCTAACCACAACTAACCTTGATGCCTGCATTGACTTTTACCAACGGGTGTTAAAAATGGAAGTTATTACCTTTGGTGAACAGCGTTATGCGTTATGTTTTGGGCAGCAAAAAATCAATATCCACCAATATGGAAAAGAATTTGAACCCAAAGCCCACTTGCCTGTACCAGGTGCGCTCGATTTATGTTTTATTAGTGATATACCGCTGTGTGATGTGCAAAAGCATATTGAACAACAAGGTGTAAAAATTATCGAAGGGCCAGTTAATCGGACTGGAGCAATTAGATCTATTTACTTACGTGATGTCGATTTAAATTTAATCGAAATTTCTGAATATATTTAGCGAACACACCCAATTAAAAGAGGCCCCTAACATTAGGAGCCTCCGTTATTAATATTACCTTATTACACCGCTGTTTGGAAAATCACGCCATCCGCTTTTTCGGTATATTGTGATAACTGGTCAAAGTTCAGGTAACGGTATGTATCCGCCGCTGTTTCATCAACCTTATCCATAAACTGCAGATATTCTGCTGGCGTTGGTAAACGACCTAACAAAGAAGCTACCGCTGCCAGTTCTGCTGATGCGAGGTAAACATTCGCACCTGTTCCTAAACGGTTAGGGAAGTTACGCGTTGAAGTGGAAACGACCGTCGCTCCGTCAGCTACACGCGCCTGGTTGCCCATACACAGTGAACACCCTGGAACTTCAATACGTGCACCACTCTTACCAAACACGCTGTAGTAACCTTCTTCGGTTAATTGCGCTGCGTCCATCTTAGTTGGCGGCGCAACCCATAAACGTGTTGGTAATTGGCCTTTATGAGAATCCAATAACTTACCTGCTGCACGGAAGTGGCCAATGTTTGTCATACAAGAACCGATGAAGACCTCATCAATTTTCTCGTTTTGCACATCAGACAATAAACGTGCATCATCTGGGTCATTTGGTGCACACAGAATTGGCTCTTTGATATCATTGAGGTCAATTTCAATCACTGCCGCGTATTCCGCATCTGCATCACCTTCCAGCAGTTGTGGATCCGCTAACCAGTTTTCCATCCCTTTGATACGGCGTTCAATAGTACGACGATCACCATAGCCTTCTGCTATCATCCATTTTAATAGAACGATATTCGATTGCAGGTATTCGATAATTGGCGCTTTATCTAATTTTATAGTACAACCCGCCGCTGAACGCTCTGCTGACGCATCCGCTAATTCAAACGCTTGTTCGACTTTCAGCTCAGGTAAGCCTTCAATTTCTAAGATACGGCCAGAGAAAATGTTTTTCTTACCTTTTTTCTCTACGGTCAATAGGCCGTCTTTGATTGCATATAGTGGAATTGCATGAACGAGGTCACGTAAAGTGATACCCGGCTGCATTTCACCTTTAAAGCGAACCAATACTGACTCAGGCATATCCAGTGGCATAACACCTGTCGCCGCAGCAAATGCGACTAAACCTGAACCCGCAGGGAATGAAATACCAATTGGGAAACGCGTATGTGAGTCACCACCTGTACCAACGGTATCTGGCAGTAACATACGGTTTAACCATGAGTGGATAATACCATCTCCCGGACGAAGAGAAACACCGCCACGGTTCATGATAAAATCAGGTAAGGTATGGTGTGTTGTCACATCAACAGGTTTTGGATACGCTGCTGTATGGCAGAATGACTGCATGACTAAATCTGCTGAGAAACCAAGGCAAGCTAGGTCTTTCAGTTCATCACGGGTCATCGGCCCGGTTGTATCTTGTGAACCTACAGAGGTCATTTTTGGCTCACAATATTCGCCAGGGCGAATACCTGGGCGACCGCAAGCACGACCAACCATTTTTTGTGCTAATGAGAAACCACGATTGCTTTGTGCAACGGATTTCGCGTGACGGAATACATCTGTCGCTTCTAAGCCCAGTGATTCACGTGCTTTATTGGTTAAGCCACGGCCGATAATCAGTGGAATACGACCACCTGCACGCACTTCGTCAATCAACACATCTGTTTTTAATTCAAATGTTTCTAGCAGTTCGTCCGTTTCGTGGTTACGAACTTCACCTTTAAATGGATAGATATCAATCACATCGCCCATATTCAGTTTAGAAACATCCACTTCAATCGGTAATGCGCCCGCATCTTCCATCGTATTAAAGAAGATTGGTGCAATTTTGCCGCCTAATACCACCCCACCGCCACGTTTATTTGGCACAAATGGGATATCGTCACCCATAAACCACAGCACGGAGTTAGTGGCTGATTTACGAGAAGAACCGGTACCGACGACGTCACCCACGTAAGCTAATGGGAAGCCTTTTTTATTTAATGCATCAATTTGCTTGATTGGACCAACATTACCCGCATCGTCTGGTTCAATACCATCGCGTGCGTTTTTCAGCATTGCTAACGCGTGTAATGGGATATCTGGACGTGACCATGCATCAGGCGCTGGCGATAAGTCATCTGTGTTAGTTTCACCCGTAACTTTGAACACAGTTACGGTCATTTTTTCAGCTAACGCAGGACGCTCTTTGAACCACTCGGCATCTGCCCATGATTCAATAACTTGTTTAGCGTGAATATTTCCCGCTTTCGCTTTTTCTTCTACGTCGTAGAAGTTATCAAACATCAGTAAGGTGTGAGAAAGTGCTTTAGCGGCGATTGGCGCCAGTTTTTCATCATCCAACGCATCAATCAGTGCGTGGATGTTATATCCGCCCTGCATGGTACCTAACAGTTCAATGGCTTTTTCAGGGGAGATAAGAGGGGAGGAAGTTTCGCCTTTAGCTATCGCGGCTAAAAATCCAGCTTTTACGTACGCTGCTTCATCAACACCAGGGGGGACGCGGTTGGTCAGCAGGTCTAACAGGAAATCTTCTTCACCTTTGGGTGGGTTTTTCAGTAACTCTACCAGTGCAGCTACTTGTGACGCATCTAATGGCTTAGGGACAATCCCTTGAGCGGCACGCTCGGCTACGTGCTTACGGTATTCTTCTAGCACGACGTTCTCCTCGCTTCTTTGTTATTTATATACCCGGCTCTCTGCACCATACTGACAAAATTATCATCCGGTGCCAGGTCAGAGGAATTTGCTCGCATAATCTCAATGGCGGTAAAATTATGCCCAGCTTCGGGCGATCAGCATAGCAGAATTTAAACGTAATGTTAATTCATTCACAAGAAAGCAACATTTAACTACTAACTTTACGCCTTAACACTTCATTACTGGCTATTTTTCAGCTTAAGATACTATTAATCATCGTAAAACGCCGAAAAAACCATACTTTTTATAATGCATTTTAAAATTTAAAGCACCCTAATTAGTGCCTTTTTTCATCAGCTATCACAAATTATATTTTTTATCGCAATTTTATTTATATTACTAATTGATAAGGTAAATCATTGCGATTGGTTTTAATTTTTTTAAATGTTTTAATGGATTTTACTACCCTTTTAAACCAATTAAATTGCCAAATGGGTCTTCAAGTTGGCACATTCGGTTGTTACCATCTATTAACATTGGCCCGCGATACAGTTTTGCCCCTAGTTGAGTGAAATGCTCAAAAGCCAAATCAAAATCATCGACTTGCCAATACAATACAGTCCCTTTTTTACCCTCACTGACTTTTTCATCCGCTTGCACCACTTCTATCGTGAAGTCTCCGACATGCAGTAAGGTGAAATCAAATTCAGGCAAGTATTCTGCCTTTGCTTGTGGGAAAGCTTGCTGATACCAAGCCAAACCCGCTTGAACATCAGGTACATGAATTAAAATTGCAGTAGGTTTTATTAGCATGATGACTTGTGCACTCATGTGATTCATTAAAAGTACTATTTATATTAATAAGTTACATAGCAAGATCAAGAATGCGATTAGTTTAAAGTACACTATATAGTAGTTAAGTCATGACGAATACATCATGACTTAACTAATCGAATAGGTTCTATCTAATTTGAAGGTTAATCTTCAATGATTTTGACTTCTCGATCAATTAACCGTCCTAAATTTTCACTATGAGAGATTACTGATAATGTTTTGTCTAATAGATCTTTTATCTGAACATGAAGATCTTCTGGATATAAAATTGCCACATCATCTAATTCACAACCTAGGTTTATTATATCTATCAATTTTTCCTCAGAGCCCATTTGTTCAAGTAATTTGGCCAAATACGGTTTGAAAATGAATCCTTCCGCTTCATCAATTGATATCAAATTTTTATCTAATGCAGTTAATACACCTAAAGTTAAAAAGCTTATAAATTTGCTCGCCTGTTTATCACTAATACTATAATTAAGCCTCATCACATATTACTCCAACCCGGTTTAACTTTTACATTAATGACTCTACCACTTTGGTTCCTCCACGCAAAAAATGGAGGAACCAACCTACTTATGCGGAAATTAAACTAAAGGTTCTAAACGTAAAAGATGATCTTTAGCTTTCTCTATCAATAATAAAAATTCACTGTAATTAAATTCTAAAAAATCTGAGTCAGGATAAATAATAATTTTTACCTCTTTTTTATCTTCAGACAGTGAAATTTCCCCCCACTGAACATCATTAAAGGAAAGCTCAGCATATAAATCATCTCGGCTTAAAGAACTTCCAACACTATATTCCAACATAAAATCCTTCCATCAATCATTTGCAAACATTATGGCTATCTAAAACCAATAAATTTCTTACCATCTATACTAAATCTTAATACCCGACCATCAGGTGATTTAGCATCAATCACTTCAATTCTTTTCCTATTTTCATAAATAGTTCTAGGTCTTATTATTACATTTGGATTATCTAATATTTCATCGATTAATGCTCTAGCTTCCTGATTCAATACTGAAGCTTTTTGGTTGGAATACGAGTATGCAGATCCTTCCCTACCTCCATGCTTTTGGAGCGATCTGCCAGCATTTGTTAAACCATTACGATTGATTTCTGATGCTGCTTGCTTTAGTTCTTCTTTAGAAGGAAGACCATTATTTTTTATAGAGAACTCATCAGGTTCCCACCCCTCCGGTCCTCCTGCCCTAGAGCCCCCTACCTCTACTTTGTCTGAATTTGATAACTCTTTTCCAACATTTGGATTTTTTGCTGCTTTATCTAAATCATTTGAGCAGCTCATACCAAAAGAGCAATCAAACGTTTCCGCTAGGCCATCGCGAATATTACCTAAGGTATTTTCGACACCTTTGACTATGTTGCTGTTTGCCGTTTGTGTAGCTTGCGTATTTAAACCAACGCCATGAGATAATGTAGGAACATTCGGTCTGGGAACGGCAAATACACTACTTTGGGCTATTTTCAGCTTATTTAATTCATTTAAATTAAACTGAATTTTATCCGTGATACTTTTATGTTGTCTCTTAATTTCGAGCAATTGATTTCTAGCATCACGGTCAGCTCGCTTATTAACCGCATCTATATATAGATCTATATTATCAAAAGGAAATCTCGGTATACCGGGTATATTATCGTCAAAATCCTCTGCGAGGAGCCTGTCCCTATCTTCAATTGTGCGAAATTTAAAGATTGCTGAAATTTTTAAATCTGAGGAGTCTGAAGATTGAAAATGCCATTTGTATGTACAAGGATATTTTTGTGGATCAATGATAAATTTCCAGCCAGGCGATTTTTCAATCTCCGCAATATCCTTTCTTAAGGTAATTAAATTATTTTCAATTAATGTTTGTTTAGATTTTAAATCTTCCTTAATTTTAATCGAAGGATTTTTAAAAATATCGACTTTGTGATTATCAACATCATCATGGATATTAGCTAATTTTATATTATCATAAAGATTTTCATGTAAAATACTTTTTAATTTTTCATACCTCCCAGTTAAATTAATATCTTCATGAGCATTATCATAATTATTAAAATAATCATTGAAATGCGGTCTAGGGTTACCTCCCCATACCGTTATTGTACCTAGGTCTGTCACACCATCCATAAACTAACTTCCTTATTAGTTATAAAAAACAGAATAAAGAAATTAGAATTTAATATTTTTATAGTCAACTAACCGTTTTTACTAAAAAATATTCAGTTATTTAAAATTAAATACATATTACTTATAAAATGATTAATATTGATTTTAATAAATAATTGGATAAAGACATGTGGCTGATTGTTTATATTCACAAAAACAAAAAAAGCCAACGTGTTTCCACATTGGCTTCAATTCGCTTTGGTGATAAACAGCATACTAAAGATACTGTTTATCTGTGCGATTAAAGAAAATTATTTTTTCTTTTTCGCTTTTGCGTTTGGTAAATCAGTAATGCTACCTTCGTAAATTTCAGCAGCCATACCGATTGATTCATACAGTGTTGGGTGAGCATGGATAGTTAGTGCTAAATCTTCAGCATCACAACCCATTTCAATTGCTAGGCCGATTTCACCCAGTAATTCACCACCGTTCACACCGACAACAGCCCCACCGATAACACGGTTAGATTGTTTGTCGAAAATCAGCTTAGTCATACCTTCGGCGCAATCAGATGCAATTGCACGGCCTGATGCTGCCCATGGGAAAGTCGCAACTTCGTAGCTGATATTTTGTTCTTTCGCTTCTTTCTCAGTTAAACCAACCCATGCAACTTCTGGCTCAGTATAAGCGATTGATGGGATCACTTTCGGGTCAAAGTAATGTTTCAGGCCAGAGATAACCTCTGCGGCAACGTGACCTTCGTGAACACCTTTGTGAGCCAACATTGGTTGACCAACGATATCACCGATTGCAAAGATATGAGGAACGTTAGTGCGCATTTGCTTATCGACATGGATAAAGCCACGGTCATCAACTTCAACGCCAGCTTTGCCTGCATCCAAGTTTTTACCATTAGGAACACGGCCGATTGCCACTAATACAGCATCGTAACGTTGCGGCTCTGCGGAAGCTTTTTTGCCTTCCATAGAAACGTAGATACCGTCTTCTTTCGCTTCAACGGCTGTTACTTTAGTTTCTAACAGAAGATTGAATTTTTTACTGATTTGTTTGGTGAATACTTTAACCACATCTTTGTCAGCCGCTGGGATGACTTGGTCAAACATTTCAACCACATCGATTTGAGAACCCAGTGCATGATACACAGTTCCCATTTCTAAACCGATGATACCCCCACCCATAACCAGCAGACGCTCAGGAACTTCTTTCAGTTCTAATGCATCGGTTGAGTCCCAAATACGTGGGTCTTCATGTGGAATGAATGGTAATTGAATTGGACGGGAACCCGCAGCAATAATTGCGTTATCGAAATTGATAGTTGTGCTACCGTTTTCACCTTCAACAACCAGCGTGTTGGCACCTGTGAATTTACCGAAGCCGTTAACTACGTTAACTTTACGGCCTTTAGCCATACCAGCCAGACCACCCGTCAGCTGATTAATCACTTTTTCTTTCCATAAGCGAACTTTGGAAATGTCAGTTTTTGGCTCACCAAAAACGATGCCGTGTTCTGCTAAAGCTTTTGCTTCTTCGATCACTTTTGCAACATGGAGTAAAGCTTTAGAAGGAATACAACCAACGTTTAAACAAACACCACCAAGGGTTGAATAACGTTCTACTAAAACAGTTTCTAAACCTAAGTCAGCGCAACGGAAAGCCGCAGAATAGCCTGCAGGGCCTGCACCAAGCACAACGACTTGGGCTTTAATTTCAGTACTCATCATGACCTCTTTTTGTTTTGTCCAGCGGTACTGCTGAATAAACGATCTTCCACTGGAAAAGTACACACCGAGAGCAGTTTACAGAATTGTTAACACCCTGAAAAGGCTCATTTCGTGATGTAACTCCCAACCTTTCGTAGCAGCAGCAAAAAATTCTGCCTCAGCCTAAATAAAACAGACCGGCCTATTCGCCGGTCTTATTATTTACATCACTAAACGGCGAATATCGCTCATTAATTGCCCTACTAGGGTGATGAAGCGAGCTCCATCAGCACCATCGATTACACGATGGTCAAAGGACAGTGACATTGGCAGGATTAGGCGAGGAACAAATTCGCTACCATTCCAAACAGGTTTCATTGAAGAACGTGACAGTCCCATAATTGCAACTTCTGGTGCATTCACGATAGGTGCAAAACCGGTAGTTCCGATACCACCAAGGCTTGAAATCGTGAAGCAACCACCTTGCATATCAGACGCAGTCAGTTTACCTGCACGCGCTTTCTTAGAAACTTCCATCAGTTCGCGAGATAGCTCTAAAATGCCTTTTTTGTTAACGTCTTTGAAGACAGGAACAACTAAGCCATTTGGCGTATCTACGGCAATACCGATGTTAATATATTTTTTCAGGAACAGACGCTGTGCATCTTCAGAAATGGAGCTATTAAAGCGTGGCATTTCTTCCAGAGCACGAGCAACAGCTTTCATGACAAAAACTAATGGTGTGATTTTCACATCCAGTTTTTTCTTCTCAGCTTCTTTGTTTTGTTGCTTACGGAATTCTTCAACTTCAGTGGTATCCACTTCTTCCATCAGCGTAACGTGCGGGATCATTACCCAGTTACGGCTCAGGTTAGCACCAGAGATTTTTTGGATACGACCCAGTTCAACTTCTTCAACTTCACCGAATTTACTGTAATCCACTTTCGGCCATGGCAGCATACCTGGTAAACCACCACCCGCAGCTGCAGGAGCTTCCGCACGTTTTACGGCATCCTTCACGTAAGCTTGAACGTCTTCACGCAGGATACGGCCCTTACGACCTGTACCTTTAACTTTCGCTAAGTTAACACCAAATTCACGCGCTAAGCGGCGAATAACCGGTGTTGCATGGATATATGCGTCGTTTTCAACAAATTCAGTTTTGCTGTCAGTTGCTTTCGCTGGCGCTGCTTGTGCAGGAGCTGCCGCTGGAGCCGGAGCAGACGGTTGAGCTGCTGGAGCCGCTGCAGGCGCTGCACCTGCCACTTCAAAAGTCATGATCAGCGAGCCAGTTTTCACTTTATCGCCAGTCGCAATCTTGATTTCTTTAACTGTTCCAGCAAATGGCGCAGGAACTTCCATTGACGCTTTGTCACCTTCAACGGTAATGATTGATTGCTCAGCAGAAACGGTATCACCCACTTTTACCATGACTTCAGTGACTTCAACTTCATCACCACCGATATCTGGAACGTTAACATCTTTAATTGCTGATGCTGCTGGAGCCGCTGGTGCAGCAGCTTGTGCAGCTGGAGCCGCCGCAGGTGCTGCGCCTGCAACTTCAAAGACCATAATCAATGAGCCGGTTTTAACTTTATCACCGGTTGCAATTTTGATTTCTTTAACCGTTCCAGCAAATGGTGCAGGAACTTCCATTGAAGCTTTGTCACCTTCAACAGTAATTAAAGATTGCTCAGCTTCTACTTTGTCACCGACTTTAACCATAATTTCAGTAACTTCAACTTCATCGCCACCGATATCTGGAACAGCAACATCTTTAGATGCAGCTGCGCTTGGCGCTGCCGCTGGAGCTGTAGGGGCTTCTGCAGGTGCAGGAGCTGCTGCACCCGCCTCCGCTTCGAATACCATGATTAATTTGCCTGTTGTCACTTTATCGCCAACAGCAATTTTAATTTCTTTTACCACCCCCGCTTGTGGAGATGGGACTTCCATAGAAGCCTTATCACCTTCAACGGTAATAAGCGATTGCTCAGCTTCTACTTTGTCGCCAACTTTAACCATCACTTCGGTGACTTCAACTTCATCAGCACCGATATCAGGCACTTGGATTTCAATAGACATTGATTTTTACCTCTTATGCCAAACGTGGGTTAACTTTATCTGGGTTGATGTTGTATTTTTTAATCGCTTCTTCAACGACTTTTACATCAATCTCACCACGTTTAGCTAATTCACCTAACGCTGCAACGATCACATAGGATGTATCCACTTCAAAGTGGTGACGCAGGTTTTCACGACTGTCTGAACGACCGAAACCATCTGTACCCAGAACACGGTAATCACTTGCAGGAACATAAGTACGAACTTGTTCTGCAAACAGTTTCATATAGTCAGTTGATGCAACTGCTGGTGCATCATTCATAACTTGAGCAATGTATGGAACGCGTGGTGCTTCAGATGGGTGCAACATGTTCCAACGCTCACAATCTTGGCCATCACGTGCCAGTTCAGTGAATGAAGTCACGCTATAGACATCAGAACCAATTCCATATTCAGCAGACAAGATGTCAGCGGCTTCACGCACGTGGCGCATCATCGAACCTGAACCTAACAGCTGAACTTTACCTTTGCTACCTTCAACCGAAGCCAGTTTATAGATACCTTTACGGATACCTTCTTCTACGCCTTCTGGCATTGCTGGCATGTGGTAGTTTTCGTTCAGCGTCGTGATGTAGTAGTAAACGTTTTCTTGTTTCTCACCGTACATACGCTCTAAGCCGTCTTGCATAATTACCGCAACTTCATAAGCGAAAGCTGGGTCATAAGAAATACAGTTAGGGATAGTCAGTGATTGAATATGGCTATGGCCATCTTCATGCTGTAGACCTTCACCATTCAGGGTTGTACGACCTGAAGTACCACCGATTAAAAAACCGCGTGCTTGTTGGTCACCCGCTGCCCACATCAAGTCACCAATACGTTGGAAACCAAACATTGAGTAGTAGATATAGAATGGGATCATCGGCAAGTTGTTAGTGCTGTATGATGTCGCAGCCGCTAACCAAGAAGAACCAGCTCCCAGCTCATTGATACCTTCTTGCAGAATTTGACCTTTAGAGTCTTCTTTATAGTAAGCAACTTGCTCACGGTCTTGCGGAGTATATTGCTGGCCTTTAGGGCTATAGATACCGATTTGACGGAATAGACCTTCCATACCAAATGTACGTGCTTCATCAGCGATGATTGGTACTAAACGCTCTTTGATCGATTTGTTTTTCAACATAACGTTCAACGCACGAACGAACGCGATAGTTGTTGAAATTTCTTTAGATTGCTCTTCCAATAATTGGCTGAAATCTGCCAGTGCAGGGATATCCAATTTTTCATCAAAGGTTGAACGACGAGCTGGCAAATAACCACCTAACGCTTGACGGCGCTCATGCAGATATTTGTACTCTTCGGAATCTTTTTCAAACGTAATGTATGGCAGTTTTTCAATTTGCTCATCAGCAACGGGTACATTGAATTGATCACGGAAATGACGAACGCCATCCATGTTCATTTTCTTCACTTGGTGAGCAATGTTTTTACCTTCTGCAGTTTCGCCCATACCATAACCTTTGATGGTTTGCGCTAAAATAACAGTTGGTTTACCTTTAGTTTCTTGTGCTTTTTTGAATGCAGCATACACTTTCTTCGGATCGTGACCACCACGGTTCAGTGCCCAAATTTCATCATCAGTCATATCTTTAACTAATGCTGCAGTTTCTGGGTAACGATTAAAGAAGTGCTCACGAACGTATGCACCGTCACGTGATTTAAAGGTTTGGTAGTCGCCGTCTAAGGTTTCGTTCATTAGTTGAACAAGTTTACCGCTTGTATCTTTACGCAGTAATTCATCCCAACGGTCGCCCCACATAACTTTGATAACTTGCCAGCCAGCACCATTAAAGATACCTTCTAGTTCATTAACAATTTTACCATTACCTGTAACTGGTCCATCTAAACGTTGCAGGTTACAGTTGATAACAAATACTAAGTTATCTAATTTATCGCGAGTTGCGATAGTAATTGCACCTTTAGACTCTGGCTCATCCATCTCACCATCACCAAGGAATGCATATACGCGCTGAGCTGATGTATCTTTCAGTCCGCGGTTATCAAGGTATTTCAGGAATTTCGCTTGATAAATAGCATTAATTGGACCCAGACCCATTGATACCGTAGGGAACTGCCAGAAATCAGGCATTAATTTAGGGTGTGGATAAGAAGACAGACCATTTCCACCAATTTCTTGACGGAAGTTGTTCATTTGCTCTTCAGTTAAGCGGCCTTCCAAGAACGCACGTGCGTAAATACCTGGAGAGATGTGGCCTTGGAAGAAGACTAAATCCCCGCCGTCATTGTTATTATGCGCACGGAAGAAGTGGTTAAAGCACACTTCATATAAAGTTGCTGATGACTGGAAAGAAGCCATATGGCCACCCAGTTCTAAGTCTTTTTTGGAAGCGCGTAAAACAGTCATCACTGCGTTCCAACGAATTGCAGAGCGAATACGGCGCTCTAAATCCATGTTACCAGGGTATGCCGGCTCATCTTCAACAGCAATTGTGTTGATGTAATCAGAATGACCAGATGCACCAGCGGCAATATTAACACCGCCTTTACGCGCTTCGCTTAATACCTGTTCGATAATAAACTGAGCACGATCAACACCTTCTTCACGGATGACCGATTCAATCGCCTGTAGCCAGTCGCGAGTTTCAATCGGATCCACGTCATTTTTTAACATATCTGACATGGTGTATTCCTTATCTGTTATCTATTTTATATGTTTATGTGGAGCCTATCTTCCTGCTATTTTCCCAGTCGCTATAAAACAGCGGGAAGATAGGCCCTGATGTAGTTGCCGCTTTAACTCTCAATTAGAGTATTCACAATAATATAGACGCAGCAGTCAGGATCTATATTATCAATTCAAATCAGGATGTTGCTGTAACCGACGTAAAGAACGTTCTCTGCGAGTTTGCTCTCGGCTAATATCCAACAGTAAATCTTCGATAAAGGCTAAATGGCGATGAGAAGCTTCACGTGCTTTTTCTGGTTCTCTTGCCATTATAGCGGCAAAAATTTGTGCTCGATGTTCACTAACTGCTTTATACATTTCTTTACGGGTATATAAGAACTCAAAGTTCTGACGAATATTTTGTTCTAACATCGGGATCATACAACGCAATAGATGTAGCAAAACGACGTTATGAGCAGCTTCAGTGACAATTAATTGATATTGTAATACTGCATCTGACTCTGCTTCTAATCCGCCATTTTCTTGCGCTGTCTTAATTAATTCATAGCTTTGGCGAATCCGTTCGAGATCTTCATCTGTACCACGGAGTGCCGCGTAATACGCAGCAATACCTTCAAGGGCATGACGAGTTTCAAGAAGATCGAATTGAGATTCTGGATTGCCTTCAAGTAGCTGAGCTAAAGGGTCACTAAAGCTTTGCCACATTTTCTTTTGCACGAATGTTCCGCCACCTTGGCGGCGAGATAAAAGGCCTTTCGCCTCTAATGTTTGAATTGCTTCACGCACTGATGGTCGAGATACGTCAAACTGTTTTGCAAGTTCGCGCTCAGGAGGCAGCTTTTCGCCAGGGCGTAATGTCCCTTCGAAAATAAGATGTTCGAGACGCTGCTCTATTACATCTGATAACTTTGGTTGGCGAATTTTACCGTAAGTCATAATCTGCCATATTCATGAGTGAGTAATTATTGATTACGTATTACCCAGTGTTAATTGGTAATACCAATTTATTTATGGGTTAATAAAGTAACAAAGTATTCACTATCTGTCCATAAAGACCTTGCGCTAAATCATAAAATCCTGCAAATCTTAACAATTTTTTTTAAAATTTAGCATGAATTGATAACTTAATATGCGATTTGACATGACATATTTTAACATTAAAAACGATTTTTTATGCTAAAATGCAAAAACTGAACCGTTAAAGCAACCAATATAATGAATTTAAATTTAAAATAAGTGCATTTAAAATCAAACTAACTCATTAATTGCAGTCTTTACTCGTTTGGAACACAACAACGTTAATGAAATGTTAGAATTGCAAGTGGTTTTAAATTTAACTCAAATTTTATTGATTAAATTACACTCAAGCCTATCTATTATTTTAGAATAAAATTGATGTCGAAAATAAAATAGCACTGTAATATTTCAATTTATAGGTGGCACGGAAAATGCGATAAGGTTTCGAGATTCGATTAGCTAGGAGCTACAAAATATTTCGTTGTAACCCATTAAATAGTTAAATCAATGCCAAAATACAATTTGGTAACGAGTGAGTCAGATGTTAGTCACCTATTTAACGCATTAACGTAAATAGGTGACTAATGTATAGGTCTCATCAATAACACTAAGATTAATGAGCCCAGTTAAGGCACCCTGAGTGTATTAACCAGATCACTTACCTATTCTTATCAATAAAACGCATAGACAAATCCATGGCTTTAATATGTTTGGTTAGCGCCCCAACAGAAATAAAATCAACCCCTGTTTCTGCGAACTCTTTTATCGTTTCTAATGTGACATCGCCAGAAACTTCAAGTGCCGCTTTTCCTGCCGTTAACACTACCGCTTCTTTCATCATAACTGGAGTAAAATTATCCAACATAATGATATCAGCATTCGCTTTTAAAGCTCGTAATAGCTCATCTAAGCTTTCTACTTCAATTTCAATTGGGACATCCGGATGGGCGCTACGCGCTAATTCAACAGCTCGCTCGACTGAACCTGCGGATATAATATGGTTTTCTTTTATTAAGTAAGCATCAGATAAACCTAGACGATGATTAAACCCTCCCCCCATCAATACCGCATATTTTAAAGCGGTTCTTAAGCCAGGGATAGTTTTACGGGTATCAAGTAACTTCGCTCTTGTACCTGTGATTTGTTTTACATATTCGGCAGTTATACTTGAAACAGAAGAAAGCGTTTGAATGAAATTCAAAGAGGTGCGTTCACCTGTTAATAAAATTTGTGATGGGCCATGCATCTCACAGAGAACTTGGTTAGGGGTAACGGTTTCACCATCTTGAACTTTCCAATCAATGTTGACTTGCCCACCAAGTTGAAGAAAAACTTCATCTAACCATTGTTTCCCACAGAAAACGCCATGTTCACGAGTAATAATTCGAGCACTCGCTTGTGTACCTACATTTAACAGCTGACCAGTAATATCTTTTTTATAATCAACAGATTGACCTAAATCTTCTTTCAAAGCAACACTGACCATAAAAGGAATGTCAACCTGTAACCGCTCAAGAAGCATTTTACGTCTTTGTTGTTCATCATATCGCCGTATAGTCATTTTAACTCCAAAATATGCACTCGCTTTGTTTCATCTATGCTAATCTTTTCGTTCGCAGATAACGAGTGTTAACAAAAAAGAAAAGAGAATACTATGGATAACGATATGAAAATACACAATGGTTGGCTAAATAATGTGACTCATATCCCTTCTCCACATCATGATGAGCGCCCCTCTAATACCATACCTTCTCTTCTAGTTATTCATAATATCAGCCTTCCTCCAGGACAATTTGGTGGCCCTTATATAAACCAATTATTTACAGGGACTTTAAACCCTGATGAACACCCATTTTTTAATGAAATCAGACATCTTCGAGTTTCAGCTCATTGCCTAATACGCCGTGATGGTGCAATCATTCAATATGTCCCCTTTCATTTACGGGCTTGGCACGCTGGGCAGTCTTCCTACCAAGGCCAAGAAAAATGTAACGACTTTTCTATTGGTATTGAGCTAGAAGGCACTGATTTTGAACCATTTACAGAAGAACAATATCAATCCCTTACTTATTTATCTAATTTACTTATACTTGAATACCCACTAATTAAAAATAATATTACTGGTCATAGTAATATAGCTCCTGGTCGTAAAACGGATCCCGGCCCATTTTTTGATTGGGGATATTATAAGAATAAATTAAACAATTATTAACTTTATAATTATTAGCGGATAATATCTTTATTCAATTTACCCGCTAATAAAAAACATATAAACTTATCTTCTCTTAATTTATAACTGAACTCCAGCCTCTATTTTTTCTTTATTATTTTTTTGCGAAGCTGCTCGAAGAAAAATGAAACCCCACGCACATTTCAATAAAAAATCACAAATCGTTTCGCACTACCTTTTTTAAACTCTAATTTTAACTTAAAAATACAATTATGATGAAACCTCACTTAACAACGGAGGTTTTATTTATGAATCAACAAGGATTTTCACTCATTGAAATTATGGTAGTAATTGCAATTATATCAATTCTAAGTGCTATTGCTATCCCTGGCTATCAAAGCTATATGCAAAAAGCAGCAATTACTGATGTACTCCAGACTGTTATCCCATATAAAAACAGTGTTGAAATATGTAGCTTTAATCGAGGGAGTTTATCACAATGTAATGGAGGTAATGATGATATCCCTACCAATATAACTGGAAAATACATTAGTAAAATAGAAGTTAAATCTGGGGTTATTACATTTTCTACTGACAAATCATTATCAGGCTTAAAAGTCACATTAACACCAACCCTTCCTAGCATAGGCAACCCCTTTAATTGGACAGTTGTTTGCGAAAACAAAGATAATGCCAAATTGAAGTCATTATGTAATAAAACCTTTGTGTTTTAACTGGAAGTATTTATATGAACATGACTAAAAACGAGCAGTTTATTTATAAAGAACTTAAGAGTATATGTGATAGAAATTACATTATAATCATCGATTATAATCAAAAACGGTTAT
The DNA here is from genome assembly GCF_028480325.1 of Providencia sp. PROV182. Classification (NCBI taxonomy): domain Bacteria; kingdom Pseudomonadati; phylum Pseudomonadota; class Gammaproteobacteria; order Enterobacterales; family Morganellaceae; genus Providencia; species Providencia sp. PROV182. Next base: position 408,733 of record NZ_JAMPOL010000004.1, on the reverse strand, counting down.
CTATAGCTGTTGTAAAAAAACCAGATGACAACTTGATCGCCACATTAAAATTTATTGCTAGTGTCCCTGTATGCTATGATATTTGGCCAAAAGAAAAAATAGACCATTATTTTAATAATACAATACATGAAATAAAGGAGGAAGAAAGTAGTTATCAATCTCCAGAACCCGAACTATTACGCACTTCATCTCCTGCGATTAGTTTTGTTGAGGAGCTATTAAAAACAGCGGTTCATAAACGCTCATCAGATATACACCTTGAGCCGACTAAGCAAGGGTTAAAAATTCGATTACGTGTCGATGGAAAGTTATATTTTATTCCTTCTCCACCTTACGAAATTAATAGTGAAATTATTGCTCGTATAAAAATATTGGCAAAAATGAATATCGCGGAGAAAAGACTTCCACAAGATGGCCAAATGAGTTGGTACTTTGATGGACAAAACTATAGCATCCGTCTTTCGAGTATTCCGACAATTCATGGGGAAAAATTGGTCTTACGTATTTTAAATACACAATTAAAATATTCTTTAGAGCACATAGGGATGTGCTCTTCCCTTCTAGAGTTATTAAAAGAGTATTTAAATCGTCCACAAGGATTAATTTTAGTCACAGGGCCGACAGGAAGCGGTAAAACAGTAACTCTTTATAGCTACTTAGAATATTTAAATCAGTCCTCAAGAAATATAACAACCATTGAAGACCCAATTGAAATTCCATTACAAGGAATCAACCAAACTCAAGTCAATGAAAAATATAAACTTAATTTTTCTTCTATTTTAAGGGCGCTACTGCGACAAGACCCTGATGTCATTATGATCGGTGAGATTCGTGATGAAGAAACAGCTAAGATCGCGACTCGAGCTGCGCAAACTGGCCATCTAGTTTTGTCGACATTGCATACCAATTGTACATTCAGCGCAATAGAGAGAATGAACCAATTAGGAGTAGAAAATAGTCAACTTAAATCATGTTTGAAAATGGTTATTGCACAAAGATTAGTAAGAAAACTTTGCCCTCACTGCAAAGAAAAAACACCTAAGAAAACTAAATTACACAATAACTGTGTAATTAATGAATGGTCCTCAAAGGGGTGTGAGCTATGTTTTTCTGGTTTTATGGGAAGAACCGCAGTTTATGAATATATAGATCAAAGCAATATTAGCGAAATACTGACAAAAAATACATTAGAAAATCAAAGTAATTTTGTTAACCTTTTTAATGCAGGAATAGAGCTCGTTGAAATGAGTGAGACAACTCTCCAAGAAATCTATTCTATCATCGGAAATGGAGTAAATTAACATGTTTATTTATTCATATATCGCCATTGATTTTAACAATCAACCAACATACAGCACATTAATAGCAAAAAGCAAAAAACATGCATTCATCAACATATCTGAAAGAAATTTAATTCCTGTACAAATAAAGTTAAAAACATTATTTTCATTGGACAAAAAGAATATTAATTATCGAATTCATTTCTTCCACCAGTTATCTTTATTATCATCATCAGGTATTAATCTCGTACAATGCTTAAAAATATTACATACCAACTGCCAACTTCCTTTTTGGATTGATATTATTGAAAACTCGATAGTTCATATAGAAAAAGGAGAGAAGTTTTCACAGTATTTGAAGAAGCACCCAACAATATTTAATGATACTATAATAAGCATTATTACCATTGCCGAGAAAACAGGGCAATACGAACAAAGTTTTAGTACAATCAATTCAATATTGGAACATAATAATAAAGTGTCTTTACTCATCAGTAAATCGATACGATACCCAATAATTCTTTCTTCATTTTCAATAATGTTATTAATCATTATGATGGTCTATGTAGTTCCTCAATTTGAAAACATCTATCAAAATACCAGACACGAATTACCACTCGTTACAAAAATCATAACCTTTATTTCAAGCTTTCTAAGAGAGTACTTAGTTTACTTATTTTATTTTCTTTTACTTTCTCTCCCTCTCGTATTTAAATTCAAAGAAAAAACATTATCTTTATTAAAAAACACAATAATTCACCTACCGATATTCAAAAAATCATTACAACTCCATAACTTAAGTTTGTATTTTTTAACGATGCACTCAACAATTAACGTAGGGTTATCATTATCCGAATGTTTAAAATGCACAATTCAAACTATCAATAACCATCAATATAAAAAAGACTGTGAACACGTGCATATATCGGTACATAAAGGAGAGTTACTGTCCCATGCTATGAAGAAAACCAAGTTCTTTCCTGATTTATCTGTACAGCTAATGTCTATTGCAGAAGAATCTGGAAAAATACACTACTTTTCAAAGTATTTATTCAAATATTATTCAGAGCAATATATTTTTATTACTGAAAAAAGCCTAAAAAATATTGAACCTATTTTACTCCTTTTAATTGCCATCCTAGTAGGTATGATCATGTTAGCAATGTATCTACCGATATTTAATTTAGGTAACGTTATAACTGAACTATAAATAATTTCATGTGGATATGAATATTACATTTTATCCTAACAACTTTATATAATATTTTTTTAAACTATTCACAGTATATTACTTTGGATGAAGACAAATGATTTATTTCAGTGTAATCTATTTTTTTTCAACGAGTAAATGAATAATCATATGCCTTATATAGTTGCTTTAACAGGTGGTATTGGAAGTGGTAAAACAACAGTTGCAAACGAGTTTGCTAAACTTGGAGTCCCCCTAGTTGATGCCGATGTGATTGCACGACAGGTTGTTGAGCCTAACAGCCCAGCCCTTGAAAGTATTAGATATCACTTCGGTGAAGATATTATTCTTCCCAACGGGTGCCTAGATAGGCAACGCTTACGAGACATTATTTTTTCTAAGCCCGATGAAAAAAAGTGGCTGAATGCTCTACTTCATCCATTGATTCAACAAGAAACGCAAAAACAATTTCAACAAATAGATTACCCTTATGTATTATGGGTAGTCCCTTTATTAATTGAAAATAATATTCATCATTTGGCTGATAGGGTATTAGTTGTTGATGTTACTGTCGAAGAACAAATTCAACGAACCCTAAAAAGAGATAAGACCAGTTTAGAACAAGTAACTAATATACTTAATGCACAAGTTAGTCGTGAAAAACGACTTAATCATGCCAACGATATAATAACAAACCATACTCATGGCACGGTTCTCTCTGACAAGGTAGCAATTCTTCATAACCAGTACTTAACACTAGCAAGAATAAAAAAATAGGAATTAAAATGGGCGAATTAATTACAACAAATTTAATTACTTATGAATACCCAATGAATGAAAAAATTCGTTCGTGGTTGCGCCTTGAAACACTTTTATCTCAAATTTATGAGTTAAGTAATATTACCTCCTACTCTACTGGTATTGCTTTTTTTCGCTCAGTTTCAGAATTAATTGAAATCCTAGATAGAGGAGAGGTTCGTTCTGAGCTTATAAAAGAACTAGAAAAACAACGAACTCGGCTATCTAATTGGGCAGAAGCTCCTAACGCTGATAACCAATTAATATCTACATTACTAAAACAATTATCAGAAACAACATCCAATTTAATGTCCGCAGCACGCTTTGGCCACCATCTACGTACAGATAAAATTATTAGTATGGTACGCCAACGTTTGAGTATTCCTGGTGGCTGTTGTAGTTTCGACCTACCGACTTTACAACTTTGGTTAAATATTCCACAAACTGAACGAGACAAGGTCATTAGTGGCTGGTTGCAAAGCCTCGACCCACTCAATGATGCATTGCAAGCTGTTCTAACACTAATTCGGCAAAATGGAATCTTTGAACAAAAAGAGTCTCATAATGGTTTTTATCAAGACAACGTAGAAGGTAAAGAACTACTACGCATCAAGTTAACTGCAGAACACTTGGTATACCCACAAATCTCTGGCCACAAAACACGATTCGCACTACGTTTTCTACATATCGACAGTGAGAATGGTATACTCCCCGATATTATTAATTTTGAGTTATCCTGTTGCTAGCTAGAGAAATATTTTTATGAGTGAAATCATTGAAGTTAATTGCCCTACATGTAAAAAAATAGTTGTTTGGAATGAAAATAGCCCGTTCCGGCCATTTTGTAGTAAGCGTTGTCAACTTATTGACCTTGGTGAATGGGCTAGTGAAGAAAAACGAATTGCAAGTCAAGGGGATATTTCTGACAGCGATGACTGGAGTGAACAACCAGATAAATAATGTATAAGTCGTGACATCGTAAATTAAGTGGAAAATATATTATTGTGTATTTTCCACTTAATATCATTATCAGCTATTATGTTGATCACTTCTCTGTGTTAATAAATCAACAATGATACGGTTTGCTGGGGGAAATTCTTCAGCTTTAAGCTCATGCTGAGAAACCCAACGCGAATCCTGCCCTTCTCTGCCATACGGTTCATTTTCCCATGAAGATACCATAAAAAAATAGAGTGTAATGAAACGGTCATCAAACTCATGGTCAACCCGATGAAATAACTCGTTCTTAGTCACTACAATTCCAACTTCTTCTTCAAGTTCGCGAATTAAAGCGGCTTCAGGAGATTCATTAACTTCAAGTTTCCCACCGGGAAATTCCCAAAAACCAGCCATATGCGTGCCTTCTGGTCGTTTAGTAATAAAAATTTTTTGCTCGGGGTTACGAATAATCCCAGCCGCGATATGCAAATGTTTTTTTTCCATAATTTTTTCGTCAAAAAGGCGGGGTAACCCGCCTTTTTTATATTAATGAGTTAATAGTAAATTAATTTAAACGGCCATGGCATTGCTTGTATTTTTTACCCGAACCACAAGGACAAGGGTCATTACGGCCAATTTTGTGACCTTGGGTTGCAATTTTAGCTTCGGTTTCAGTCATTAAAGATTCAGCGCCCGCTTCATGGCTTAATTGTTGCCTCTTCGCTAAACGCTCAGCTTCTTCACGACGCTGTTGTTCTAATGCTTCAACCTCTTCAGGTAAACGAACTTGTACCTTAGATAAAGTACTAATCACTTCATATTTCAATGCTTCAAGCATGTTAGCAAACATACTGAAAGATTCACGTTTGTATTCTTGCTTAGGATCTTTTTGCGCATAACCACGCAAATGAATACCTTGGCGTAAGTAATCCATTGACGCTAAGTGCTCTTTCCATAACGTGTCTAATGTTTGCAACATGACACCTTTTTCGAAATTACGCATCGCTTCCGCGCCAACAATTTCTTCTTTACGATCATAAACTTCAATCGCTTTTGTCATAATACGTTCACGTAATGTTTCTTCGTGTAACTCTGGCTCTTTATCTAACCACTCTTTGATTGGTAAATCGAGGTCAAAATCATTGACTAAACGCTGATGTAGTCCTTCGATATCCCACATTTCTTCAAGTGATTGAGGTGGAATATAGGCATCCATCGTTGTGGTTAATACATCTTCACGAATGCTATCAACCGTTTCTTTAATATCACCGCCATCCAGTAGTTCATTACGCTGAGTATAAATCGCACGACGTTGGTCACTTGCAACATCATCATATTCAAGTAATTGTTTACGGATATCAAAGTTACGGCTTTCAACTTTACGTTGCGCATTAGCAATAGCCTTGGTCACCCATGGGTGTTCAATCGCTTCACCCGGCTTCATACCTAACTTTTTCATCATGCCAGTAACGCGGTCTGAAGCAAAAATACGCATCAGCGCATCTTCCATTGATAAGTAAAAACGAGATGAACCCGCATCCCCTTGACGACCGGCACGACCACGTAACTGGTTATCGATACGACGTGACTCATGACGTTCTGTACCAATAATATGTAAACCACCTGCTGCTAAAACAGCGTCATGGCGAACTTTCCAGTTTGCTTTGATTTCATCAATTTGCTCTTGAGTTGGCTCTTCTAATGCAGCAACCTCAGTTTGCCAGCTACCACCTAGCATGATGTCAGTACCACGACCGGCCATATTAGTTGCGATCGTTACAGCTCCAGCTTGACCCGCATTCGCAATGATGTCAGCTTCCATTGCATGGAATTTTGCATTCAAAACATTATGAGCAATTTTAGCTTTTTTCAACGCATTCGAAATCAATTCGGATTTTTCGATTGAAATTGTACCAACAAGAACGGGTTGCCCATTGGCAGTTCTTTCACGAATATCTTCAATAATTGCTGCAAACTTATCAGCTTCGTTCATATAAACGAGGTCAGGTAAATCTTTACGCACCATTGGGCGGTTAGTTGGGATAACAATTGTATCGAGTTTATAAATTGAGCTAAACTCAAAAGCTTCGGTATCCGCAGTACCTGTCATACCTGCAAGCTTTTCATATAAACGGAAATAGTTCTGGAAAGTAATTGAAGCCAAGGTTTGGTTTTCGTTTTGAATTTCAACGCCTTCTTTCGCTTCTACTGCTTGGTGTAAGCCGTCAGACCAACGACGCCCTTCCATTGTACGGCCAGTGTGTTCATCAACAATAACAATTTGACCGTCTTTTACAATATAATCAACGTCTAAGGTAAATAGCGCATGAGCACGTAAGCCCGCCATCACATGGTGCATTAACATGATGTTAGAAGGTGAATATAAAGACTCTCCTTCATCCATTAAACCTTCTTTTGCTAGAAGCTCTTCGATTAACACCAGTCCACGTTCAGTTATAGTCACTTGACGCGATTTTTCATCGACAGAAAAATGGCCTTCCCCTTGGAAAGTATCTGAATCTTCTTTCTCTTGACGTTGAAGATATGGAATAAGTTTATCAACTTTTTGGTACAGTTCAGAACTGTCTTCTGCAGGACCTGAAATAATCAGTGGTGTACGCGCTTCATCGATAAGAATGGAGTCAACCTCATCCACCAAAGCATAATGCAATTTACGCTGAACACGCTCTTCAGGGCTAAACGCCATGTTGTCACGTAGGTAGTCGAAACCAAATTCATTATTAGTACCGTAAGTAATATCTGCCGCATATGCTTCACGTTTTGCAGGCGGAGCCATACCTGGCAGGTTGATACCCACAGTTAAGCCTAAGAATTCAAATAATGGACGGTTATTTTCAGCATCACGTTTGGCTAAGTAATCATTCACCGTAACTACGTGAACCCCTTTACCACTTAATGCGTTGATATAAGCAGGTAATGTTGCTGTTAAAGTTTTACCTTCCCCTGTACGCATCTCTGCGATACAGCGTTCGTTTAGTACCATTCCACCGATAAGCTGTACATCAAAGTGGCGCATACCAAATACACGTTTACTTGCTTCACGAACAGTTGCAAATGCCTCAGGAATGATACTTTCTAAACTTTCACCTTTCGTTAAACGCTCACGAAATTCCACCGTTTTTGCTTTTAACTCATCATCAGATAACTTTTCGAAATCGGGTTCAAGACGGTTAATTTTTTCAACTTCTTTACGTAAACGGCGCAACGTACGGTCATTACGGCTACCAAAAACTTTGGTCAAAATCTTTGTTAACATATTTTAATCTCTAATAATCAATTAATTACTTTAAATTTTTATAAATTTTATGGCGTAAAACAGCACAGCGATGAGCTGTTTTACCATGAATGAAGATTAAACTGTTAACGGGCCGGCACGAATGCCGTGTACTTGAGCAATCCAAATTGCAGGTTGATAGGCAATAATATGGGGATAGTTATAATGACTAAATTGAATAACACTTTCATCCCACTGAAGTGAACGCTGTGCTAACATGGCATACAGCGTGTCTAACATCAGTTGTGGGGCAATAAGCTGTTCAGTCTCTTCTGTTGCAGCGTTTACATCATCGTCTTCTGTCGCCGAAAAAGCAAAAGTTAGCTGCCGAATAACGTTTCTTACCGCATGTTGCTGCCAGTAATTTACTGAATAAGATGACGATGATGACGAAGAGCGTTGGGAATTCTGTTGAGCAAATAAATTGTCAAAAGCATTCACAGCTTGGCTTTGGCGATTAACTGGAGAAGAGTTAACCTGTGTATGTTGAGAATCTGATAACGCATTTAAAATTGTAGGCAAGCCGACACCTGTGGCAACCACACCTAATAGCAGGTGGGACCAAAAGTATTTTCTACCAAGTTGTCGCCAAAAATTTAAAATGCCCATCAAACTCTTATATAATGAATAAGTGACAAAATTATTATTTGCAATTCGTTGTTTCATTCTCAGCTGGAGCTAAAAATGAGAGATAGTCATCCACAAGCACTTTTCGATGTTCTTGAAGGCTCATTGGCAACATCATCAAACACTTTACAAACTATTCAGCGTAATGCAAAAGCGATTATCAAACTGAATCGTGCTGTAAAAGGATTACTGCCGGCTGAAATCAAACCCATGTGCCGTGTTGCAAACTACCGTAATAATGTTATGGTCATTGAAGTGGCAAACGCCAGTTGGATGACCCGACTTAATTACGAAAAAATCAATCTTCTTTCTGCACTAAGAGCGTCCATTCTACCATCTTTATCTTCTATCGACATCAGAATCAATCCCGATCTTATGCGAAAATCGAGACAAAATAGTTCACTAACTAAGCAAACAGTCTCAATAAGTCAAAAAATGAACGAACGTCAGATAAGCCCACAAACTGCACAAGCGCTTTTGAAATTAGCCGAAAATAGCCCGAAAGGATTAAAAGAAAGGTTTGAGCGGCTGGCTGCGCTAGCCGGAGAGAGTACTAGCGCAACCAACAGAAAAGGCTAAATTCGATCAGTTCTCGAAGATAGCTGCATAATCAAATTTTATGCAAACACCGTTGAAGGTGCTTTGAATGCGACAGGCAATTGAGCTTCGTCTTCAAATGTGACGAGATCCCAAGCTGATTCTTTCGCTAAAACTGCTTGTAATAGCTTGTTATTCAATGCATGGCCTGATTTAAATGCTGTAAATGCGCCAATAATATTGTGCCCACACATGAATAAATCACCAATTGCATCCAACATTTTGTGACGAACGAATTCATCTTCAAAACGTAAGCCATCTTCGTTAAGAACTTTATAGTCATCAACAACGATGGCGCAGTCGAAACTACCGCCTAAGCATAAGCCTTTTGATTGCAGATATTCAATATCACGCATAAAGCCAAAAGTACGCGCACGGCTTATTTGATTTACAAATGATTCCGCTGAGAAATCAAGTGAGTAGCGTTGTGTGCTACTATCAATCGCTGGATGCTGAAAATCGATTGTGAAATCAAGGCTAAACCCATTATAAGGTCGCATTTCAGCCCATTTATCACCATCTTCAACACGTACTGTTTCTTTTATACGTAAAAATTTCTTTGCACAATTTAATTCTTCAATACCGCCATCAAGCAGTAAGAATACAAATGGTGCGGCACTGCCATCCATAATAGGGATTTCAGGCGCATTGACTTCAATAACAATGTTATCGATACCTAACCCTGCTAAGGCAGCATTCAAATGCTCAACAGTCGAAATACGCACATTATCTTCATTGACTAAGCAAGTACATAACATGGTGTCACGAACTGATTTCGCATCTGCCGGAAAATCAACCGGTGGATTAAGGTCAGTACGACGGTAGATGACCCCGGTATTGGCCGGCGCTGGACGTAATGTAAGCGTAACTTTCTTGCCGGTATGTAAACCAACACCAGTCGCTGTAATAATACGTTTTAGTGTCCGTTGTTTGATCATCGTATTTTTCTCGCAATGTTATAAGTCCTACTGATCATCATACAAGATAATCAGTAGGAAATTTTAGCACAAAAAGCGGAGAAACCAATATAAATAAAATTAATCAGCCTGTTTACGCAAGAACGCAGGAATATCAAGATAATCTGGTTCTTTATTTGTTTGCGTATTTTGGTCATTGACCGCTTTAGCCGCTGGTTTCTCTTCTGTTAATGAAGACATGCTATTTTGCATTTGCTGATAGCGCTGTTCCATTGACGCCTGCTGAGACATTTTATTGCTAACTAAAGTAATTTCTGGACGTTTGTCCATACCAATACCTGTAGCAACAACTGTAACACGCAGTTCTTCGTGCATTTCTGGGTCAAGAGATGTACCGATTACCACAGTTGCATTATCAGATGCGAAAGCACGAATAGTGTTACCCACCGTTTCAAACTCATCTAAACGCAGGTCGAAACCAGCCGTGATGTTAACTAATACACCACGTGCACCAGACAGGTCGATATCTTCAAGAAGTGGACTAGAAATAGCCATTTCTGCCGCTTCTTCTGCTCTATCTTCACCACGAGCAACACCTGACCCCATCATTGCGTAGCCCATTTCTGACATCACAGTACGTACGTCAGCAAAGTCTACGTTCATTAAACCTGGGCGTGTAATCAGTTCAGCGATACCTTGTACTGCACCTTTTAGTACGTCATTTGCCGCACCAAAAGCATCCAGTAATGAGATACCACGACCAAGTACTTTTAATAATTTATCATTTGGGATAGTGATCAGTGAGTCAACATGTTTTGACAACTCAGTGATACCTGCCTCTGCAAATGCCATGCGCTTTTTACCTTCGAAATTGAAAGGTTTAGTCACGACAGCAACTGTCAGAATACCCAATTCTTTGGCAACCTCGGCAACGACCGGAGCTGCACCAGTCCCTGTACCGCCACCCATACCTGCTGCGATAAAGACCATATCCGCGCCATCTAAAGCATTACGCAGCGCCTCACGGTCTTCTTCGGCGGCATTACGGCCAACTTCAGGGTTTGCACCTGCACCCAGACCTTTGGTAATACCGGTACCGATCTGGATAGTTTGTCCAACTGCGGTTTTACGCAGCGCTTGTGCATCTGTATTGACAGCGAAGAATTCAACGCCTTCAATACGTTCACGCACCATGTGTTCAACGGCGTTACCGCCGCCGCCGCCAACGCCGATGACTTTAATCACCGCATCGTTGGTTAGCTCCATTGGTTCAAACATAATGTCTCTCCGTTTTGTGCTTACTACTTTTGAAGCTAATAATATGCTTCTTTATCAAAATTAAAATTCTTTTCTCAGCCAACTGGTGATTTTACTAAACCATCCACTAACTGATGCACGTTTTTCTACTTCGGTATCATCGCCTAAATGGCTTTCTTTACCGTAATGCAGAAGCCCTACTGCTGTTGAATAATATGGCTCCTGCGCATAATCCGTTAACCCTGTGATGTTGAGCGGTGTACCAATTCGCACTTGCGTATGGAACACTTTTTGCGCACATTCGACTAAACCATCAATTTGTGCGGCCCCACCAGTCAACACGATACCAGCTGCCAAATGGTGTTTGACACCTTGTTGGCGTAACTGTTCCTGTAAATTTAAAATTTCTTCATTTACTAAGTTTAACAGCTCAGTATACCTTGGCTCTATCACTTCTGCTAAGGTTTGACGCTGTAGACTTCTTGGTGGTCGCCCACCAACACTTGGTACTTCCACGGTCTCGTCTTTACTCACGATAGAACCGACTGCACACCCATGACGCACTTTGATGGCTTCTGCATCACTAGGTGGTGTTCCAAACGCATAAGCGATGTCGCTTGTCACCACATTGCCTGCATACGGGATGACTTTTGTATGGCGCAAAGCCCCGCCAGTGTAAACCGCCATATCCATAGTGCCGCCACCGATATCAACGACACATACACCTAATTCACGCTCATCTTCCGTTAAAACACTATAACTTGCAGCGAGACCAGCAAAAATAAGCTGATCAACTTTTAACCCACAGCGTTCAACGGCTTTAACAATATTTTTTGCCATATCGTTATGGCAGGTGATCAAATGAACTTTGGCTTGCATACGTACACCGGATAAACCAACCGGATTTTTAATCCCTTCTTGGTAATCTATTGCAAATTCTTGCGGTATCACGTGCAAAACTCTGTGCTCATCGCGAACACGTACCGATTTTGCTGTATGCACAACACTGTCAACATCTTCTTGCGTCACTTCTTCTTCTGAAACTGGCACCATACCAATCTCATTTTGGCAACTGACGTGCTTACCCGATAGTGCAAGGTAAACTGATGAAATTTGGCAGTCGGCCATGAGTTCTGCCTGATCAATGGCTCTTTGTACACATTTTACCACTGATTCAAGGTCGTTTACGCCACCTTTGTCCATTCCACGAGATGGACAACTTCCCACCCCAATAATATTAACCATACCATCGGGCAGAATTTCGCCAACAAGGGCTGACACCTTGGAAGTTCCAATTTCAAGGCCTACCACTAATTTTCTGTCCGTTGCTTTAATCATTTTTTCTGCCTAATTTTTGTTATTAGTCATCGTCTTTATTGTAACTCCGGTGGAGCATCAACCAACAGTGGCGCCCAGCCCACCGCAGCACCACTGGAATAACGTAAGTCAACATAGTCAACGCGTTTATCCGTTGTTTGCTGCAAAAGCGGATACAGTTCAAGGAACCTATTTAACCGCTCTGACACATCTTTCTTACCCAATTCGATTCTAACATCGTTGTCTAAAATAATTTGCCATGCATTTCTGGCTGTCATCGATAGCGATTTTAGCTTTAGATTATGTGCAGCTAATGTGTTCTTAAAGACTGTGAACTCTTTAAGAACCTCTTTTTGGCTACCTTGTGGCCCATAAAGCAACACATAATCGCCTTTACCATTTTCACTAACCGGTAAGTTAAATACCCGACCTTGTTCATCCACCATGTTTTGGTCGTTCCACCTAGCGAATGGGCGGTATTCAACAATATGAATTTTCAATTCATCTGGCCATTGTTTACGCACAGTCACTTGGCGTACCCATGGCATCATGCTTATTTGCTTCTGGATAGCGTTGACATCGACGGTCATAAACGTCCCCGGCTGCCCTAGCGCTAAAATAGCCTTTCTAACATCATCATTTTTGGTGTAATGGCGCTCACCCGTTAACACTAACTTGGACATCGGCAGCCGATCCGCATCTTTCATCCAAGTCATTACCATCCAACCACTCCAGATGATAGTGCCAACCACAAATAGGAAGAAAAATAACCCACCTAAAAATGCACCATTACTAGGTCCTCCTGAACGAGGATCCTCATCGTTCTTTTGATTATGATGCCTAACATTTAGTGCTGCTTGTGACATATCAACGAGCCAATCTCAAAATTTGCACAACTAACTGTGAAAAACTCATACCTGCCTGACGAGCAGCCATTGGCACTAGGCTATGGCTTGTCATACCTGGCGATGTATTAACTTCCAACAGATAAAATTGGCCATCGCTGTCTTGCATTACATCAACTCGCCCCCAGCCTTCACAACCAACAACTTGGTAAGCTTTCAGCGCTAAGTCTGCGAGTTCTGACTCAAGCTGTTCATCTAAACCACTTGGGCAAAAATATTGAGTTTCATCAGATAAATATTTCGCTTCGTAGTCATAAAAAATACCTGGTGGTTGAATACGAATTGGCGGTAGAGTGTTGTCTCCTAACACCGCGACCGTGAACTCAGGACCACTCAGCCATTTTTCAATTAACAACGTTTCATCAAATTGAAACGCAAGATCCAGTGCAGCAGGCAATGCCTCTAAGTTATCAACTTTACTCATACCAACACTGGAGCCTTCAAGGCTTGGCTTCACGATAAGAGGTAATCCGAGAAATTGCACTTTAGCGACAATTTGCTCATAAGAAGCCTGCTTATACTGCTGTTTTGTTAAGTAAACATACGGCGATACACTTAATCCTGCACCTTGCCATAATTGTTTTGTTCTCAACTTATCCATGCTAAGCGCTGAAGCCATAACACCACTGCCGGTATAAGGCAGATTTAGTGTTTCTAACAGCCCTTGTAATGTACCGTCTTCACCACCGCGGCCATGTAACGCAATAAAAACTTTATTGAAACCTGCATCTTTCAATGTTTCTACAGGGAAATCTTGAGGGTCGATAGGATGTGCATCAATACCTGCTTGGCGTAAACCTGCCAGCACAGCATTTCCTGACTGAAGTGAAACTTCACGTTCAGCAGATGAGCCTCCTAATAGAACCGCAACTTTCTCTGTCATTTTTATTCCTCAATCATCGGTGGCTGTAATTTTGCTTCTGCTAGGCTTTTGGCTATTTTACCAATATTTCCTGCGCCTTGAACTAAAATTAAATCATTTTCATCAAGAGTTTGAGCTAAAATATGTGAAATTTGTTCAATATCTGCAACATAAATAGGATCAATCTGACCACGACCACGAATTGAGCGGCACAATGAGCGGCTATCCGCACCTGGTACATGCTTTTCGCCCGCTGAATATACGTCTAACATTAGCAGCACATCAACCTGCCCCAAAACGTTAACAAAATCATCGTATAAGTCACGAGTACGAGTATAGCGATGCGGTTGGAATACCATAACAATACGCTTATCTGGCCAGCCTGCTCTCGCGGCTTTAATCGTTGCATCCACTTCGGTTGGGTGATGACCATAGTCATCCACTAGCATCACTTCACCGTCTTTGCCATTCACATTTCGCAGAGGGAAATTCCCTAGGAAATCAAAGCGACGCCCTGTTCCTTGAAATTCAACTAGTGCAGATAAAATGTGTAAATCGTCAATGCCTTCTTCTGTGGCGACCGCCACTGCAGCTGTCGCATTGAGAGCATTGTGACGCCCTGGTGCATTTAGAACCACCGTCAGTTCTGGCATATTTTCACGGGCAATAGTGAAAAAGCCTTGATTTCCTTTTTGCTCATATTGCGTGATACGCACATCAGCGTCTTCACTAAAACCATAAGTGGTGATATAGCGACCAATTTTGGGTAGCAACGAACGAATGACTGGATCATCAATACACATCACTGCGCGCCCGTAAAATGGCAAATTGTGTAAGAAATTAATGAACGTATTCGTTAAATTATCGAAGTCACCTTGGTAAGTATCCATATGGTCTGCTTCGATATTGGTCACAACTGCAACTAACGGTTGCAAATGCAAGAATGAAGCATCGCTTTCATCGGCTTCTGCGATCAAGTAGCGGCTACTACCTAAACGTGCATGCGTTCCTGCTGATTTAACCAATCCCCCATTCACAAATGTGGGGTCAAGGCCTGCTTGTGCATAAATCCCAGAAATCATTGCTGTCGTAGTGGTTTTCCCGTGGGTACCTGCAACAGCAATGCCATGACGATAACGCATTAATTCCGCTAACATTTCCGCACGACGAATAACAGGAATACGCAATTCTTTGGCGGCTTGAATTTCTGGGTTCTCACTTGAGATCGCTGTTGATACGACGACGACGCTCGCATTTTCAACGTTCTCTGGGCGGTGATTAAAGTAAATCGTTGCCCCTAATGCAGTTAGTTGTTGAGTCACTGCATTCGGTGCTAAATCTGAACCACTAATTTCATAACCTTCATTTGCCAACACTTCAGCGATACCACCCATGCCAGCACCGCCGATGCCGACAAAATGGATGTGCCTGACTCTTCTCATTTCTGGCACTGATGTTCTTAATTTCGCTAATTGTTGTGTATTCACTATATTTCTTCGCTTCTAATTAATTCGGTATCAATTATGACTAATATTATTTAGCCACTTCACAGATCACGGCAGCAACTCGCTCTGTTGCATCAGTAATTGCACAACTATGTGCTTTTTCAGCCATTGAGAGTAATTCGTTTCTGTCCCATTGCCCTAATAAGCTCGCCACAGCATCTGCGGTAAATTGTGACTGTTCTAAAATTTTAGCCGCCCCCGCTTTTTCTAGCGGTAATGCGTTCCAATACTGTTGACGGTCTTTATGTTGAAAAGGAACAAAAATAGCCGGTAAACCTGCGGCTGCAATTTCACTTACGGTTAGTGCACCAGACCGACAAACAACAATATCTGCCCATGCGTAAGCTTGCGCCATATCATCAATAAATTCAGTAACTTTATACTCAGAATTGACTGAAACTTGCATGTGCTCATTATACAATGCTTCTGTCGATTCCTTACTGCCTTTTCCCGCTTGATGCCAGATATTTAACTGTTTGCCTACTTTTTCAGCAACCAGAGGCATCACTTGATTTAAAATCCGTGCCCCTTGGCTACCACCGACAACCAATACGCGTATAGCGCCTTCTCGGCCTGCTAAACGTTCCTGTGGCGCAGGTAGAGCCAAAACATCTTCCCGTACTGGGTTACCTACGACAGGTGCATCAGGAAATGCCCCCGGAAAAGCTTGTAATACTCTTTTTGCAATTCGAGATAGCCATTTATTCGTTAACCCTGCGATACCATTTTGTTCATGAAGCACAACGGGTACACCACATTGCCATGCCGCAATACCACCGGGCCCCGAAACATAGCCTCCCATGCCTAATACAGCATCTGGCTGATAACGCTTGATAATTGTTTTTGCTTGGCGAATCGCTTTATAAATACGCCATGGCGCCCCCAGTTGGGCGGCAATGCCTTTACCCCTGAGGCCAGAAATTTGAATAAATTCAATATCGATACCGTGTTTAGGCACTAATGTTGCTTCCATTCGGTCAGCCGTGCCTAACCAACGGATTTCCCACCCTTGAGCCTGCAAATAATGTGCCACGGCTAAACCTGGAAAAACATGTCCTCCAGTTCCACCTGCCATGACGAGTAATTTCTTTGCCTGACTCATTTAGTGCTCCTTACAAACGCCTGCGCTTTTTCAAGGCGTGTTTCAAAATCAATTCTCAGTAATATCGCAATGGCAGCAGCCATTACCAGTAAACTCGAACCACCATAACTAATTAATGGCAATGTTAAACCTTTTGTCGGTAACATACCGGATGCAGCCCCAACGTTAACTAAGGCTTGGAAGGTAAACCAAATACCAATTGAACAAGCTAAATAACCACCGAATAATTGGTTTGACATCAATGCGCGACGGCCAATCATCATTGCTCTAAATGCCAACATAAAGACCATCAGCAGAACCAATACAACGCCAAAGTACCCGAGTTCCTCAGCTAAAACCGAGAAAATAAAGTCTGTGTGTGCTTCTGGCAAATACTCTAATTTTTGTACTGAATTACCAAGCCCTTGCCCAAACACTTCACCACGACCAAAAGCCATTAAAGATTGGGTTAGCTGATAACCACTGCCAAACGGGTCATCCCACGGGTTCAAAAACGATGTAACACGACGTAAGCGGTACGGCTCAAACCAAATCAAAGCCAATACCCCCACTGCGCAAGCGGCAATACCAATAATAAACGGCGCTAACCTTGCGCCCGCTAAAAATAACAATCCCAGAGTGGTAACCACTAATACGATAACGGTCCCTAAGTCAGGCTGTAATAAAAGCAATGACGCCATAACAATCAAAATACACATCGGTTTAATAAAGCCAAGAAAACGGGTTCTGACTTCATCGGATTTACGCACCAAGTAACTGGACACATAGCAAAACAACGTAAATTTCGAAATTTCTGCTGGTTGAATTTTTACCAAACCGATGTCTATCCAGCGTGATGCCCCGTTAACTGAACTTCCTGCAACCAGCACCACCACTAGCATGCCAAGTGAAACCATCAACAAAATGAAATTGTACTTTTCCCAAACTGCCATCGGGATACGCATGACACCCAACGCTAAAATAAATGCGATAACGATATACACCACATCACGCTTAGCGAAATAGAACGGGTCTTCTGTTAAGCGTTGGCCAACTGGCATGGAAGCGGATGTGACCATGATAAAACCTACTGCGGCTAAACCGAATGCCAACCACACTAATGTACGGTCGTAAAGCGTTGAGCCTGAAATCACGCCATTTTTTTCACCAATGACCCAATTTTTTAAACGCATCGCACCCGGTATCGTCATTAACCTAACTCCTGGGCTAATTGAGCAAAGACAGTTCCACGCTGCTCAAAACTTTTAAACTGATCCAAACTGGCACATGCAGGGGATAACAGCACCATGTCCCCCGCTTTTAATTGTGGTGCAATTTGGCGTAAGCTTTGTTCCATAGTCTCAGTCAATACTGATTTTTCAGGTGCCATATCAGCTAATGCTTTCCCATCGCGACCAAAGCAATATAAGCGGTAGTTATCCGCAGCAATATATTGTTTTAATGGTGAAAAATCGGCTGACTTGCCATCCCCACCTAATAATAAATAGATATTTCCATCCACGTGTAACCCATTTAACGCCGCTTCTGTACTTCCAACATTTGTGGCTTTAGAGTCATTAATCCAGCGAACACCGTTATTGAATAACACTAATTCGAAACGATGTGCTAACCCCGTATATTCTTTCAATACTTGAAGGCAAGCTGGACGAGGAATATCCACTGCATCCGCCAATGCTAACGCGGCTAACGCATTAAGGTAATTGTGTTGGCCGGTTAAGTGCATTTCATTGACATCTAATAGCTCTTTTCCTTGAGCCACTAACACCCGTTTTTGGGTATCAAAGAAATAATCACCACTATTTAAGCCAAAGCTAATGCATTCATCCAAAGTATGATTAGCGGGTAAGGTCAGTATATCTTGTACGTTAACAATGCAGTTTTGAGCATTGTGATAAATTTTTAATTTCGCTTCACGGTACTGTTCTAGACCTAATGGATATCTATCCATATGATCTTCACTAATATTTAAGACTGTCGCGGCGGTCGCTTCTAAACTTGAAGTGGTTTCTAATTGGAAGCTGGAAAGTTCTAAAACGTACAGATTATGCCCTGCATTGAGTAATGAAAGTGCTGGCGTACCAATGTTGCCACCTACACCAACTGAAATACCCGCTGCTTTAGCCATTTCGCCAACCAATGACGTGACAGTGCTTTTACCATTTGAACCTGTAATCGCGACAATCGGTGCATCTGCTTCACGGCAAAATAATTCGATATCACCCACAATTTCGATGCCATTTTCTGCAGCCTGCTGTAATTGAGGGGTCGCTAACGCAATTCCTGGACTAGCAACAATTAAATCGGCGGCCTGTAACCAGCTATTATTCAAACTGCCACTATGGCATTCTACATTTTCTGGGAGTTTATCTATACCAGGCGGTACTGCACGGGTATCCATAACGCGAGGCACCACGCCGCGCTCAAGGAAAAAGTGAACGCAAGATAGGCCGGTGATCCCCAGCCCAATAATAACGACGTTCTTACCCTGATAATCAACCATCTTAACGCACCTTCAAGGTTGCCAGCCCAATCAGGACTAGCATTAACGAGATAATCCAGAAACGCACGATAACACGTGGTTCTGGCCAACCCTTCAATTCATAATGGTGGTGAATTGGTGCCATACGGAAAATACGTTGTCCACGCAATTTAAATGAACCGACTTGTAAAATAACTGACAGCGTCTCAACGACGAACACACCGCCCATAATCACTAATAAAAACTCTTGGCGCAGTAATACCGCAATAGTCCCCAGTGCACCGCCAAGCGCCAATGAGCCGACATCGCCCATAAATACTTGCGCTGGGTATGTGTTAAACCATAAGAAGCCTAACCCTGCCCCCACAATGGCAGTACAGACAATCACCAGTTCACCTGCATGGGGTAAAAATGGAATATGTAAGTAACTGGCAAAGTTGACGTTACCTGTTGCCCATGCCACTAATGCAAAACCTGCGGCAACAAATACCGTTGGCATGATAGCTAAGCCATCCAAGCCATCGGTTAGGTTTACTGCGTTACTGGTTCCAACAATCACAAAATAGGTCAGCAAAATATACAGCATGCCCAGTTGTGGCATTACGTCTTTGAAAAATGGTACAACTAACTGAGTTGCTGGGGTATCTTTACCAATCGCGTACATGGAAAAGGCAACAATTAACGCAATCACGGATTGCCAGAAATATTTCCAACGCGCGATTAAGCCACGAGTGTCTTTACGAACCACTTTCCGGTAGTCGTCAACAAAACCGACAATGCCATACCCGACTAGCACGAGTAGTACACACCAAACGTAAGGGTTGTCTAATCGAGCCCATAACAATGTTGAAACGGTAATTGAAAATAAAATCAATAACCCGCCCATGGTTGGGGTTCCACGCTTACTAAAGTGAGACTCAGGGCCTTCGTTACGAACGACTTGACCAATTTGCATTTTCTGCAGGTAAGCAATTAAATGAGGCCCCATCCACAGAGCAATGGCGAGTGCCGTCAGCAAACCGACAATGGCCCTGAACGTCAAATAAGAAAAGACGTTCAGAACAGAAAACTTGTGGACTAACATTTCGGCAAGCCAGACTAACATTCGAAGCACTCCTTCAATGCATTCACAACATCTTCCATCGCGGAGCTGCGTGAACCTTTAACTAAAATAGAAACAACGTCCTTCTGCTGCGCTAGCGGAATTAGTCGGGTTAATAAATCTGCTTTCACTGTGAAGTGCTCACCACACTCACTAAATTGGCTGATCAACTCACTTAACTGACCAACACTGAATACCTTATCTAAACCCGCCTGCTTAGCGGCAACACCTACACGTTGGTGGCAATCTTCGGCATAATCACCCAGTTCCCCCATATCCCCTACCACTAAGATGCGGTAACCCGGCATTTTTTCGAGGACCTGAATTGCTGCGATCATTGAGCCATCATTGGCGTTATAAGTGTCATCTAATACCACTTTGTGTTCACTCAAGCGCACAGGGTATAAACGCCCAGGTACCGCTTGCGTTTTTGCTATGCCGTTTTTGATATCTTCTAGGCTAGCGCCGACAGAAATCGCCAATGCACTTGCCGCTAACACATTAGCAATGTTATGCCGCCCTGGTAATGGCAAGGTGATATCGACACTACCAACAGGGGTATGTAACACAAAATCTGTTGTTAGCTGTTTCACTTGAATATCAGAAGGATAGAAATCCGCTTTTGCTTGTGAAGTTAGCGAGTAATACCAAACAGTTTGGCGTGGCTGAAACTGCCATTTTTCACTGTAGCTATCAAGGTTAACAATTGCGGTTCCTTCTTCTGGAACACCTTGATAAATTTCACCTTTGGCTGTCGCAACCCCTTCCGGTGAACCAAAGCCCGCTAAGTGCGCAGCAAATAAATTGTTAACTAACGCCGCTTCTGGTTTAACAATATTGGTTGTGTAGGCGATTTCATTAGGGTGATTAGCACCCATTTCTATCACAGCGAATTCATCATCATTTGTTAAACGAAATAGTGTCAAAGGCACACCAATATCGTTGTTTAAATTACCGGCGGTATATAAGGTTTTACCGCGCTCAGATAAAATAGATGCTGTCATTTCTTTAACAGATGTTTTGCCCGAAGACCCCGTCAAGCCAACGATTCGAGCTCTGCTCTGCTGACGAACCCATGCAGCCAATTGGCCCATCGCAATACGCGAGTCTTTCACGATAACTTGTGGGCAATCTACATTCAGCTTGCGCTCAACAAGTAACGCTTTAGCTCCCGTAACCACCACTTGTTGTGCGAAATCATGGGCGTCGAAGCGTTCACCTTTTAAGGCAATAAATAGGCAATTTTCAGCAATTTTGCGGCTATCGGTACTAACAGAGCTAATCAAAACATTGGTATCTGGAGCAGACTCAATCTGCCCTTGGGTAATCTGTGCCAGCTGAGCGAGTGTTAAAGAGATCATGCGATTACCCCCAACAAACGTGCCACCGTTAAACGGTCGGAGTAATCTAGCTTGCGCTGACCAATAATTTGATAATCTTCATGACCTTTGCCTGCAATCACAATCACATCATCAGGAGATGCCTGCAAAATGGTGTTTGTCACTGCTTCTGGACGACCTGGAATGGCCAAGGCACGGCTGGAATCTAATAGTCCAGCCATGATGTCATTAATAATGTCGATAGGGTCTTCGCTGCGCGGGTTGTCATCTGTGATCACGATTTTATCTGCATATTCTTCTGCTGCGGCTCCCATCAGAGGGCGCTTACCTTTGTCACGGTCACCACCGCAACCAAATACACACCATAATTGCCCTTTGCAATGTAAGCGTGCTGCCGCTAAGGCTTTTTCTAAGGCATCAGGAGTATGCGCATAATCAACAACAACTGTCGGTTTATTCGGTGCACTAAACACTTCCATACGGCCGCAAACTGGTGACAATGAAGATGTAGCAGCCAGCAGTTTGTTTAACGGATAATCCATCATCAGCAAAGTTGCCATTGCCACTAATAAGTTGCTGACATTAAATGCTCCCATCAATGGGCTTTCAAAGTCACCATTTCCCCATGAGGAATCAAAATGGATAGTGGCGCCTTTGTCGTGGTATTCAACTTCCGTTGCTTTTAACCATGGGCCTTGCCAATCTTGAGGAATTTTGTTTTCCATGGTCACCGCGCACGCTTGTGGTAAACGCTGCAGCCACTTCAAACCAATCGCATCATCCGCATTGATAATTTGCGATTTTGTATTATGTGTGGAAAACAATAGCCATTTAGCGGCTTCATAGCTTTCCATATCGCCGTGATAATCAAGGTGATCACGGCTTAAATTAGTGAACACAGCGGCATCGAACTGTAAGTCTGCGACACGGCCTTGCACTAATCCATGGGAAGAAACTTCCATCGCTGTTAATGTTGCTTTTTGGTTCAATAACTGGGTCAATTCAAGTTGAATATCTACCGCAGAGCCCGTGGTATTTTCGCTTGGTGACACATGGCCTAATAGGCCATTACCCACGGTTCCCATTACTGCGCTAGTTTCCCCTAGCCCTTGAGCCCACTGAGCAATTAATTGTGTGGTGGTGGTTTTACCGTTAGTCCCCGTCACACCAACGAGTTTCATTTTTGCAGAAGGTTGGTGGTAAAACTCACCGGCCAGTGCAGATAAACGGTTATTCAGGTCATTCAAATAAATAACAGGTACGCCATGAACGAAACGAATTTCGCCTTCAACGGCTTCACCTTCCGCCTCTGCTATTACAGCGGAAACCCCTTGAGCAATCGCTTGAGGAATATAGTGTCGCCCATCCGATTGATGACCTTTTATTGCAATAAACAGATCGCCCGCGGCAGCCTTTCGACTGTCTAGCGTCATCTCACGCAGTGAGATTGGAGTTGTGCTCACACCAAAGGGTGAGAGTAGGTCACAAAGATTACGATCTGCCACTTTTAACCTCTTTTTGACTATTTACGATTTCATTTTGTTCGTTTGGTTGCAATGCATCGGGTTCAACATTCATCAACCGCAAGACCCCACCCATGATTGAGCCAAATACGGGGGCAGAAACCGCACCACCATAGTATTTACCTGCACTTGGCTCATTGATAAGCACAACTAACGCATAGCGTGGATTACTCGCAGGCGCAACACCTGCGGCATAAGCTAAATATTTATTAACATAGCGCCCTTCAGGGCCCACTTTTTTTGCTGTACCGGTTTTAATGGCAATGCGATAGCCTTTAATGGCTGCTCGAGCTCCCCCGCCGCCGGGTAGAGCTACACTCTCCATCATATGCACCACAGTACGCATAATTGGCTCAGGAAAAACACGCGTCCCTGGCACGGGAGGGTCAACTTTAGTGATTGATAGAGGCCGGTAAATACCGAAACTCCCTATCGTTGCATAGGCTCGCGCTAACTGTAACGGTGTTACCATTTGCCCGTAGCCAAAAGAAAAGGTGGCCCTTTCTAAATCAGACCACCGTGTTTTTTTACTTGGAAAGATGCCACTACTTTCCCCGACTAACCCCAGATTAGTCGGCTTGCCAAACCCAAAGCGGCTATACACATCCACCAGCTCAGTGGCAGGCATCGCTAACGCAAGTTTTGAAACACCTACGTTACTCGACTTCTGTAAAATCCCAGTAATAGTTAGCTCAGCGTATCGTGCTACGTCTTTGATCTCATGACCACTAATACGATACGGATAAGTATTAATTACTGAGTTTTCTTTAATAATTTTGTTATGTAGCGCACTCATTACCACCATAGGTTTTACTGTTGAGCCCGGCTCAAAAATATCCGTAATGGCGCGGTTACGCATCGCATCCATTGATGTACCCGTTAAGTTATTTGGGTTATAGGATGGGCTATTCGCCATTGCTAAAATTTCACCGGTATGAACATCAACTAAAATTGCCACCCCCGATTCCGCTTTATTTTCCTGCACGCCACGTGTTAATTCACGGTAAACAATGGATTGAATACGTTCATCAATGCTTAATGTCAGATTATGCGCAGCTTGGCTGTCAATAGACGAAATGGTTTCAATCACTCGCCCATTACGGTCTTTACGGACTGTACGTTCACCCGGCGCACCTTTTAACCAACGGTCAAAGCTTTTTTCGACGCCTTCAATCCCTTCACCATCAATGTTTGTTACCCCCAACAAGTGAGCGGTAACTGGGCCTGATGGGTAATAACGACGAGATTCTTTGCGTAAGTAAATACCCGGTATTTTTAATTTTTTAACGTAATCACCAATAGATGGGTTAACTTGGCGCGCTAAATACACAAAACGGCCTCTTGGATTGGCCGATATTTTGCTCGTAATTTGTTCTAATGGAATTTCAAGTGCGTCTGCCAGTGCTTTCCAGTGTTCGTCATTGCTTATTCCCCCTTTTTCAAATACCTCTTTGGGGTCTGCCCAGATCGCATTGACTGGCACACTCACGGCAAGTTGCCGCCCTTCTCGGTCGCTAATCATACCTCGTGATGTCGCAACTTCTTGCACTCGTAAAGAGCGCATATCGCCTTCTTTCACCAGTTTCTCTGGCGCAATAATTTGCAGATAAGCCACCCGCGTTAGCAACCCTGCTAACGCTAAGACAATGCATCCGCACAGCAAAATAAAGCGCCAGCGGACAAAGCTGGTACTCTCTTCTTGTTTCTTATTTTTCGCTGTTTTTGGTGCTTTCATTAGGAACCTTTTTATTGCTTAGAAACAATAATTTTTTCTTGTGATGGTTCAACTTGCACCATCTGTAATTTTTCAACCGATAAACGTTCTATTCGGCTATGGCTCGCAAGGGCGTTTTCTTCAAGGATCAAATTACGCCATTCGATATCTAACAAGTCTTTTTCTTCATACAACTTATCTTTTGCGGCCGTTAGTAAACGAGTTTCATGTGCCGTCGTTACCACAAAAACAGCACTGATAATAATTGCCACTAATAAAATCAAAGGAACGATGCCATAACGAAATAAATCACGCCCAATGACGCGAGCTAGGCTGTGCCTTTCTGGAACCATTATTCCGCCGCCTTCTCAGCAAACCGCAACACGGAACTACGTGCGCGTGGATTTTCATCAATTTCGTTTTCCGAAGGTTTCATCTTACCTAGGTCACGTAACTGCGCTGCACCTAATTCTTTAATCTGCGCTTCAGTAAGAGGAATACCTGCTGGCACCGATGGACCTTTACTATTTTTGCGAATAAACCGTTTTACTAACCTGTCTTCCAACGAATGGAAACTGATAACTGATAAACGCCCTTGTGGTGCTAAAACGTTCATTGCGCCTTCTAACGCTTTTTCTATTTCTTCCAATTCACTGTTGATATAAATTCGAATGGCTTGGAAGCTACGCGTCGCTGGGTGCTTATGTCTGTCTTTCATTGGGCTAACTTTTGCAATTAATTCAGCAAGATGCCGTGTGCGTGTTAACGGTTCTTCTTCCGGGTTATGGTTACGCTCAACAATCGCTCTCGCAATTCGTTTAGCAAAACGCTCTTCACCAAAAGTTTTTAAAACCCAAGCTATGTCATCCGCTTCTGCGTCCATCAACCATTGCTGTGCAGATTGCCCTTTGGTTGGGTCCATCCTCATATCTAACGGCCCGTCACGCATAAAGGAAAAACCGCGTTCAGGGTCATCTAACTGGGGTGAAGAAACGCCTAAATCCAGCAGTACGCCATCAATTTGCCCGACTAACCCTTCTTCTTCGACATACTCTGCAATCGCAGAAAATGGGCCATGTTTAATCATAAAACGAGGGTCATCAATAGTTTGAGCCGCTTTTATTGCCTCTGGGTCACGGTCTATGGCGATTAAACGACCATTTTCGCCAAGCTGACTTAATATCAACCTTGAATGACCACCACGACCAAATGTGCCATCAATGTAGATACCGTTAGGTTTAATGTTTAAGCCATTAACGGCTTCATCCAGTAATACTGTTACGTGTTTAAATTGCTGTTGCGTCATTATTAAAGTGACAAATCCTGTAAGCGGGCTGAAAGTGGTTCATTGGTAAGGCGCTCAGCGGCAATATCATCTTCCACTTGCTGATACCAAGTTTGTTCATCCCAAAGTTCAAATTTATTAATCTGGCCAACCAACATGACCTCTTTGGTTAGCCCTGCGTGTTGACGCAATGTACTGGCTAACAAAAGACGCCCCGCGTTGTCCATTTGGCATTCACTTGCATGGCCCAATAACAGCCGTTGCACGCGTCGTTCAGCAGGGTTCATCGTCGATAACCGAGAAAGCTTTTCTTCGATAATCTCCCACTCAGGTAAGGTATAAAGCAGCAGACATGGCTGGTGAAGGTCAATGGTACAAACCATTTGCCCTTTCGATTCCTCGTTCAGCATTCCTCGATAACGAGTCGGCACGGTTAGACGCCCTTTGCTGTCGAGATTAACCAGTGTTGCCCCACGAAACATACCCGATTAAACCCCTTTTATTTCCAAGCCACCCACTTTACCCCACAATTCACCACATATAAAGTTTACGAATGGTATGAAAACGTTGTCAAGCCAGTCGCACTCAGCTTTAGCTTTATTTACAGAACAATTCAGAAAAAATAAGGGTAGGTAAAATATGACTTGGAAAGAAAATGCGAAATAACAAGTTGATATAATTAATATATTTTATAAAGTGCAACTTAAATAAGCGAGATCACTCTAGATTGCTGCAAAATCATACAAATCATTATAAATTCAACTTAAGTCTCATTTTTAATCAGTATATCTTGTACCAGTTATTTACTTTTATTGAGTCCCCAAATAATCATTAATATCTAATAATGGTAAAAACACCCCGAAAGAAAAATAAAACCATTAAATATCAACATAATAAATAACTGTTTTAATAAACAGTATTTAATTTTAAATATTTATCGCACAAATCAGTAATACATCTACAATAAATTTATATTAATTTAATCATCCGATTTAGCTTTCATTTTAAAATCAGCAATAAATATCTTAAGATAAATCCTAAAGTTAAATATTTACCTACTTTTAGCTTATAAAAAAAAAGCCCCTACAAGATAGGGGCCGTTATATTACTCATTATTGTGACCAACATCACTCATTATCGTGTAAATATTCACTGTTCGATTAAAGTTAAGTCTATTTTACTACTGCTTACGACCTAAACTTCCACGACGGCATAAATCACGGCGAATACGAGTAATACCAGGTTCTGGTTTTTGCTTTTCATCAAGGCTGGCAAGTACTAATTCTAAAATACGTTCAGCGATATCCCTATGGCGTTGTGCAAGGGAAAGCACTGGGCACTCGAGAAAATCTAATAACTCATTATCACCAAATGTGGCAATGACCATGTGCTCAGGTAAACGACCACTACGTTTCAACGCAACATCTAATACACCTTGTAGTAAGGAAAATGATGTTGTAAATAACGCGTCAGGCATCTCGTTACCGCTATCAAGCCAATGTGCAAAAACCTCTGCTGCTGAATCGCGTTCATAGCTATTTGCATACAGATAATCAATCTTGCGCGGGTCTTCATGCCATGCTTTACGGAAACCTTGCTCGCGTAAATAGCTGACAGACAGCTCAGGTAACGCCCCCAAATACAATACGGATTCAGCATTAAACTTGCGTAGTTCTGCTGAAATCATGAAAGCATCTTCTTGGTCATCACCAACGACACTAATAAAATGCTCTTTTTCAAGGGCTCTATCAAGTGCGATAATCGGTAAAGAACGGTTCGCCCAACGCTGATAAAACGGGTGTTCCGGCGGTAAAGCTGTCGAAACAATAATGGCGTCAACTTGTCGTTGCAAAAGGTGCTCAACACAACGAATTTCATTGTCAGGTTGGTCTTCTGAGCATGCTATTAGTAGTTGATAACCACGTTGACGCGCCTGCCTTTCAAGGTAATTTGCTATACGGGTATAGCTGGTATTTTCCAAGTCTGGGATCACTAACCCTATAGAACGGGTACGCCCTGCTCGTAGCCCCGCAGCAACTGCATTTGGATGGTAATTGTGCTCTCTGACGACTGCCATCACTTTTTCTACAGTTTTATCGCTGACTCGATACTGCTTGGCCTTGCCGTTGATCACATAACTAGCCGTTGTGCGGGAAACACCCGCTAGACGGGCTATCTCATCCAGTTTCACGTTAACCTCTTTACAATTTTGGGAATAGCCCCGAATCATTCGGGGCCTTAAACGCGATTATTCTACCTTCGGAAGATAAATTTTTCATCGCATAATTTTATCACCGCGTGAAACTCCGACAATCCCTGAGCGTACAACTTCAACAATTTCAGCAACACCACGCACTGATTCGATAAAAGCATCCAGTTTTTCGCTTGTTCCCGCTAGCTGAACGGTATAAAGCGTTGGGGTTACATCAACAATTTGTCCACGGAAAATATCCGCACAGCGCTTCACTTCATCACGCCCATATCCAGAGGCCTGTAGCTTCACTAACATGATTTCACGTTCAATATGTGCTGACGCCGTCAGCTCACTGACACGCAGCACATCAACCAATTTATGCAATTGTTTCTCAATTTGCTCAAGAACTTTTGCATCCCCTTTAGTTTGGATAGTCATACGTGACAATGTTGGATCGTCCGTTGGCGCCACGGTCAAACTTTCAATATTATAACCACGCTGAGAGAACAGACCTATGACACGGGACAAAGCACCTGATTCATTTTCTAATAAAACGGATAAAATACGACGCATGATCAGGTCCTCTCTGTTTTGCTCAACCACATTTCATCCATTGCGCCGCCACGGATCTGCATTGGATAAACGTGCTCAGTTTCATCAATATTTACGTCAACGAAGACTAATCGCTGATTTTCATTTACTTCAACAAGGGCTTGTTTTAGTTTTTCTTCCAGCTCATCAGGTGTTGTTATCGAAATACCAACGTGGCCATAAGCTTGCGCTAACTTGATGAAATCAGGCAATGATTGCATGTAGGATTGCGAATGGCGGCCTTGATAAATCATATCTTGCCATTGTTTTACCATGCCTAAGAAACCATTGTTTAAGTTGAGTACTAAAACGGGTAAACCATATTGCAGGGCTGTTGAAAGCTCCTGAATGTTCATTTGGATACTGCCGTCCCCGGTCACACAAACAACTGTCGATTTTGGATGCGCTAATTTCACCCCTAATGCAGCAGGTAAACCAAAGCCCATCGTGCCAAGACCTCCAGAATTTATCCAATGTCGAGGTTTATCAAAGGGATAATATAATGCGGCAAACATTTGGTGCTGCCCGACGTCAGATGTCACATACGCTTCACCTTTCGTTAAACGGTAAATCATTTCAATAGCTTGTTGTGGCTTAACTTTTGTTGGGCTGGTTTCATAACGTAAACATTGTTTACTACGCCACTGTTCAATTTCTTTCCACCATGCAGTGAGCGCTTGGTTATCTTGTTTTGCTGAAGCCTGGTCTAACTGACCTAACATTTGCTTTAATGTAAGTTTCGCATCACCCACGATTGGGATGTCCGCATTAACCGTTTTTGAGATAGACGTTGGGTCAACATCAATTTGGATAACAGTCGCATTTGGGCAGTATTTTTCTAAGTTGTTCGTTGTTCTATCATCAAAACGAACACCAACAGCAAAAATCACATCTGAGTTATGCATAACCTTATTAGCTTCATAGGTTCCATGCATTCCAAGCATCCCGACAGACTGCTTGTGAGTTTCTGGGAAAGCTCCTAACCCCATTAAGGTTGATACTACTGGTAATTGTAGTTTTTCTGCCAACTCAATAAGTTCAGCAGAGCAATTCGCGTTAATCGCTCCCCCGCCAATATAAAAAACCGGTTTTTTTGCCGAAACCAATTTAGTTAACGCTTTTTTGATTTGACCTTTGTGGCCTTGCAGCGTTGGGTTATAAGAACGTAAAGAAACATTTTCTGGATAACGATAAGCAAACTTCAAGGCAGGGTTAACGGTGTCTTTAGGGAAATCAATAACTACAGGCCCAGGACGCCCACTTGCCGCAATATAAAAAGCTTTCTTGATGGTTTCAGGAATTTCTTCTGCGCTTTTAATTAAAAAACTGTGCTTTACTATTGGCCTTGAAATCCCAACCATGTCGCATTCTTGAAACGCATCATTACCAATTAGCGAACTGGCAACCTGCCCCGATAACACCACCATCGGTACTGAATCCATATAAGCTGTCGCAATACCCGTAATCGCATTCGTTGCCCCTGGCCCCGATGTCACTAACACGACCCCAACATCTCCTGTTGAACGTGCATAACCATCAGCCATATGCACCGCAGCCTGTTCATGACGCACTAATATGTGTTCTACCCCGCCAACAGTATGAAGTGCATCATAAATATCCAATACGGCACCGCCTGGATAACCAAACACGTGCTTTACTCCTTGGTCAATCAACGATTTGACGACCATTTCCGCTCCCGACAACATCTCCATGAGTTTGCCCCCAGACATTATTTGCAAGTGAAGAGGTATGCTCTACCTCTTTATTTTTATCATTTAAATAGTGAAATTCGTACTATTAACATATCTCTCCGGCTGAAACGAAGCAAACACCATTTCAGTGCAAGGATCACGAAACTTTCACATCATCTTGAACATGGGAATTTGATAGATAAATTGACTGCGTATGAAAATAATAGAAGGAAAAATGACTGGCATGAATGAAAAAACAGTGCAACTTTAATTAGTTGGAACCGTTATAATTTTTAATATTGAGCTATTATTTGAATGAATAAATAAAAACAGAACAAAAACAAGACCTGACTTACCCATAATACAGGTAAGCCAGATAATTAAATGGTAAATTATTCTTTGTACATCGATTCAATTTCTAATTGATAGCGCTCAGAAATGATTTTACGACGTAGCTTTAAAGTCGGCGTTAATTCACCTTTTTCCATTGAAAATGTGGTTGGTAGCAATGTAAAACGCTTAACTTGATGGAAATTTTCGATATTCTTTTGTAAATCTTTTAAGCGACTTTCGAATAATGCCACAATATTCGAGTCTTTTAAGAGTTCTAAACGATCTCGATATTTCAGGTTTATTGAATGGGCATATTCTTCTAAGCTGTCATAGCAAGGCACAATAAGCGCTGAAACAAACTTACGAGCATCGGCAATGACTGCGATGTGTTCAATAAACTTGTCTTGCCCTAATACGCCTTCAATCATCTGCGGTGCAATATATTTTCCATTAGACGTTTTCATTAAATCTTTTAGTCTATCTGTAATATATAAATTACCTTGTTCGTCAATTTTCCCTGCATCACCTGTTTTTAACCAGCCATCCGCTGTAAATGTATCTAAGGTTTCAATCGGGCGGTTGTAATAGCCTTTCATAACCACCGGCCCTTTTACTTGTATTTCATCGTCTTTACCAATACGCACTGAAACAGAAGATAGTGGTGTACCAATCGAGCCTAATGGGTATTTCCCTTCTTCCCAGCAAGATACCGTGGCACAGGTTTCTGACATACCATAGCCGTATTTAATGTTTACCCCTGCAGAAAGGAAAAATGCAATCACATCGTCATCAAGACGGGCACCTGCAGCTGGCATGAACCGAATTCGCCCCCCTAACCCTTCACGAATTTTATTGAGGACCAGTTTGTCGACCATCGGGAAAATAGCGCGGTTAATAAAAGAGGGTTTGCGGCCTTTTGCTAAGGCTTTCACTCGGCTTCTGCCAAGGGATAATGCACAGCGAAATAGTGCCCTACGTACTAAAGGTGCTTTTGCCACTTTACTGTGTATTGCTGAATAAACTTTTTCATAAAAACGTGGAACCGCACACATTACTGTCGGTTTTACCTCAGCTAATGCTTCCCGAACCTGATTGGTGTCCGTTAAATAAACGTTTAGTGCTCCAACGTGCATAACGTAAAAGCTCCACGCACGTTCAAAAACATGTGAAAGTGGTAAAAAACTTAAAGAAACATCATCAGCGGTGAGTTGTAATCGTTCGTCATGGAGATACAGCTGCGCAGCCATGTTGTAGTAATCCAACATAACGCCTTTGGGTTCTCCGGTAGTACCTGATGTATAGATGATGGTAAATAAATCACTGAGATTATGCGCAGCGATGCGTTCATCCAGTTCTGCTTGGTATGCGGTTTGTGATTGCGCCATAAACGTGGATAAATGCATGGTATTGATTGAAATATCAGCCAACTTAACATTGTCATTCATCACAACAATCGTGGTTAATTGAGGGCAAAGAGCGGGTAACTGGCATGCAACTTGATATTGCGCCTCTTCCCCAACAAATAACACTTTAATATTTGCGTCGTTAATAATATACGCAGCTTGCTCGACACTGCTAGTCGCATAAAGTGGCACCGTGACCGCCCTAATTTGTAACGCGGCAAAATCCACTAATGACCAATTCATACTGTTGTGGGCAAATAACCCAATATTTTCTTGTGCTATAACGTTTAATGCTAAGAGGTGTCGAGAAATTGCTGAAGTGCGATCGCCAACCTCCCCCCACGTTAATGAGCTACGTTGCCCGTTATCCCATTGACTGAAAGCTATCCGGTTCGCTGATTCTTGTGCAGTAACCCTGCTACGTAAGCGATTAACCAAGTGGTATGGATATAGATTTTCAGTAATCAAAGTTTATTCCCTATAAGTCATTATCGATATAAGCTACTCGGCACATTCACAAGCACTTAACTATTCTTATTATTTCAGCTTACAAGTGTTAGCTGAATATTCGCAGTGTATCGACTAAAGAGATGCGTGAAAAGCATTTATATGTAAATTTTTTGCAAATGTTATGTCTGCTACAAAACTCACCATAGCACCTACGATAATGAGTTAATCAGCTTGTTGGCATGTATATTTTGTTATAAGCACGTTTGCAGAAATATAGAGGTTGTTGGCCTTAAGGGACAATTTCATTTGTTATTTTCCCTTAACAAAATGAGCTATTTCTTTCTCATCAGTTCGAGATAGCCTACAACCTCTAATATTTTAAATAGGCGTGTTATGCCGCAACAGGCTGTTCAGAGAGTTCCTCAATCAATTGATTGAATTGAGACTTCATCCATTGATGGCCTTTATCCCTAACCGTTGATTCATGCCAAGTTAAGTAACAAGGCAGTGTATCCTTAAGCCAAGGTAACGTTAACGTACGTAATTTAAGTTGCCCAAAGTGATGATTAACTAACCATTTTGGCACAATAGCCACGAGATCAGTTTGAGCAACAATACTCAATACACTATTTAAGTCAGTCCCTTGATAACTAACCGTATGCGATAACTCAGTATTATTATAATAAGGTTTACTAAATGACCCCATGTTATCCATTGACATAATAGCGTGGCGTTCATTATTTAGTTCAGTTTCAGAAATTGAATTACCAATACGTGGATGATGATTTGCCACCACTAATACTAATTCATCGTCAAATAAAACCTGATGTTGAAATTCCGTCTTTTCTAATTGATTATAGCCAAGGAAGAAATCCATTTCTTGGTATTTTAGTTGATGAGCAATTTTATTGCCCATAAAAGAATGAATGATTATATTAATATTAGGCGAAACTACCTTAAATTTTTCGACAATAATAGCAGCTAGGCGAATATCTAACGGTGAACAGATAGATAAATTAAATACCCGATCACTATTTTGTGGGTTAAAACCTGCGCTAGGTAATTCATTATGAACTAATTGTAATGCTTGCCTAATAGGCCCAAATAATTGTTTAGCACGCGATGTCGGCTGAATACCACGCCCATACCGCACAAATAACTCGTCATTAAACATTGATTTTAAACGTGAAACCGCATTACTTACTGCAGGCTGAGACATCCCTAGAACTTGCGCAGCTTTTGTCACATTTTGCATCTGCATAACCACGTCAAAAACCGTTAATAGGTTAAGATCAACATTACGTAAATGAATATCGCTACTATCTTTTTTAGCTGTTGAAATTGTATCAAAATCAGTCATTTTTTACTCCACTAATATATTTATCATTTTTCATTAACGAAAAGAGTCATTCATCTAAAGAAACCGACGAATATATAAATTCATTAAATATTATTCTTAAAACAACTTATAGATAATAAGCTATTTCGCTTTCCCTGCATTTATTAAAACGACGTTTATATTACTTAACCTATTAATTAAACTTGCAGTATAAATATCATCATAAAACGTAAATATTCATCAAAATAATGAGTGATAACTACTAATTAGACTTGCAATCACTCACCGTAAAAATAATAAAGCAATTTTTGCAAGAAATCATAATAAATCGTATTTAGAATCAATAAATATCCTCATTATCAGATTATTTTTTAAATACTCATTTATTAGATAATTAACTTAATTAAAAAGCATTGGTGTAGGTGATTCATTCCTTGCGTTGAACTTTAACTCATAGGAAAATAGAAAAACATTATAAAATTCAACACATTAAACCAAACCAATACTTAGACAATGCCTGATTAAAGAATTTTACCCTTATAATTACATAAAAATCCAGACAAAACAGAAGAGTTACACCAAAAAAATAGCAACAACCACCAACTAAAAGCCATAATTCATGATTGGTAAAAATATGCTAAAAATCTATGATTGACATTAACTTTAAGATAACGTATCAATAAATACAGTTTAATTAAGATACTCAAGAGAGACGGTTGCAATGACATTTTCTATTCGCCTACTAAGCCTACTACTACTCGCATTAAATTTGCGCGGTATGCTTATGGACGAAAAATAGAAACAAACTGTCCACAAACATTAAGAACCCGCGCAACCGCGGGTTTTTTTATGCCTGCGGCTTTGGAAGAACATAACACTCAGTAAAAACAAAATTCGATATGAGGAACACAATATGAGCAACCAAGTCATTATCTTTGATACCACCTTACGCGACGGTGAGCAGGCATTACAGGCTAGTTTATCAGTCAAAGAAAAATTACAAATCGCCTTTGCGTTAGAACGTTTAGGCGTTGATATCATTGAAGCCGGTTTCCCAGTCTCTTCACCAGGTGACTTCGAGTCCGTTCAAACCATTGCCAGAGAAATCAAAAATAGCCGAATTTGTGCATTAGCACGTTGTATTGAAAATGATATTGATGTTGCAGCCGAGTCATTAAAGGTTGCCGAAGCCTTTCGTATCCATATTTTCTTAGCCACCTCCAATTTGCATATGGAGAAAAAATTAAATAAATCCTTTGATGGCGTAATGGATATGGCAATCAATTCCATCAAGCGCGCTAGACGCTATACCGACGACGTTGAATTCTCCTGTGAAGACGCTGGCCGTACTGACCCTGACAATTTGTGCCGCATTGTAGAAACAGCTATAAATGCGGGAGCCACCACCATTAATATCCCAGATACTGTAGGTTATACAACGCCTTACCAATTTGGTGGAATTATCACTGATTTGTATAACCGTGTGCCAAATATCGATAAAGCCGTTATTTCTGTTCATTGCCATGATGATTTAGGGATGTCGGTTGCTAACTCAATCAGTGCCGTGCAAGCCGGTGCCCGCCAAGTAGAAGGGACAATTAATGGCTTAGGTGAACGCGCTGGCAACACGGCATTAGAAGAAGTGATTATGGCAATTAAATTGCGCGAGCAAATGTTAAATGTGCATACCAATATTAATCACAAAGAAATTTACCGGACCAGCCAATTAGTTAGCCAATTATGTAATACACCAATCCCAGCGAATAAAGCGGTTGTCGGCAGCAACGCATTTGCTCACTCATCAGGAATTCACCAAGATGGCGTACTGAAAAACCGCGAAACCTATGAAATCATGACGCCTGAGTCCATTGGCTTAAAAGAACAACAACTGAATTTAACCTCACGCTCAGGCCGTGCCGCTGTTAAGCACCGTATGGAGGAAATGGGGTATCACGAAGGTAAAGACTTCAAGTTGGATGAATTATATACTGCATTTTTGAATTTAGCCGATAAAAAAGGTCAAGTGTTTGACTATGACTTAGAAGCCTTGGCTTTCTTTACTAAACAACAAGATGAAACTGACCACTTCGTCATGGACTATTTCAGTACGCAATCAGGCTCTAGTATTGTTGCGACAGCAACAGTCAAAATGCAGTGTGGTGATGAAGTGAAGTCTGAAGCTGCAACCGGTAATGGCCCCGTTGATGCGATTTACCAAGCTATCAGCAACATTACACAATTCCCTATGAAGTTAGTCTCTTATCAGTTGTCAGCTAAAGGCCACGGCGAAAATGCATTAGGCCAAGTAGATATCGTGGTTGAATGCCATAACCGTAAGTTCCACGGGATGGGGTTAGCGACAGATATCGTTGAATCTTCAGCAAAAGCCATGGTGCATGTGTTGAATAGCATTTGGCGCTCAGAGCAAGTTGAAAAAGAAAAACAAAAAATAAATCAAGAATCACAATCAAACACAAAGGAAGCTGTTTAACAATGTCTAGTTATAAAATTGCCGTATTACCGGGAGATGGCATCGGTCCAGAAGTGATGGCGCAAGCTCACAAGGTTTTAGCTGCTATCAGCAAACGTTTTGCAATAACAATCAACACCACTGAATATGATGTTGGCGGTGCGGCAATCGACAAGCACGGTGAGCCATTACCACAGGCCACAGTAAAAGGTTGTGAGGAAGCTGACGCTGTCTTATTTGGTTCTGTCGGTGGGCCGAAATGGGAACACTTGCCACCTGATAGCCAGCCTGAACGTGGTGCATTATTGCCTTTACGCAAGCATTTTAAATTATTCAGTAATTTACGCCCTGCTCGCTTATATCAAGCATTAGAAGCATTTTGCCCATTACGTGCAGACATCGCAGCTCAAGGCTTTGATATTCTTTGTGTGCGTGAATTAACAGGTGGGATTTACTTCGGTCAACCAAAAGGCCGCAAAGGTGAAGGCCAAGAAGAATACGCATTTGATACTGAAGTTTATCACCGCTATGAAATCGAGCGTATCGCACGTATTGCTTTTGAATCAGCCCGCAAACGTAATAACAAAGTCACATCAATCGACAAAGCAAACGTGTTACAAAGCTCGGTCTTATGGCGTGAAGTGGTCAATCAAATCGCAAAAGAATATCCAGATGTTGAAGTCAGCCATATGTATATCGATAACGCAGCCATGCAAATGATCAAAGCCCCATCACAGTTTGATGTGGTGTTATGTTCTAACTTGTTCGGCGATATCATTTCTGATGAATGTGCGATGATCACCGGTTCCATGGGCATGTTACCTTCTGCGAGCTTAAATGAAGTTGGATTTGGTTTGTATGAACCTGCGGGAGGCTCTGCTCCAGATATTGCTGGAAAAAATATTGCCAACCCAATTGCACAAATTTTATCTGCTTCCATGTTGCTAAGATTTAGCTTAGACCAAGCCGATGCAGCAGATGCAATCGAGCGTGCGGTCAATAAGGCCTTAGAAGAAGGTTTTAGAACATCAGACTTAGCAGGTGCAGGTCAGTCAATAAGTACCAGTGAAATGGGCGATATTATTGCTCGTTATATTGCAGAAGGGGTTTAACATGGCCAAGACTTTATACCAAAAATTGTATGATGCTCACGTTGTCCGTGAGGTCGAAAATGAAATCCCTTTGATTTATATCGATCGCCATTTGGTACATGAAGTGACATCACCTCAAGCGTTTGATGGTTTGAGAACTAAGAAACGTCCTTTACATCAACCAAGTAAAACTTTTGCCACAATGGATCACAACGTATCAACGCAAACCAAAGATATTAATGCGTGTGGCGATATGGCTCGTATTCAAATGCAAGAGTTGATGAAAAACTGTAAAGATTTTGGCGTAACTTTATATGATTTGAATCACCCATACCAAGGTATTGTCCATGTGATGGGGCCTGAGCAAGGTATTACTTTACCCGGTATGACCATTGTATGTGGAGACTCCCACACCGCAACACACGGTGCATTTGGCTCATTAGCCTTTGGTATCGGAACATCTGAGGTTGAGCACGTGATGGCGACTCAAACGCTGAAACAAGTACGCGCTAAAACAATGAAAATTGAAGTCGTAGGCAAAGCTCCAGCAGGTATTACTGCAAAAGATATCGTTTTAGCGATTATCGGTACAACGGGCAGCGCAGGCGGTACTGGCTATATTGTTGAGTTTTGTGGTGAAGCTATCGAAAACTTAAGCATGGAAGGCCGCATGACGGTATGCAACATGGCAATTGAATTAGGCGCGAAAGCGGGAATTATCGCACCGGATGAAACCACTTTTGCCTATATGAAAGGTCGCCAATTTGCACCTAAAGGCCAACAATGGGACGATGCGGTTGCTTATTGGAAAACATTAAAAACGGATGATGATGCACAATTTGATAAAGTCATCACTATTCAAGCAAGTAGCATCGCGCCACAAGTCACTTGGGGAACCAACCCTGGGCAGGTGATTGCCATCAACCAGCCGATCCCTGCTCCTGAGTCATTTACAGACCCTGTTGAACGAGCTTCCGCTGAAAAAGCATTAGCTTACATGGGGTTAGAGTCTGGCATTAAATTATCTGATGTCAAAATTGACAAAGTATTTATTGGTTCATGTACGAATTCACGTATTGAAGATTTACGTGCCGCTGCTGCAATTGCAAAAGGTAAAAAAGTGGCTAATGGCGTACAAGCTATTGTTGTTCCGGGATCTGGCCCTGTTAAGGCCCAAGCTGAGCAAGAAGGTTTAGATAAAATTTTCATTGAAGCGGGTTTTGAATGGCGTTTACCGGGTTGCTCTATGTGTTTAGCGATGAATAATGACCGCTTAAACCCTGGCGAACGCTGTGCATCAACCAGTAACCGTAACTTTGAAGGCCGCCAAGGTCGCGCAGGTCGTACTCACTTGGTTAGCCCAGCAATGGCAGCTGCCGCAGCGATTAATGGCCATTTTGCTGATGTACGTGATATTCAAATCTAAGGAGAAAATGATGGAAAAGTTTATTACACACGTCGGGATTGTCGCTCCTTTAGATGCAGCCAATGTGGATACTGATGCCATTATCCCTAAACAATTTTTGCAAAAAGTGACTCGCACAGGTTTTGGGCAACACTTGTTTAATGACTGGCGCTTTTTAGATGAGAACGGGCAACAACCTAACCCTGATTTCGTCTTAAATAAGCCAGTTTTTAAAGGGGCCAGTATTTTATTAGCTCGCGAAAACTTTGGTTGCGGTTCATCCCGTGAGCACGCACCTTGGGCATTAACTGACTTTGGTATTCAAGTGGTTATCGCCCCAAGCTTTGCTGATATTTTTTATGGTAACTCGTTCAACAACCAATTATTACCAATCAAATTAAGTGAAACCGAAGTGGATGAGCTGTTTAACTATGTTAATAGCCATGAAGGTTGCCAGTTTACGGTAGACCTAGAAGCTCAAACCGTGACTGCTGGTGATAAAACCTATCATTTTGAAATTGATAGCTTCCGCCGCCACTGCATGATGAATGGCTTGGATAGTATTGGTTTGACGTTGCAGCATGTCGACCAGATCACCGATTTTGAAAGCAAGATTCCATCCTTTATGCAGTAAATCCTTTTCTACGCCTACTTTGGTGGGCGTAGTTCCTCTTTTAGCTCTAATTATCCAACTAAACCGCCTACTTCGCACCAAAAATGCGGAATTCATCCATCATTAAAAATTTACAATCCAAAATCACTTCCCCGTTAATATCTTCCTGTATAATTAATAACAAAATAAGATTTTTGCCTTTAACTGAACGATTTTTTCTAAATAGTTCGCACTGTAGCTAGGCGGTAAGAGAAGATATCTTGGGGAGCATACATAAGTATGTGACCCAAGTAGCTGAACGAAACCAACAACGCGACAGTGCGAAATATGACGAAAAAATAAAAAAAAGCCGGTAAAAACCGGCTCGGTGATAAACACCATTACTCTAAATGGGGGAGTCGGCCTGCAACATGCAGACCAAACGAGCTACTTACTGCCTTCTATTATCGTGAGATTTTAGGAAATTAAAATTGATGTATTTTTTGCCGGAGTTCCTCTTTTATGTCTAATTCACGATTACAAACCCAGTTCATTCGTCTCTGGCAACACTTTCAGGGCCAAGACAGTGAAACAACTCTGCAAGATATCGCTGATACGCTGTTTTGCTCTCGCCGTCATGTTCGGACGCTACTTAATAATATGCAGTCACAAGGTTGGCTCAGTTGGCAGGCTGAGTCTGGTCGAGGAAAACGCTCGGCCCTTATTTTTCATGTTAATGGCTTAGAGCTACAACAGGCACAGGCTGAACAACTACTCAAAGAAGAAAGTATTGAAAAACTTGTCGCCCTAGTGGGTGATAAGGAAACCATTCGCCAAATGGTATTGTCTGAACTGGAACGCAGCTATCGACAAGGTAAGAATTTATTACGGATTATTTATTATCGAGATTTCCCGACACTTCTTCCTGGCGCCCCCATGCGCCGCTCAGAAATTCACTTGATGAGTCAAATATTTAATGGTCTTACCCATTTAAATGAGGAAAAAGGGGAAGTGGAAGATGGCCTTGCCCACCATTGGCAACCCATAAGTGATACCCAATGGCGTTTCTATTTACGCCCTGCTATTTATTTCCACCATGGGAGAGAAATGGCTGCCGACGATATTATCTATTCCCTTTTACGCTTAAAAACCTGTTGGCCGCTATTTTCACATATACAATCCGTCAGCTCACCGCAACCTTATGTTATTGATATCACGTTAAGTGAGCCTGATAAACAGCTACCTTGGTTATTAGGCAGTCATCATGCGGCTATTTTACCGAAAGAGTGGGAGAGCCTCGAAAACTTTAGCCGTTGCCCTATCGGCACTGGTCCCTATCAAGTAGAAAAAAACTTGCCACAAAAGCTGACTATCACGGCTTTCGACCGCTATTTTGGCTATCGTGCACTGCTAGATGAAGTGACCATTTGGGTGGTTCCTGAACTTTCAGAACAAATGGTTTGTACGACATTAAAAATGGATGGTGACAAGCACCATAATGATTCACTTGAAAGCCGCATGGAAGAAGGCTGCTATTTCCTCTTAATGGATCAGCGCTCACCGGTTGCTCAGCGTGAAGATGTCCGTAAATGGTTATGTAGCTTTTTAACACCTGTCAACCTACTTGCCCATTGTGAACCGTTTTATCAGCGCCATTGGGCGCCAGCTTATGGCTTATTACTCCATTGGCATCATAGTAAAATGCTAACCTTGTTCCCTAAGCCTGAAGATTTGACTGAGCTGACTGTTACTTTTTATCGCAACCACCATGAGTTC
Source organism: Providencia sp. PROV182 (assembly GCF_028480325.1). Lineage (NCBI taxonomy): Bacteria > Pseudomonadati > Pseudomonadota > Gammaproteobacteria > Enterobacterales > Morganellaceae > Providencia > Providencia sp. PROV182. The sequence continues at coordinate 367,365 of NZ_JAMPOL010000004.1, read as the reverse complement.
TATGCGATTAGCCAAATTATGAAACGCGTGTTACAGACACAAGGCGTGGAGCTCAAGATTAATATCATTGATTATGATGATTGGTTTAATGGCAATGGGCAAAGTGATATTTGGTTAGCAACAGCTAACTTTTTTAAACCTCTTGAATTTTCTATCTTTGCTACCTTGTACGAAATGCCATTACTGCGCGAATGCCTTAATAACACTCTCCGCGATGAACTTAATCTATGGCGTAATAACCAATTAGATGTAGAAGCCTGGTGTGAAAGCTTAATTGACTCGCAAATTTTCCACCCTATTTTTCATCATTGGCTTGAACTACAAGGCCAAAAAACCATGCGCGGCGTACGGATGAATACCTTTGGCTGGTTTGATTTTAAATCTGCATGGTTTAAACCCTCTGAGGATAACCTAGCAAAATAATGATAGTTATAAACAGATGAAATGAATAATAAGGATGTTATTCACTTTTTCTGTGGATATCCATGTGAACAACCTCATGGTAATCAGGGTATATCCCCAAGCCACTTTTTTATCAAAAAAAAGAATAGTCAAATAATCATTGATAAATCAAAGAAGTAAATAACAAAAAAGCGTTTTATCCACTGGCTATTTTTCTAGCTAAAATACTTAAGACTTTAACTGAGCAAAGATCAAACAACGTTGTATTTATCCACAAGATATGTGCTCAACTTACTCATATTTTGTGATATTCGTCATAAAAACCGTTTAGTCAAGGCTGTAAATACACACAGTAATCTCTATTTTTCACAGTTATCCAGAAATCCTGTGGATAACCTAGTGCATGATCCTGTGATTATCTTGGGATGAACTTGAATAACCTCTGTTATAATTTATGACCTGGATGAATAAATAACATTATATCCCTATATATCAAATAGTTAAAAACATCAAAGAAAAAGTGTTATACTTCTTCAGTTCTATGTATTTTCACTGGCTACTTTTTATACATTAATATTCAAACCATGATGCCATTTATTGCGCCACCGCCACCTGATAACGAAGCAACCTTAATGGGTCGAGCGCAAGCCCTTGCTGGCTATACGCTTGGTGAGCTCGCCCAACATGCTGCTATCCCTATCCCTCCTGACCTCAAACGAGATAAAGGCTGGGTTGGTATGCTATTGGAATATTATTTAGGTGCGAGTGCGGGAAGCAAGGCAGAGCAAGATTTCGCTCATATTGGGATTGAATTAAAAACCATTCCTATTGACCGTTATGGTGCTCCACTCGAAACGACCTTTGTTTCTGTAGCGCCATTAACGGGGAATAGTGGCTTAACATGGGAAAATAGCCATGTTCGCCGCAAACTATCCCGCATTTTATGGTTTCCTATCGAAGGGGAAAGGCAAATTCCACTCTCACAACGCAGAGTCGCAAACCCGTTAATCTGGAGCCCATCTCCCTTTGAAGAACAGTTACTAAGACAAGATTGGGAAGAGCTAATGGACCTCATTGTATTAGGCAAAGTGGAAAGTATCACTGCACGCCATGGGCAGGTATTACAGATCCGCCCTAAGGCCGCAAACAATAAGGCACTAACGGAAGCGATTGGTGAGTTCGGTCAACCGATTATGACGCTACCTCGTGGTTTTTATCTCAAAAAAGATTTTACCGCGCCCCTGTTAGCGCGGCATTTTAATCTAAGTTAGTCGCTAACCATCGCCTGTACCAAAGCAGACGATAAATTATTATCACTGTTTAATTTGTTAATTAGAAGGTACTAAGATGTTTGAATGGATACTGGACCCCAATGCTTGGATGGCACTCGCCACACTAACCATATTAGAAATTGTCCTAGGCATCGATAATATTATTTTCCTCAGTATTGTGGTGAGCAAGCTTCCAAGCCACCAGCAAAATAGTGCCAGACGGACAGGCCTTATTGCGGCAATGGTGATGCGCCTTGCGTTATTGGCTTCGATTGCTTGGTTATCACGCCTTACCACGCCGCTTTTCACTGTCGCAGACCATGTTGTATCCGCTCGCGATCTCATATTATGCGCAGGTGGGATTTTCCTTATTTGGAAAGCAAGCCAAGAAATTTTTGATACGATTGAAGGGGAAAGTGAAAATAATCTAGCAAATAAAAAAGTGAGCTCATTTTGGGGCGCTATCGTGCAAATTGCTTTATTAGACATTATCTTCAGTTTAGATTCCGTGATCACCGCAGTGGGGCTATCAGACCACTTATTTATCATGATGGCAGCGGTAGTCATCGCTGTACTCATTATGATGCTTGCAGCCAAACCCATTGGCGACTTTGTTGAGCGCTACCCCTCCGTAAAAATCTTAGCCTTATCGTTTTTGATTCTAGTTGGTTTCACTTTACTACTTGAAAGTGTTCAAGTTCACGTATCAAAAGGCTATATCTACTTTGCGATGTTCTTTTCCATGGCAGTACAAGTCCTTAATATCTTGCGCAGCAAAAAATGGAAAACCAGAAATCAAACTAATTAAGATGGTGACCTAACCGCCTGTTTAGCCGCTAAAATAGCCCCCTCTACCGCTTTTTTTGCTTGCGGGCTATTTTTCCAGCAACTTGAACCTGTCAATGCAGCACCAGAAATTAAAATTTCATCGTAAGATGCTTCACTCAGTTGTGCGAGTGAGCTAAAACCCATTTGTTCTAAGCGGCTAATCACCATGGGACCGACACCTTTAACGGCCAATAAAATCTGCTTTTCTGATTCGGAAAATGCCATTTTACTCTTCTCTTTGTTAATGAATTGATGTTTATTACGCTAATATTTTGCATTTTACCTATTTAATACTTTAAAATTGTAACTATAACAATGCCAGTTTTAATAATTATTAACTGACCTATCTTATCACCCAATCTGTACCTGCTCTGTGTTAGGAATTCACCATGTATAACGTTCCACTAACCAACCTGAATCAACACACGATGAAATTACCTGATAGCCGTCTATTTTGCTGGTTCGAATCAGGCCCTAAAACAGGTTTTCCTGTTATTTTTTGTACTGGAGCGGGAATGAGTGGTTCATTAGGGTTTGGTTTGGATTTACTCGAAAAACTAAATATTCGTTTAATTGTTCCTGAACGCGCGGGTCTTGGTGAGTCAACATTTCACCCTGAAAAATCATTGAAAAGCTTTGCTATGGATGTTCAAGCCCTACTAGATGAACAATCTATTACTCAATTTTCAGTTGTCGGTTTTTCTCAAGGCGCCGTTTTTGCCATGGCCGTCGCCCACTATTGCCAACCTATTTCACTGTCTATCGTGTCAGGACAAGACCAATTTGAATACCCTGCAACTCGTGCGGTACTCAGTGCTGATGTTGTGAACATGCAAGAACAAGCCCTTAACACCCCTAAAGCGCTGTCTGATTGGTTATTAAAAAATGTCACTGGTGAGTGGTTATTAGCATTTATTCTTAATTGCAGCGCAGAAATAGACCAGCAACTCTATAATGAAGAACATTTCCTTGAGGCATATAGCCATTGCATGCGACGTGCTTTCGCCCAAGGCAACCAAGGTTATGTTCAAGACTTATTAATTGCATTACAGAAATGGGAATTCACCCCTGAAACGACCCGCGTGCCAGTCTCTTTATGGTATGGCGAACTCGATATGAGCACAGTTCATTCCCCTGATTTTGGCAAAATATTAGCCAGCCGCTTTCCCAATTGCCAACATCATTTATTAAGTGATGAGGGAGGCTCCCTACTTTGGACACAAGCAGAAGCTATTTTAGCCGATATTCAACAGCACACTGCATAAGCAAAAACCGCGATGAGTTATTCATCGCGGCTATTATTTACACCTTAGATTCACATAAGTGAATTAACGGTACACAATCCCGCCATCAGTCAAAATAGATTGACCAGTAATATAGTCAGAATCATCACTCGCTAAGAATGCAACCAAACCAGCCACATCATCTGGCGTTTGTGCACGACCTAATGCGATGCCTTCGACATATTTTTTATAGGTTTCACCTTTTGGCGTACCGGTGATTTCAGAGAAGCGCTCATCAATCTCTACCCACATATCTGTTCCAACAATACCTGGGCAATAAGCATTCACAGTTATACCTGAACTTGCATACTCTTTTGCAGCCGCTTGAGTTAATGCACGTACCGCAAATTTTGTAGCGGAGTAAACTCCTAACATCGCAAAACCATCATGTCCTGCAATAGAGGAGGCGTTGATGATTTTTCCTTTTTGTTTACGTTCTTGGAATTTTTCACTGGCAGCTTGAATTCCCCACATGGTTCCATCTACGTTGATTTTGAAGATTAAATCCATATCTTCTTGGCGAACATCAGCGATTGGCTTAACTTGTGCAATCCCTGCGTTATTAATCATTACATCAAAACCACCTAACTCAGCTTCTGCATGAGCCACCGCAGCAAAAACTTGGTCACGTTGACTGATATCTGCGGCAAATGTTGTTACTTTACGACCTAAAGCTTCAATTTCTTTGGCAACATCTTGGAGCTTGTCTTTTTTCAAATCTACCAGTGCGATATCAGCCCCTTCTTTCGCTAAACGTAATGCGATACCACGGCCAATCCCTTGAGCTGCACCAGTAACTAAAATAACTTTATTATTTAACGCCATACTTATCTCCTACTGAGTAATAGCCAAATTGACTAGTTCACCTTTAATATTAAGTTAGCAACAATAACAACAAGTTACAAAGCAATGATTTTACTCTAACATTTAATATTTATAAAAAATATTACACTATTAACATGGTGAATATATTTTTTTTACCGTAGAAAAAAGCATATAGACGTAAATTACAAGATTATTGTTAATAAAAATCATTCTCAACTCAATAAACAAAAAGTGCGATTCCTTCATTTTCAGTATAAATAATAATCACATAGATAAATTGTGGATATAAAAAAGCCACCAATCGGTGGCTTCTTGATACAGTAAAATATAAATAACTTATTTTTTAGCAGCTTGGATATACAGCATTTCTAATGCAATAGACGCTGCGGCGAGTGCCGTGATTTCAGATTGGTCATAAGCCGGAGCCACTTCGACTAAATCCATACCCACGATGTTTAATGACCGTATTCCACGCAATAATTTCAATGCACGATCTGACGTTAAACCACCAATAACAGGCGTTCCTGTCCCCGGCGCAAACGCTGGATCAAGGCAGTCAATATCGAAAGTCAGGTAAACGGGTAGGTCGCCAACAATCTCTTTGATTTGCGCAACCATATCATCCACACTGCGATCATTCACCTGACCTGCATCCAATACAGTAAAGCCATTGTCGCTGTCATGTTCGGTACGAATACCAAGTTGTACTGAATGATTTGGGTCTATCAGACCTTCTTTTGGTGCATGATAGAACATGGTTCCGTGGTCAAATTTGCTACCATTGCCATAGGTGTCCGTGTGTGCATCGAAATGAACTAAGGCCATTTTACCAAAGTGTTTCGCATGAGCTCGCAGCAATGGCAGTGTAACGAAATGGTCACCACCAAAGGTCAAGCAACGTTTACCTGATTCAAGTAGTTTTTCAGTGTGTGCTTGCAGCTTGTCACTCATGTCTTGCGCATCACCAAAAGCAAATACCACATCACCACAGTCAACAACATTCAAACGGTCTGTTAACTTGAAATTCCAAGGCCAGCGGTGGCTTTCCCATGCAAGATTTGTGGAAACTTGGCGAATTGCGGCTGGCCCATGACGACTACCTGCACGACCTGAAGTTGCCATATCGAAGGGTACACCGGTGATCACCCACTCTGCATCTGAACTATAAGGCTGAAAATTCAGCGGGAAACGTAAGAAACCAAATGCGTTAGAAACCAGTGAATTATCAACTTGATTGCCTAAAGTACTATTAATCATTTCTGTTCCTCAAAATAGGCCTGCCCGTTAGCAAGCCCTTTTAATATTCGATTCGAATCGTTTTACCTAAATCAACTTCGCGCAGTATAAATAATAAACAAATCATGTTATTTGCACAAAGTTATTATCTGTTCAGTATCTTAATGCGCTAAATAGTTCGTGCTGTCGCTAGGCGGCAAAATGAGCCAATCCCTAGGAGCATACACAAGTATGTGACTAGGGTTGGCAAATGCAGCCAACAACGCGACGGTGCGAAATATAACGCGCATTGAGCATTTATTCGTCTTCTAAATAAGTATACCCATACAAACCATTCTCGAACTCAGCGACAAAGTCTTTTTGTAACTGCTCACTCAAGCCTGTCCCTTTTACTTGCTCTGTGAAACTTTCTAATAGGACTTCTGGGACTAATTTGACGTATTGCAGCATATCTGCCACAGAATCGCCCTCTTCACTTTGCAAGTAACGCAGATTACCTTGGCTATCAACCCAGACATCTATTGCTGCGGTATCACCAAACAGATTATGCATATTACCTAAAATTTCTTGGTATGCCCCAATCATAAAGAAACCTATCATTGGTGGGTTTTCTGGGTCATATGCGGGCATTGGCATTGTGGTTTCAACGCCATCACCATCAACGTAATGGTCAATAATACCGTCTGAGTCACAGGTGATATCTAACAGTACTGCACGACGGTCTAATGGTTTATCTAACCCTTCAATCGGTAATACTGGGAACACTTGGTCAATTCCCCAAGAGTCTGGTAGCGATTGGAATAAGGAAAAATTCACATAAAACTTATCAGCCATGCGCTCTTGGAGTTCGTCGATTATCGGACGATGAGCACGATTGCTTGGATCTAAATCCTGTTGAATGCGGCGGCAAATATTTAGGTATAACTCTTCTGCCCATGCACGTTGGGTCAAATCTAACACACCATGAGCATATTGAGTGTGCGCTTCTTGTAAGTCGAACTGGCTATCATGCAACCATTCGCGTAATGAACGGCTATTACCTTGGTGCTGCATTGACTCCCACGTTTCCCATAAGGAAATTAATGAACGTGGCGCATCTTCATGAGGCGGTGTTGTTTTGGTAAATTCATTACGTTCAACCCCAATCACATTGGACACTAACACCGTATGGTGCGCTGTCAACGCACGGCCTGATTCCGTAATTACCGTTGGATGTGGTAAATCAAACTCTTCACACGCATCCCCAATCGCCCAAATGACATTGTTGGCATATTCATTTAAGCCATAGTTGACTGAGCAATCGGATTGAGAGCGAGTACCTTCATAGTCAACACCTAGGCCACCACCCACATCAAAGCACTGAATGTTGACTCCTAGGCGATGCAATTCAACATAAAAACGGGCTGATTCACGGACACCGGTTGCGATATCACGAATATTAGCCATCTGGGAGCCTAAATGGAAATGAAGCAACTGCAGGCTATCTAGGCGATTAGCATTGCGTAAAATTTCCACTAATTGCAGTACTTGAGTTGCAGCCAAACCAAATTTAGATTTTTCACCGCCACTTGCCTGCCATTTACCTGAGCCTTGGGAAGCCAAACGGGCACGAACCCCTAAGCGTGGCGTGACATTTAAGCTTTCCGCTTCTGCCAATACCATCTCAATCTCAGACATTTTTTCGATAACAAGGTAAACCTTGTGACCCAATTTTTCCCCAATTAATGCTAATCGGATATATTCACGGTCTTTATATCCATTACAGACGATAACGGTTTGTGTTTTACCTGCGTTCGCTAAAACGGCCATTAATTCAGCTTTTGAACCCGCTTCAAGCCCTAACGGTTCCCCAGAATTAACCAGTGATTCAATGACTCGGCGTTGCTGGTTAACTTTTATTGGATAAACCAGGAAATAATCGCCTTTATAGCCATAAGACTCACGTGCACGTCTAAATGCTGCGTTTATTGAACGTAAACGGTGCTGCAAGATTTGCGGGAAACAAAACAGTGCAGGCAAGCGTAAATGCTCCTGCTCTTCTTTAACCTGATTAACGAGGTCAGCTAAATCAACAAAGGTGTCAGGGTTCTCAGGGTTCGGGCAAACACAGACATTTCCGCGCTCATTCACCTGATAGTAACCACCACCCCAATACGCGATGTTGTACGTCTGACGCATTTTGCGAGCGATATTATCATTCATAATAAACTCCTTTTATGGAGGGGTGAGTGACGCGTTCTCCTTCCTGATGTATGTCAGTGAAGACATAACACTGCAAGGCAGTTATGTCGGGGAAACGGCAATACTCAGATTTTAATAAAAAGTGCTTAGAACTTCTAAACAGTGACAATATACGACCTTAAGCTGACAGATTAATGACTCAGCCTCGAAGGTGTATTAAAGATGTGACGGTAACTTCGTGATGAAGTAAAGAATGACAGGAAAGTAAATGCCAAAGTCACGCGGCGATCCGCATATGACGGTTGGATACTGTTATTCAGTAGATTATGGATCATTACCCATTAACCCCCAATATAACTGTTTACCCCTTTAAAATTTCAATGTGGTAGCACTATTTTGGCAGTTTGACCTGTTGATTTAAGCTATATCACCTTATTTTTTATTGAAATTCAAAAGTTTATAAACATTCCTGATAGATAGCAGAAGTTTTATATTATTCTGCTGGTATATAACGGGAAATAACAACCATCCGTTACGGTCGCAGTTTATACATCTATTGCGCTCAAAAAGCAAAACCAAAATGACTAAATTGCGATAAAACTTTACCAATGGTTGTTTTATGTCTCTATTCGTTTTTTATATAAATACAGGTAGAAATTTTTACTGTATGGGACTAAAATAGCCGTCTAGATGTTAAAACATCCAATTATAAATTTGCGAATTCTTAAGGTATTAATCTCATGGCTACACATCTCTTTACTTCTGAGTCTGTATCAGAAGGGCATCCAGATAAAATTGCTGATCAAATCTCTGACGCAGTACTTGATGCTATTCTGGAACAAGACCCGAAAGCTCGCGTTGCCTGCGAAACCTACGTCAAAACAGGTATGGTAATGGTCGGGGGAGAAATCACCACCAGTGCTTGGGTTGATATTGAAGAAATCACGCGCAAAACTGTTCGCGAAATTGGCTACACCAGTTCCGAAATGGGCTTCGATGCCAATTCATGTGCCGTTTTAAGTGCGATTGGTAAACAGTCGCCCGATATCAATCAAGGTGTTGATCGTGTTGACCCATCAGAACAAGGTGCCGGTGACCAAGGCCTAATGTTTGGTTATGCAACCAACGAAACTGATGTATTAATGCCTGCTCCTATTACTTATGCACACCGCTTAGTTCAACGCCAAGCAGATGTCCGTAAAAATGGCACATTGCCATGGTTACGCCCAGATGCAAAAAGTCAGGTTACTTTCCAATACGACAATAATAAAATTGTCGGTATTGACGCTGTTGTTTTATCGACTCAGCATTCTGAAGATATTCAACAAAAAGACCTGCATGAAGCCGTGATGGAAGAAATCATCAAGCCAGTCCTACCGGCAGAATGGTTATCAAAAGATACAAAATACTTTATTAACCCAACGGGTCGCTTTGTTATCGGTGGTCCTATGGGTGACTGTGGTTTAACAGGCCGTAAAATTATTGTAGATACTTACGGCGGTATGGCTCGCCATGGTGGTGGGGCATTCTCTGGTAAAGACCCGTCAAAAGTTGACCGTTCAGCAGCCTATGCAGCACGTTACGTGGCAAAAAACATTGTTGCCGCGGGCCTTGCTGACCGTTGTGAAATCCAAGTTTCTTACGCTATCGGCGTGGCAGAACCGACATCGATTATGGTAGAAACCTTTGGAACAGGTAAAGTTGATGAGTCATTATTGATTCAATTAGTTCGTGAATTCTTTGATTTACGCCCTTATGGCTTAATCAAAATGCTTGATTTATTACACCCGATTTACCAACAAACTGCTTCATATGGCCATTTTGGTCGTTCTCAGTTCCCTTGGGAAAAAACTGACAAAGCTGAAGCATTGCGTGCCGCTGCAGGCCTGTAATCTCTTTAGTCAATAAGTCACATACAAAAACCCATCAAATGATGGGTTTTTTATTGCTCACAATGAGCGATTAATTTTTTTGCGTAAACTGGAAGATAGCCATCCCCGCAACCATTGCTAATGTAAATATTATCCCTTGTGTCAATCCCATTCCTGTTAACAATAATGCAGGTCCTGGGCAGATCCCTGCTAACCCCCACCCCACACCAAATAACACACTTCCGGTGACTAGTTTTTTATCTATCGTTTGATTGGTAGGAATTTGCAATGGGCAATTAAGTACACTAACAGAGCGTTTTTTAACCCCTAAGAAAGCAATACCACTGATTACCATTCCAACTGCCATCGTAATTAATAAAGAAGGATCCCACGTTCCCGTAATATCTAAAAATGCCAAAATTTTTGCTGGATTTCCCATCCCGGCAATGACCAATCCTAAACCAAACAGTATCCCTGAAATTAATGCGATAAGAATAGGCATTGCTTTATCTCCCTATCCCATAATGGTTGGCTAGTGCGACTGTCGCAAAAGCAACAATCATAAAGACTAATACTGCAACAATTGAACGACGGGATAACCTTGCCATACCGCAGATCCCATGACCGCTAGTACAGCCACTTCCCAGTCGTGAGCCAAAACCGACAAATAACCCAGCTAATACTAAAATAGGTGTGCTGGTCGCAATGTTAACTTCTGGTGTATACGCCAACCAAGTAAACAACGTTGGGGCGCTCATCAAACCAATAATAAATGCCAATTTCCATGCAGTATCCCCCTTAGCTGGTTTCAATAACCCGCCTAAAATACCGCTGATACCTGCAATACGACCGTTAAACACTAATAAAATTGCTGCGGCTAAGCCAATCAACACACCGCCAATCGCGGCAGAAAGTGGCGTAAAATTAGCCCAATCTATTGTCATTTCATTTCTCCTTCACAGGGCAATAAAGCTGATATAACGTATTGAGCAACGTAAATAATTTTTCATCTGCTATCGCATAGTAAATGCGCTTTCCTTCTCGACGCGTCATCACTAAGCCTTCATTACGCAATACTGTTAATTGTTGAGAGAGTGTCGGTTGTAATATTCCTAACTGCTCTTCTAACTCGCTAACGCAGGCTTCACCCTGTGTTAATTGGCATAATAAAATTAAGCGATCTGGATTCCCTAGTGTTTTCAATAATGAAGCCGTTTCTGATGCGGCCTGCTTCATCGCTAACAGTTGCTGTTCAGAGGTATTATTGGGCATATGTTATTTCTAGTTAATATTATATAAAAATACAATATATGTTTTTATATAATTACTGTCAATTATTGCTTGTTTATGTCCATTACCTTCACGTATCCTTTACCCCATGAAAACAATCCGTGTTCCACTCTTTTTACAGCAACAAGTCATGCGCACATTGCGAGAAAAACTCGCACTTGCAGAACACAAACTCGAACAGTCATTTTCAGAGCCAACGGTTAATTACAAACAACGGGGGACAACTGCGGGTAGTGCTTACTTAAAAGAATGGGAAATTCGCCTTAACCCCAGTTTACTTATCGAAAATACAGAGCAATTTATTGATGAGGTTGTGCCTCATGAATTAGCGCATTTGTTGGTTTTTCATGTATTTGGCCGCAAAGGTATCGCACCTCATGGCAAAGAATGGAAATGGATGATGCAACACGTACTGGAAGTCACGGCGAAACGTACGCACAACTTTGCGGTTACAACAGTAAAAAGTAAAACATTTCTCTACCGTTGTGCCTGTGAAGTGTCCCATGAATTAACCATACGCCGCCACAACAAAGTACTACGTGGTGAAAACCAATATTTATGCCGAAAATGTGGAGAAGTATTGAAACAAGAAGGGATTTCTGTCGCTGCGGCAGAAAATTAGACTTTCTGCCGCATCAAGTTTGAGGTGTGCGCTTAAGCAAACTCCGTCATCACTAATTTTGCGATTTCAAAGTAGATAATTAAGCCTGTACCATCAATGAAAGTTGCAATGAACGGGGCAGAAACAACTGCTGGGTCCACTTTCATTTTCTTCAATACCATTGGAATGATTGAAGAAACAATCGCACTCCACATTGTAATGGCAACGATGGTTAAGCTAACCACAATAGTCACTTCGTGGCCAACACCTAAAATCCATGCACGAATTAATGCCGCACCACCGATGGTCACCGCTACTAAAAATGAGGTAGAAACCTCTTTCTTCAGTACGGTACCAAGGTTACGTAAACTCACCTCACCCAGTGCCATAGCACGGACTAATGTTGATGTAATTTGTGTTCCACTATTACCGCCTGTACCAATCAACAGCGGAATGAAAAACGCTAACGAAATTGCGGCTTCGAGTTGTTCTTCAAATGCTTTTAATACAGTTCCTGTATACGCTTCGGCCACAAATAGCATCAACAACCAAACGACACGTTTACGCCATAAAGTTACAGGGCTTGTCGTTAAGTAGGGCTCATCTAATGGGGTGGTAGCGCCTTGTAGCTGCGCATCAAGTGTATTCTCATCTTCAATCAGTTCGGCGATATCTTGCGGACGCAAAACACCCATTAATTTGCCAAATTGCACCACAGGTATCATATCTAAACCGCTATGATTAATCAGATCATAAACATCATGACGTGATTGTTCTGGGGCAACAGAAAAATAATTGTGTCGCATGATATCAGACACTAATAAATTTTCAGGTGAAGCTAATAATGATTTAACTGAAAGAATGCCATTTAAATAATTGTCATTGTCGACAACAAATAAATAGGTTGGGATTTGCTCGCCATCAAGGTGTTCAATAAGATTTTTTTTCACGCAAGCTATTGAGTCTGCGACAGATACTGGCAAATATGATTGACTCATATAAGCGCTGACTGTTGCATCATCAACTTTTGCTGGCTGTGTGTTATTGTCTTTGAGGCGTGCGCCTTTCATTGCGGATTGAGCAATAGCAACTGCTCCCGCTTTGTTCTGGGTAGTGAATGTCATTTTTTTAGTCCCTATTACTGTTGGTTACTCAAACAGTACTCACATAGGGGCGAAACCAGATGAGAGAATGCGAAAGCTATCTCTTCGTCTCGGTTTTAGCACTATACAACGTATCCTGACTTAGCAGGAAGTTACATGGGGATATACCTTCGGTCGATATATCCTGTCCTAATCTTGGGCGTCTCTCGACGTCGTCAGATCAGTAACCTATGTTTGTATAGGAGCCTCGCCTAACGAGATACTGCACTTTGGATGCGGCGCGAATTATACCCATTGGTGAATTAATTGCCACCCTATATCTACGTTTTTTTACGCATGGAAAACTTATTGTTTAGGTTCTGTTTAAGTTTATATTAAATATATCTTTATAAAGTAACAAAATGTAACTAATAATGAGATTGAATATTAGAATTGAAGTAAATATATTTATTTACTTATCAATAACCAACCCTTTGAGAAATCAAAGTATCATTTGTAATATTATTTAGTAAACCTTACCGATAATTAATCAAAACTTAATTCTCTATTTACCGTACAATACAAAAAAAACAATATAAAGGAGTAAGCCCAATTTAATATAATTAAAACGCTTTATTAGAGTACAAGTAATCACTAATATCAGTCATTAGTTGGTTTTTTATATTAAAAATAAGCCAACAAACAAATAATGAAGTAAGAAAATACACTTAAGGCATTATTTAATTCGAAATTATCATTAAAAAGCATTCTTTTAAATTGTTAATATTTAATTGCAGATATCAATTTAGTATTAAATATTACAAGAATTATCTTAGAATATTTTTTATTTTATATAACAGTGAAAGTTTTATTATGGATAAAGTAATTGTTGGAATGTTAACGAAACTAACATTTCGCGTAAACGATGAAATCAAAATTGCTGCCATTTCTGCTTTAGGTGATTTCAAAGCAACGATTGAATATAATGATGCCATCATACGAATCATAGACTTATGTCAGGACCCAAACAAAGAGGTTGCTGTATCAGCGATTAATACATTAAGTAAATTATCTATTTATTTTTTAAATAGCTCACTACCGAAACATTAATTGCACTCTCATTTTGAGTATTGTGAATAATTACTATGATTTATTTTAAATAATACTGTCCCATTAATACTCTAATGAGACAGTTTGCACATGTTATATAATTTTACGCTATTTCAGTGTCACCCTGTAATTGGCAACTACAAGCTAAAACATAGCCCTCAGCTATTTCTGCTTCAGTTAATGTCATTGTGCTTGTTGTTGTGTATTTACCTGATAACACTTTTGTTTTACAGCTTCCACAAACCCCTGCTCGGCAAGCTGCAATAACGGGCTGTTTATTTTGCTCCAGTGCAGATAATAAAGAAGTACCTACAGGGACTTTAAAGTCGACCAATCGTTGACGGATTTTTAATGTAAGAATATCTTCACTATCAACAACCTCTGGTTCAGTTGAAAAACGCTCCATAAAAAAATGTTCAGCAGGGACGCCTAAATTAGCAGCAAATTGCTGTGCATTTTTCATATAAGGCACAGGCCCACACGTCATCACAATTCGTGAATCAATATCTGGTACTAACGCTTTCAATTTCTCTTCAGTTAAACGTCCTTGTGCAATATCGCCATTATCTGGTGTTTCTGCCATAACACACAATTGCAACCGCTCTGGATATAAGCGGACGAGTTTTTGCCATTCCTCGGCAAAAATAACTTGTTTATCATCGCGAACATTGAATAGTACTTTTACATGGGAGCTCGGGCGGTTCACCATCAGCCAACGTGTCATTGACATAATTGGTGTCACACCACATCCAGCAGCTAACATCAAATACTCAGTGTTTTTTAGATTAGCGCAGGTGAATTCCCCTTGCGCTTCAGAAAGCCAAAGATAGTCGCCTTCTTTAACCGAACGTGTTAACCAATTTGACCCTTCACCATCGTCTAACCGCCTGACAGTAATGGAAATAAAACGACTTTGCCCCGGTGATGATGAAAGAGTATAAGCACGCATGACATCATCACTATTTTTAATGCTGACCAAAGCATATTGACCAGGTGAATATGTATAAAAATCATGATTGATAAGGTTGATTGTCCAGACATCTGATGTTTCTTGAATAATAGAATGAACTTGCATTCTATTTGGACATAAACTGCTTGGCATGGTCATCGCGCTACTCCTTTAAAGGGGGTCGCAGCCCCCATCTTTCACATCGTTTTTAAGCTTTTTCTATCGGTTTATTGATCATGCAGGTAAAATTTCTGCCAGATCTTGCTCAACTGTCGTAATACTACGCATGCCAAACTTCTCATTTAGCACATTTAATAAGTTTTCAGTTAAGAAACCAGGTGCTGTTGGGCCGGTGTAAATATTTTTCACACCCAACGCTAATAATGTTAAAAGGATGACAATCGCTTTTTGCTCAAACCAAGACAGAATCAGACTCAATGGCAAGTCATTAATACCACAACCAAGTTTCTCTGATAGATTCACCGCAAGCATAATGGCAGAATATGCATCGTTACATTGGCCCACATCCAGTAAGCGTGGTAGCCCTTCTAATGTGCCAAAATCTAATTTATTAAAACGATACTTGCCACATGCGAGTGTAAGGATTAAGCAATCTTCAGGTACACTACGGGCAAAATCCGTATAATAGCTACGTTCGCCACGGCTACCATCACAACCACCAACAAGGAATACGTGACGTAGTTTTTTCTGTGAAACTAAATCAATCACCGCGTCTGCCGCGCCTAACAGTGTTTGACGACCGAAACCAACCGTAATTTTGTGCTCGATTTCGGTATACGGGAAACCGGCAAGTGACTGAGCTTGAGCAATCATTGCAGAAAAATCATCACCCACTAAATGTTTTGCACCCGGCCAACCCACAATACTACGCGTCCAGATACGGTCTTTATAATCACCAACATCAGGGTCAATAATACAGTTAGAGGTCATCAAGATAGACCCAGGGAATTTTGCAAATTCCACTTGCTGATTTTGCCAACCGCTACCATAGTTACCGACTAAATGAGGGTATTTTTTCAGTTCTGGGTAACCATGTGCTGGCAGCATTTCGCCGTGGGTATAAACATTGATACCCGTACCTTCAGTTTGTTCTAACAACATTTTTAAGTCTTTCAGGTCATGACCTGAAATCAAAATACATTTCCCTGCGACTGGACGAACGTTGACTTCCGTTGGCGTTGGGTGACCAAATTCGCTCGTTTCACCTGCATCCAAAATTTCCATGATCTTGAAATTCATCAGACCAATTGCCATGGCATTATCAAGCAGTTCATTCATATCCGATGGCAATGTTCCCAGCCAAGCCATAATTTCATGATATTGGCCATAAACCTCATTATCATACTGACCTAAAACATGGGCGTGCTCCATATAGGCTGCCGCCCCTTTTAAGCCATATAGGCATAACATACGTAAACCGTGAATGTCTTCGCCGACTTCAGCTTTATCAATATCTAATGAAAATGGAGCCGCTTGTGCCTGTAAGGTTGGAATGTCAGTACCATTTAATTGCAAATTAATTAATGGATGATTGAAAGCCACTACACTATTCACGGATTGGCAATGTTTTATTAATTTATCACGTAAATAAATAGCTTCACGGGCGTAACCGATAATACGCTCTGAATCAAAATTGACGTTGGTTAAAGTAGAGAAAAATGCGCGCGGAGCAAAACTATCAATATCATGGTCAATAATACCCAGTGAGCGGGCAGTGACTGCACTTGCAGATAAGCTTTGCAATACAGCAACTAATAAATCTTGTAGGTCAGAAGTTTCTGCTGTTTTACCGCAAATACCCTGCGCGTATGCACAGCCATTACCAGCTGGAGTTCTAATTGTTTGTTCACATTGCACACAGTACATGTTGTTCGCCTCTTAAAGTTGCATTTCAAATACAACATTAAGACTACGCTCTTTATTAGAATAAAAAAGTGGAATTATTCATTATCTAATGGTTTATTGATCTATATTAACATTCATTGCAAATGAGAACTATTCACAGTAATGAAAGTATGCTATTCGTGCTGTTGGTTTTGTTTTCACTTTTCTTGCTTAAATGCACTATTTTGCATTTTATTTATATCCTGATAACGCTCTTACGATAACTCTTGTTATACTTACCTATAAGTGTTTGTTATTCCATCGTATAAAGAGAATCTAATAAAGATGAGCCAGGTAAATTCAGCTAGTAAATCTATGATAAAAACCCGATTGCAGATTTTTAAACGGCTAAAAGAATCAGATAAAACACCTATAAAAATCTTACTACTTGCGGCACTCATTGGTGCGGCGGTCGGTCTTATCGGTTCACTATTTGAATTAGGAACAACTTGGATTAGCAACTATCGCGTGCAATCGGTGAGTGAATGGGTTGCCCCAAAATGGCTGATGGTTGTTGGGATGTTTTTTATCTCGGCACTTCTTGCCATGTTAGGCTATTACCTTGTTAAACGGTTCTCTCCTGAATCTGGTGGGTCTGGGATCCCAGAAATTGAAGGTGCATTACAGGATTTACGCCCCGTAAGATGGTGGAGAGTCATCCCAGTTAAGTTTATTGGTGGATTAGGAACATTGGGCTCAGGTATGGTATTAGGCCGTGAAGGACCAACCGTGCAACTTGGTGCGAACCTTAGCCAAATGTTTTATGATTTATTTCGTTTAAAAGATAATGAGTCACGCCACACCTTGCTTGCCTCTGGTGCGGCGGCAGGTTTATCTACAGCATTTAATGCCCCTTTAGCTGGCATCTTGTTTATTATTGAAGAAATGCGTCCGCAATTTAAATACAGTTTAATTTCAATTAAAGCGGTATTTATCGGTGTTGTTACCTCCACCATTGTCTATCGGCTAATCAATGGAGAAGCTATTGTATTAAATATCGGCCAATTTTCTTCTGCACCTATGAATACTTTATGGCTTTATTTAATTTTAGGATTAATGTTTGGTGTTATCGGTATCTGTTTTAATGGTTTTTTATTGTACCTACAAAGTAAATTTTTAGCATTTTACCAAAATAAAATTTCTCGCTTTGTATTGATGGGCGGGTTAATTGGTGGTGCTTGTGGTGCAATTGGCGTTTACCTGCCTGAAATTGTAGGTGGTGGATATTCCGTGATCCACCAGATGGTAGCAGGCCAATTTACCATCACTTTGTTATTCATATTCTTTGCTTTGCGGTTTTTAACTTCGACGATTAGCTTTAGCTCTGGGGCTCCAGGTGGTATTTTCTCTCCTTTACTCGCCCTTGGGACATTATTTGGTGGTGTTTTCGGCTACGCCGCCCTCGAAATATTCCCTAATTACCAAATTGAAGTGGGGACTTTCGCTATTGCAGGCATGGGAGCTTTATTTGCCGCAACCGTCAGAGCCCCATTAACTGGAATAGTCTTAGTTTTAGAAATGACAAATAACTACCAGTTAATCTTACCGATGATTATTACCTGCATTGGCGCCACAATGATGGCTCAATTTTTAGGTGGCAAACCGCTATATTCTGTATTGCTGGAAAAAACTTTAGCCCGTAGCGAAAAAGAAACCGCTCCGCCTGTCACTGACAAACCTTAAATAGTAGAAGCAAAAAGAGTTGCCGACAGCGGCAACTCAGACTGCTGACAAACATATTATGTTTGGCGGCAAGTCGAATAGGTTTTGAAAATAAACTAGGAAAATCAATTTATTGATTTTCGGCTGATAACACAAAGCGGGAAAAACCACGCTTTTATCCCGCTTTGTCAACAACCTCAGTTGCCGACAGCGGCAACTCTTTTATTAAGATAACCTATGCTAATTTCTTACTTACTTCTTCCTTGCAATGAGTGTTGCAAAATTTAATTTAATACGATTACCTTGTGAATCAGTGCGGTGTAAATGACCAGGGTTTTCGTTATATTTTAAAATATCCCAATCTTTATAATACCCTTCTAGCTCCCCTGGTTTTAAGAAGCATTTAAATGGCACTAAATCCAGCGGTGCATCTGGCGTTTCAACGGCACACACAATAACGTTAACTCCCCCTGGCAGGGTATGTTCTTGCATATTAGTAATAACATTGGCGATTTTTTCTCGCTGCAAGAACATTAGCACGACAGTGGAAATAATAAGTTCGTAGTTCTCTTGTATTTGGTGACTATTAATATCATAAACAGCCGTATGAATATTCTCTACCCCAGCTTGTTTTTTAACGAAGTCAATTGCTTGGATATGCTGAGGGTTGATATCTACCGAGGTCACGTCATCCCCCTGCAAGGCAAGATAAAAACTATTACGCCCCCTTCCCGAACCTAAATCTAATGTTTTACATGGCTTACTCAGGTGATTCTCACACAAATAGCGCACTTCTGAATGTGGAGTCGTTAACCCATGCTCTTTATAAAATTTCAGTTCTGGTTTGCATAAAAATGCCAGTTGGCATTCCATGTCATCACTACAAGCAGAAATACGATGCCAAACTTGAGGTTCAATAATAGGCGGCTGGTTATGAATATCAAAGGTAAAGTGTTGCTCGCTGCCGTCTTCATTAAAAATGATAAAATCTAAAGAGCCTTTTAGCACTTTCAACTGTGCGTATGTATCCTCTTTTGTATTATGGCGCTCTTGGAACATTAACGGCAAAGAAGCTTTATTCCAAACTGGCATAGTTTTGTAACACACGAGATCATTCATATCATCACCAATAAGTTGCATTTTAAATACATCTTATACCGTTCGTTTGCTATCTGCAAAACATTCATAAATTAATTATCGCGGGCTTGATTCATATCAACCCCCTATAGACCAAGAGGGCTGAAATACTTCATGGGCTCAGTTAATAACCTAACTGTTCCGCACTTAACCCTAAGAATTCAAAAGGTTTTGTAACTACATAACTGTTGGTCGCATCCCCTGAATAGATATGGCTCTGCTCTTCACCGAGGTCCAGCTTTTTCACTTTTCCAGTTTCCGCTGAAAAGTCAATTTTTGCCAAATCAGTCCAAAAAATATTTGGAGTTAATGCTGACTCGAAAAAGTAGAGCTGACGTTTATGGTCAACTAATGTCCGCCAACGTGTTGACGATATTTCAGGCGAATTTTCAGACGTCAATCCGTAAGGGACAGACACATTACGTACGACACTGAAAACACTGGCGACCGCTTTATTAGGCGTTGTTTTCTGAGGAATTGCATTAATATAAAACTGCGCGCGAGCAAATCTATCAGCGGAGCGGTTAGTCCCCGGTAACATTACAGTGCCGCCAATTCCTTGCCAATATTCCTGCATTGCTAATTGCTTCTCATAAGTCGGCGAGTTAGTCATAACTTGATACTTGCGACTGTGATGAATTACCTGCTTGCCATCAATATATTCAATAATCGCGCTATCACCACTCGCATCTGATAATGATAAATGTAAAGTCGCTAACCTATCTTGTCCTGGCACATTATCTGTTGCGACTACGAGTGGATTCTTTTCTAGCTCAGCAACGGCTTCTTCCACTGTCGCATAGTTATCTAGAACATATTGCGCCCATAAAGATATCGACAACGCAGGTTGCTTATTATCTATTTGGGGATATTTTGATTCCGCGAGCCACAGTAAATTGGCAACCAGACCTTCCTCGTTCACTCCGTCCGTTGTTGAAATATCATAACCCGAGGCTATCACGCTGCCGTATTTTGATTTCCATTTTAAAGAGTTAGGCCCTGCAATGCCATCACGCTCCATCCCTCGAGGAAAGATCCATAGATTGGTACCAATATCGTATTTCCAATCCATTGTTCTTCCGGTCATTATTTGTTCATTTTCACCTAAATAAACAACTCGAGTACAAGCTTGGCTAACTGTAATCGGCATTGATATCGCAGCAGTTGCGGCAAGTGCTACGATACTTTTCTTAATAAATTGCATGCCATCTCCAAAATAGTTAAAAATAAATTTACATAATAAGCATACTACATAAATACGAATTATTTATGCTCAAAGAATAATGTATTAAAAAAAGTGCGATTAACACAATGAAATATAATAAATAATGACACAAAATGGCACCCATATTAACCAGTGCCATTTTGCTGGAAAGAATTAATTATTTACTGATGAAAATAAAGAACGTAGTAATGCAGCTTTTTTCTGATTATCAGGCATAGATAATATTTCATTATAGAAACTAATAGAAATACGGCACGCTAATGCAGGTGATTTCTTCCCTGCTTCTAAATTTCCAAGGATTGCGGTATCTTCACCATACTTTGCAGAAAGCCCACTAGCAAGCTGTGTTAATTCCTCAGAATACTCTTTTGGGGACATCAACGCCTGTTTTACACCAGCTTCACTTGAAATTAAGAGCTCATTGGTCGCTTGGATTTGTTTCAACAAAACAGCTTGGCTTTTTTGTGGTGGAATAATTTCCGCTGTTTCTCTTAAGTGCGGAAACAATGAATAAAAACACGTTTTTCCTGTTGGGTCTTCTTCTAATAAGATTTTCAGGTAATCATTCACTCTGCTAGTAAAATTAATTACGGAATCATCAGAAGCATATTCCATACGTTCTAGCACCAGCTTCATGACATTGCCAACAACCTGATCAAACAGTTGACGACGTAAATCTTCATTAGCTGGGTCGTATTGCGTGATTAGATGCTCAAAACTTTGATAGGTTTCAGGGCTTATTTTCTTCACCGTCGCGATAATCGGCAGTTCTTTTTCAACTTGGGCAAGTGCCTCTGAATGAATTGCACTATTATTTTCTGTAGATAACACATTATTATCTTTACTTAACCAATAAAAACCGAATGCGAATGCAATAAAAATAATGCTAACAATTAATGCGGTTTTACGTGAGTTATTTGTATTCAAAGTTACCCTGCCTTTTCTTGGTAAAACGGTTCCCACAAACACTTTCAAGCTACTTATATACTGTAGAACCCATCGCATATAATGTCATGGCATCTAAAAACAATAGTCATCACGGAGCTAGACTATTAATACCACGAATTGACCTATAAAAAGTGATAATGTTTATTTTAGCTTGTATCAAAGTCGTCAAGCTATAGGAATAAGGGAAAATGCGAGGCTAAGACGGGAGAATTTGCCATAAATAAACAATTTAGAAAACGCTGGATATAAAAAAACCCTCAAGACTTGAAAGCTTGAAGGTTTATTATGATAAAAATCTTATTTAACTTGAACACCTTCAACTGAAATCAACAGTTGTGCTTCTTGAGATTTAGGACCCAAATCAGATTTGATGTTAAATTCTTTCAGCTTAATATTACCTTCAGCTTCAAAACCTGCACGGTATCCACCCCAAGGATCTTTACCTTCGCCCATTAATTTAGCATCTAATGTAATCGGCTTAGTAACACCATTTAAAGTGAAATCACCTGTGATTTTGTATGTTTCACCGTCTTTCTTCACTTCTGTTGAAACGAATTTTGCTTCAGGGAATTTTGCTGCATTTAAGAAATCACCACTGCGTAAATGTTTATCACGCTCTGCGTGGTTAGTGTCAATGCTGCCTGTCTTAATAGTTACTTCGACTTTATCTTTTGATGGGTCTTTTGCATCATAAGTGAAAGACCCATCAAAGTCTTTAAAACTACCATATACCCAGCTATAACCTAAATGCTGAATACGAAATTCAATAAACGCGTGTTGGCCTTGCTTATCAAATTGGTAAGTTTCTGCTAATGCTGAACCTGCCGTTAAAAAAAGTGCGCCAGTAGCCAGACCAAGAACCGTTTTCTTCAACATAATTATCTCCACGTTACTTATCGGGGTTAAAACCCAACATTCTTTTTAATGTAATATCACGATCAAAAAAGTGATGTTTAAAAGCTGCAAAAGCATGCAACACTGATAATAGAACCACTGCCCAAGCTAAATATAAATGAACTTCACCTGCTGTATCTGCTTGTGTTGCAGCACCAGTAAATAGTGCAGGAACCTCAAACCAATCAAATACACTGATAGGCTGTCCATCAGCGGTTGAGATTAAATAACCACTGATCAAAATACTGAACAAAATAATATAAATCAGAATTTGAACAATAATAGAGCTAGCTTTCGTTAATTTACTGTAGCTTGCTAATGGCTTCGGTGGCGGTGAAATAAATCGCCAAATCACACGAAATGCCATAACAATAAATAATAATATTCCTATACTTTTATGTATCTCAGGAGCTTGATGATACCAACTATCATAATAGCCTAGTGTCACCATCCATAAACCTAAAGCGAACATTCCATATACGACAATTGCGACTAGCCAATGTATGAGCAAAGAGATATGCCCATAACGACTTGCATTATTTTTCCATTGCATGATAAAAACCATTTAGAGAAGAAGGTAATATTTTATTAACTAAGCCGTAATAATCATAAGGTGAAATTAATTTTATTCCTATCCCAAAGTTAAACAAATATTTTGTTGAAGACATTCAAATACGATCAACATAATGAAAAATAGATTACTATTTGATTTTGTCTAGTTTTAATTATAAAAGTTGAATAAAGATTCTTCCAGTTTTGTAAATGGTCGTAACTAAATACTTAGTTCATTTATTTATTAATTTCAATTAAATCTAGCTTATTCCTAATAGATATAAGCTGTTATTCATAAAATAACATTTGTAGGTCTGCCTTTTTCCCCATACATTGGTATTCTTTCTTTTAACATTGCAAACTGATTGATAGGTTAAATACTATGTATAAACTTTGGATAGCAAATAAAAACTACTCTTCATGGTCACTACGTCCCTGGGTTTTACTAAAGGTATTACAGATCCCGTTTGAAGAAAATTTGTGTTTATTTGAAAACGGCAAAAGCAGCCATGAAAAATTCAGTCGTTTTTCACCTACAGGCTTAGTCCCTTGTTTAATCGATGAAAACCAAACAATATGGGATTCTTTAGCCATCTGTGAATATGTTGCAGAAGACTACCCTCAAGTCTGGCCAAAAGAGCGAAAAGCCAGAGCATGGGCTCGTAGTGCAAGCGCAGAAATGCACTCGGGTTTTAGTGCATTACGCCAGCAATGTCCAATGGACGGTACTCATAATTCGCCACTTAACAATATTTCAATTGAATTACAAACCGACTTAAATCGATTGCAGAAATTATGGCAGGATGGGTTAAACCAATTTGGTGGTCCTTGGCTTGCAGGTAGTGAATTTACGGCTGTAGATGCTTTTTTTGCACCAGTTGCCTTTCGAATTCGCAGTTATCACTTACCTGTAAACCCAGCTGCCAAACAATGGGTTGACCGAATTTTAGTTTTACCCGCAATGAAAGAATGGCATGAAGCAGGTTTACAAGAACCCTATATTGAACACTAAAAATAGGCTAATCGGGAGGCATTATATGCCTCCAGCTTTTATTTGATTAGTAAAAAATCACCTGCTCGAACATCAAAATTAATATTTAACCAATTTGTCGGTCATTCAAGCTACATTAGGTTGTTTAACAGACAAACAGCGGGCTATAATTTTTCATTCCACGGGTCTGCGGTCATAATATCGCCAAGTGGTGTGTGTAATGTAACCTGTTCATTTTTAAACCACTCAGCTAATGAAAACCCACCTTTAGGGGTTTCGATATGAATATCAATTGGGCAATAAGGAGTATTCGCCTTAATTGCAAACTCAGCAAAATCTTCTTTTTCTTGACGATGTGGACAGCGAATGACCACATCAAGGTCGCAGTCTGACAACATACTTTGGATATCTGTCGCTAAAGTGTAAGCACAACTCCCTGTTACTCCCCATTGCCAAGGCCATTTAGTCTGTGAAATGATCCATAAAACCTGCACTGGTGGTAAAGCGATAAACATTGAACGTTGTAGTTCCACCGAATTCGCCACCAAGGATTCCACATTCATAATGTGCGTAATTGCAGATTTTTCAATTTGTGTTGTAACGCGTTGGTGTGGCTTAATTCCTCTAATTGCAACAGTCAGTTTATTCTCATCCGCTTTATTTCGGTATACCGTCAACGGTAACTTACTGTTCCACTGTGAGCCGACCCATTCAGGAAGCGATTCTATCGCGACATCATTATTGCTGCCGACCCAAACAAAATCATGAGGATTGATTATTTGCATTTTATTACCTTTATGATTGCTACAACTGCTCTCCCCTATTATGCCTTTTTTGTCACATAAAAACAGAATATCGCAACCAACAATTCAACACATGCCATTTAATGGTAACTTGTCATAAATACTGAGTTCTCACCTTGAAATTTTATACCGTATATTATTTAATTACGTTATTAATTAATAGGTTAAGCCTCTATTTGTGAGCATCGGATTATGAGAACGTTTCCTGCTATCCACGATGGAATTATTTTTACCAGTTGTATGTTTTTTAGCGCCGCAACCGCTTTTGTGATCTTAGATGCACAAGCTGCGATGTGGGCAACATTCTCAACGCTGTATTCCTTTAATTTATTCAATGCAGCAAAAGAATATAAGAATTATGCCTATACCGCTTGTTGTTTATTGATGATTTTAGTCGCTATTTTTATCGGTGATACGTTACGCCTTGGTACCGCATATTATATTTATCTCGCCATTTTTTCGTTCATTTACTACCAATTGTATGGCACAGATCCTGCTATGGATTTAACCATGAAATTTATGATTATCATGTCGACAATTGGTACCATTTTGCCTGATATATCCAAAAGCTTAGCGTTAGGGTTTATTATTGGTAGTGGAGTAACGTTAATTACGTATTATGTCCTTAGCCATAAAATGACACGCCATAGTGTAATAACGAGCGCTTTAGTTGAACAAAATTTGTTTACGTTGAGAAAAAATATTATCCCACGCTCAATGATTTATGCTTTGGGGCTATTACTCGCGCTCGCTATTCCTCGCAGTATAGATCTAGGGCACTTTTATTGGACATTACTGACCTTCGTTTTTGTATTGCATCCAAAATCACAAAGTATCGTTAAAATTACTTTGCAGAGGGTCTTAGGCAGTCTTATTTCTGTCTTATTATTGTATTTTTTATTCAATTTACCCTTTATGCCGTATATCGGTTTAATTGCAGTCGTGGTGTTCGCCTTTTTAATGCCGATGAGCTTTCATCACGGATATACGTTTATGACGTTTGTCGTGACAAGCTTAATTTTGTCCATTCTTGAGCTCGTTATATATTGGCGTCACCCAACCTATGAATTATTGTTTGACCGCGTTCTTGAAACCGCCTTAGGAGGAACCATCGCCATTATGACGAGTATTATTTTAAAGTTATTTAGAGAAACGAAATAAAATTAAGCATATTCCCCAATAAGAACGTTTGTTCTATACTCAAAAAGAACACATTGGGAAAACAAGTCTTAGTCCTAAAGCCTAGCCCTATCAGTATCATTATTCTTGAGTGAGGCACTCAAGCAAAGAGGAACTGAAGATGAAAATATCGATTATTGGCGCAACGGGTTTTGTCGGCAGAGCATTAGTCGCTGAAGCGTTGCTTCGGCACCACCAAGTGACGGCTATTTCTCGTCATAGTAATCAATTATTTCAGCACGCTCTTTTAATCACCGCCGCTGGTGATATTACAGATATCCCATGGTTAACCTCTCGGCTTAAAGGACAGGATGTCATCATCAGCGCGTTTAATGGTGGCTGGCAAAATCCGAATTTGTATCAAGATACCGTGGCAGGAAACCAGGCCATTTTACAAGCAGTACAAAAATCGATGGTAAAACGATTTATTGTGGTCGGTGGTGCAGGAAGCCTAAAAATTGCTTCAGGTATTGATTTAATTGATTCCCCCGATTTTCCTGCCGAAATAAAACCAGGCGCTCAAGCAATGAGGGAATTTAAGAACCAATTACAATCCATTGATTCATTGGATTGGACCTACATTTCCCCAGCCGCAATACTCGAGGAAGGAGAAAGAACAGAAACCTTCCGTCTTGGAGGCGAACAATTGCTGATGAATGGCAACGTTCCTGCGAAAATATCAGTTGAAGATTTTGCGGTAGCTATACTTGATGAGGTAAATAATAGGCAGTTCATTCGCCAACAATTTACTGCAGCATATTAAGTTTAACCGAAAAAAGCCGGTAAATATTTACCGGCAAAGATAGATAACAGAACTTAATTCACATATTTCTACTTTAACTTACTTTTCACTATGTTTCGCTGCATAGATTTCACTATTCACCCAGTTATGGTCTTTTTCCCATGTAAATAACCACTTACGGGTTGGCCCTGCCATCACATTAAGGTAATAGTTATCATAACCAGCCACTGTCGCCATTGGGTGATACCCTTTTGGTACCATAACAACATCTTTGTTATACACCGCCATACATTCATCTAACTCGCGATCATCCGTGTAAACGCGCTGCATACAGAAACCTTGGGAAGGATTTAAACGATGATAATAGGTTTCTTCTAGATAAGTTTCATTGGGTTCATTATCGGTATCATGTTTATGGCTTGGATAAGAGCTAGTGCAGCCTTCATCTGTAAAGACCTCCACGACTAATAAGCTATCAGCGGCTTTATCATCCGGCAAAATATTATGCACATAGCGTTTGTTATAACCATGGCCACGTTGTTCCGCACCAATATCATCAGGGCCAATTAAACGAGTTGGGTAAGTTCCTTTTCCTTTTGCCCTGCAAACTGCCAATTCAAGGTCGGTATCCGCCATGACCTCAGCAAACTCTTGCGCTGTAACATACACCGCATACGGCTTTTTACGCTCGAAAGGATCCATACGGTCACCAATATTTTCAAACGCTTGATTCGGTGTTTTAATTGTCGCTTTACCCGCCACCAACACTAAGCACATTTCATTTTCAGAGGCAGGCAAGGAGATAGACTCGCCTTGTTTTAATTCATAAACATCAAAGTGAACATATCCCCAGTTAGCGACTTTCGGAGTGATATGCTGAGTTCGCTTATGTGCATCTGGAGCATGGTATTTCGACAATAATTTTGACATAACTTTCCTCTGACACTTTTTAGGTTCTAGATATGTAATTCTTTTCAGTTACTAACCGTTTCATCAATTAAACAGTTCAGTTTGTGGCTAGAGTCAGCAAACAAAGCTAACAACGCCACAGACTGAAATATGACGACGACGATTTAGATTAAGCCCGCATCCTTAGCAAATTTAGACAAATTGTTGTAACCCAATGTGGCATAAGTCAATGGATGTGCGATCGCAGGATCTTGCTCTGCTTCGACTACTAACCAGCCATTTTCATATTGGCTATTTTTCAATACTTTAAACACTTCTGGATAGTTAACGCAACCATCACCAGGTACCGTGAACACCCCTGCTAATACTGCATTTAAGAAACTGGTTTTACGGTTTTTAACATCTTTTAGAACATCTGCACGGACATCTTTGCAATGCACATGATTGATACGTTTTGCCCAGCGTTTTGCCACTTCAACTGGGTCTGCACCGGCAAAGGTTAAATGCCCTGTATCCAGTAATAAACCGACCTCATCCCCTGTATGTTTCATTAAATTATCCACATCTTCTGCGGACTCGATCACTGTCCCCATATGATGATGATAGGCAATCTTAACCCCTTGAGATAAAGTATATTTTGCGAATTCGGTCAATTTTTTACCGTATTCTTCCCATTGATCAGCTGGGAACAATGGGCGCATATGAACAGGTTTGTTTTGATCGCCATGAATACAGTGAGTCACTTCCGCGAAAACCATCACTTTAGCGCCTAAATCACGTAGCAATGCTAAGTGCTCTTGTACCGCTTCAATTTCTTCTTCCACACTGCGAGATAATAATTCTCCCGAATACCAGCCTGAAACCAATTGTAAGTCATGCTGCTTTAAGATCGGCCCTAAGATTTCCGCTTTACGTGGAAATTTATTACCTAGCTCAAAACCAGCGAAACCCGCTTGACGACCTTCAGTTAAACATGTTTCTAGAGACGTTTCTGCCCCTAAAGTGGGTAAATCATCATTCGTCCATGTCAACGGGTTGATACCAAGTTGGATTGCCATGATGAAGCTCCTGTGTAGGTAAAAGTAATATTATTTACGCTGACGCCATAGGGCTATCAGGTTTAAGTAATTGGTTTTGATTTTCTGCACCAGCTCATCGTCATTGATTTCACCTTTCATCCACTCCAACGAAGGCTTACCAAATAAAGTGCGGCCAACAGCAAATCCTTTGACGATTGATTTCCCAGCGGCTGCGTTGAAGCCTGCTTGTAGCTCAGCTTGTGGTGCGTCAAGTCCTAAGAGCACGACACCGCGGCAATAAGGGTCACGTTCTTGAATTAATTGATCAACTGCATCCCAGTTTTGCGCTTGTAGTGGTGGCAATTTCCACCAATCTGGTTTTATACCTAAGTTATAGAAGCGTTTGATTGCGCGTAAATACAGCTCATCGTTGCGTTCCATATCTGCGGGCAATATCACCTCGAGCAACAATTCATGCCCTGATTGGCAGCAAGCGCTATACACTTCTTGAACCGTTTTTTCTTGCTCTAAGCGCAGTGGATGGTTGTCTTCTGGGTGAAAAAATACCAAACATTTGACAATATGCTCTTTTGGCCAGCTAATCAGCTGAGAGCCAATATTCCCATGCTCTAAGCATAATGGTCTTGACGCAGGTAGCTCAATTGGGCGGCCTATCCACCAACCACGGCCGGTTACATCATTCAATACGTCTTGGCCAAATGTACTATCACAGAGTAACCCTGCTTTCCCCTGCAGATTTGCCTCTTCGGCTACTTCACTACTAGCGCGGTAAATCAATTTTTTCAGGGTTGGAATGCAAGAAATATCAACCCCTGCGAGGCGTGCCATATCAACAAATTGAATGCGGTGGTCAAATGCCATAACACAAAGTTCATTCCATTGTGTGCTACGTGAAGTCACACGGTGCAAATGGTTAAGCATCGGGTCAAGATCTGGGCGTGGAACTGCAGCTGCACGCTCAAGGTAATTATCCAACTCGATTTTTGTTGGCATTGCAGGCGCACAGCCATGGCGCGAAACCACTAAAGCCCCACAAGCATTCGCATAAGCGCAGGCTTTTTCCCAACCATCGCCGTTTAGATAACCACGAAGTAGGCCAGACATAAATGCATCACCGGCACCTAATACGTTGAGAACTTCAACTCGCACACCATGAACGGTGATCCCTTCGTCCAACGTTTCTGGGATCTCACCACTAAATACCGAGCAGCCAAGAGAGCCGCGTTTACACACCAGTTCCGCATCCGTTAATTGGCGAATGTTCTTAAGTGCTTGTACGGTATCCGTCGTCCCGCCTGCAATATGAAATTCTTCTTCTGTACCGACAATCAAATCGAACATCGATAATACGTCTTGCAGTTGTTGCGTGACACTATCGGAAGCAATAAAACGTGTTTCACCATCACCCAAAGAGGTCAGTCCCCATAAGACCGGGCGATAATCAATATCAATGGCTGTTTTGACATTATTACGTTTAGCATATTCCAACGCTTTTAGTACTGCCGCGCGAGTTTTCGGGTTAGATAAATGCGTTCCTGTAATTGCCAAGCAGCGTGCAGATGCAATATATTCTTCAGAGAAATCGTCTGGCGTAATCGCCATATCTGCGCAGTTATCACGATAGAAAATTAATGGGAAAGTATCCTGATCTTTAATCCCTAAGATAACTAATGCCGTTAATCTGTCTTTGTCTGTAATAAGATGGCTAGTATCACAGCCTACACGCTGTAACTCCTCACGTAAAAAGCGCCCCATGTGTTCATCCCCCACACGGGCAAGCATTGATGATTTCAATCCTTGTATTGCAGTGCCGAATGCAACGTTTCCTGAAGAGCCGCCTAAATATTTGGCAAACGAGCTCACATCTTCTAAACGAGAACCTATCTGTTGTCCGTACAGGTCAACGGCAATACGGCCCATACAGATAACATCTAACTTCTTCTGCTTATCCATTAATTACCCCTTAACTACAACAGAATTAATTGATTTCTTTAACGTTAACCCAACGTTGTTCGTCATATGAACGTGCTATCGCGTCTAATATTCGTGATACTTTCCAGCCTTCTTCAAAATCAGGCCACATTGGCTGCCCTGTTGCAACGCCATCAATTAAATCGCGCACTTCAACTGTTTTTTGGTCATTGAAGCCAATACCATGACCTGCAGCATTACAAAATGGTGCATAATCCGGGTGTTCTGGCCCAACAAAAATTGTTTTAAAACCTTGGCGGTTGCTAGGTTCATCATGGCGATAGAGCTTTAGCTCTGCCATTCTTTCTTGAGTGAAAGACAACGTTCCTTTGGTGCCGGTCACCACATAGGTTAGCCCCATTTTACGGCCAGCTGCGATTCGTGAAGTTTCAATGACGCCCATTGCGCCACCAGCAAAACGTACCATGGCATGCGCTTGGTCTTCATTTTCAACCGTAACCATAACGGTTGAACCCGTTTTTTCAGGGCGCTGTTTAATCACAATTTCCATATCACCACAGACGGTTTCAATATCCCCTACTAGGAATTGCGCCATATTGATAATGTGTGCAGACAAGTCCCCCAAAGCACCTAACCCTGCTTTTTCTTTAAAGCAATGCCAGTGAATTGGAGCGCTAGGGTCAGCCATATAATCTTCATTATGAGTGCCATAAAAATGGATAACTTCCCCGATTTCACCATTTGCAATGATTTCTTTGGCTAGCTGCGAAGTTGGGTTTTTCATATAGTTAAAACCCACTAACGTTAAGACGCCGGCTTGTTTAGCCGCTTCGACCATTTCTTTGGCATCTTCAGAATTGAGTGCTAATGGTTTTTCACAATAAACATGTTTACCATGCTTAATTGCCTCCATTGCCATTTCTTTATGTAGGAAATTAGGCGAGCAAATATCCACTACATCAATATTTGGATCTGCAACTAATTTGCGCCAGTCATCCGTTGCACGATTAAAACCCATTTCCTGAGCTCGGGTTTGTGCTAGCTCAGGGGTAATTTCTGCAATCATTTCGCGAACCAATTTCCCCTGCAATGGAAAAACGGTTGGTGCTTGTGCATAAGCAATGGCATGAGCTCGTCCTATATAGCCAGTACCTATCATCCCGATACGGATCTCTTTCATCTGTTCTACCTCTCGCTCATTTCTTGTAGTGCAATAGCTGGCCCAATATTCGTTCCAGATTTTATTTCAATAATGATGTTATACGGAACATTCGTTTCATTTTCAATATTATTAGAAACATTAATTTCATTATGTGATCTAACGTTAATTTTTAGTGTAATCAATTAATTTATAAGAAAATAAATATTAAATTTAAAGAAAGGAAAAATAATAGAGTCGTGATGAGATGGAATAAAATGAAATAGAATAACTAAAAATGAAATTTATTGAGTATGGGATCTGGCAAAGATCCCATTCTCTCTTCAAAACTAAAAATTAACGATGAAGAATACTTAAAAACTCTTCTTTACTTGAGGTCAGAGACAGTGCATTGGCAATAAATTCGTCACTAAAAATCAACGCAATTTCCCTAAGTACATCAATATGTTCCCTTGATTTTGCAATCACGCCTATGGCAATAAACATCACATTGGTTCTGTCCCAAATAACACCGTCAGGAAATTGAAAAATTTCAACACCGGTATGCAAGATAATATCATTGGCGGACTTAGGTAGATGTGGCAACGTGATGCCATTCCCCAAGAATGTTGATATCTGTTGCTCCCTTTCCGTTAAGAAATGTACACAATCCCTATCAACATAACCTTTATTTTTAAATTCCGTACCAACCATTTTGAGTACTTCAGCTTTATTTCTTGCCTGACAACCTAAATGCAAATTACTTGTGGTTAGTTGTTCTATCATATCCAACCCTCGATTAAGTTAATTAGGTATATTCACACCACCAATAAGTAATAATTACATTGATGAGAGCTCTTCTTCTAATTGCTCTAATGATTTGTTTGATGTTTCTGGCAATAACTTCACGACAAAAACGATAGCTAAGTAGTTTATTACCGCAAAAATTAAGAATACCGGACCTAAACCAAGTTCTGCTTGTAATACAGGGAATAAATAACTCACAATCGCATTCATAATCCACATAAAGAAGACCGAGATCCCCATGGATAACCCGCGAATTTTAAGTGGGAATAGCTCAGCAAGTACCACCCACGTTAAAAAGCCCATCGTTCCTTGCATAACCCCAACAAACACCGCGCCAAGTAACCAAATTAATGTTGCTTTAACATCCCCGGTTAAAAAGTAGTCTGTAGCTGCAATTAATAAGTGTAACGATGCCATTAGCGCAAAACCACCAACAATCAGTGTCTTACGTTTAAATCGGTCAACAAGGAATAACACCCCTATCACCATACCACCAACAGAAAAAACACCATTTAATACGTTGAAAACTAAAGATGTTTGCTCAGAAAAACCCGCTGTTTTGAGAATTTCTGTGCCATAATACATAATAACGTTAACCCCAGTTGTTTGCTGTAATGCCGCCCACACCATCCCAATTAAAACCAATTTAAAAATCCAAGGTGTATTAAAAATTAACGCTAAATTTTGTTTATTGGCATTCGGATGACGTTTAGCTTCCGCAGCTTCAACATCTAATAACGTCACGATATCTTCATATTCTTGAATTGCACGTTTTTCAGGACGAATTTGCTTCAGTATTTTCAAGGCTTCTTCACGACGGTTTTTACTCATTAACCAACGTGGGCTTTCAGGCGCTTTCCACATACCAAATAGCAAGCACAACGCGGGCACGGCTTGTACTAACAGCATATAACGCCAAACATCAGGAAGATGGCCCCAAATTGAACCGATAATCGCATTAATAGCAAATGCTGCTAGCTGCCCGATAACAATAGCAACTTCATTTAACCCAGTGAGTTTCCCCCGCATTTCAGTCGGAGCCACTTCAGAAATAAACGTCGGTGCCGTCACAGAGGCACCACCCACCGCAAAGCCCAATATAAACCGAGCAATAAGAAGAACTTCAATATTTGGGGCTGCCGCAGATAAAAATGCCCCAAATAAAAACAGAAATGAGAGGTAAAGCAAATAAGTACGGCGCCCGACAAAGTCTGCTACACGTCCGCCACAAACACTACCTAATGCTGCGCCCACTAATAGGACACTCATTACCAGCCCTTCTGTGGTTGGCGTTAAGCCCATGTTTTCTTTCAGTGATGAAAATGCACCGTTAATGACACCAGTATCATAACCAAATAGTAATCCACCAAAGGTTGCAACCAAGGTTATTTGGTGCAACCTTTTTCTCTGTTGTTGATTGAGATTCATGATTAATGACATATTATTACCTTATTATTTGAATCATTATGTCTTACCAAAAAAACAATTTTTCAATATTTAAATAAATGTTTAATGTTAAATATTAAATAATGAAATAAGTTTCTGGCACTCTGGTTTGAATCGCTACTTTGCTAGCTTTAGGCCTGATCGATAAACTCTTTGAAAATAGATTTCGCAAATTTAAAACGATGAATACATCAGTTAAATTAAAGAAAGTAAGATTATAAAAAGCCTCAATTAATCTCGGAATATTGAAAGCCTAAAGAGTATTAAATAAAATGTAATATCAGTATTTTATATACTCATTAATAAATGAATATATTTACTATTGCGGCCAAAAATTAATTTTTAACCGCAAGTCTATAATCAAGTTAAATAGTATTACCGCATTAATTACAATTTAACTTCTTTACCTGTTTTGAGTGACTCCAGTGCTTTGTCTGCAAGATATAAAGCCAATTCACCATCGGTCCCTGTCGTTTCAGATTCCGCACGGCCTGCTAAGATATCAACAAAATGCTGCCATTCTGCTTGGTATGCTTCATGGTAACGTTGTAAGAAGAAATACTCTGGCTTGGCCGATAAGCACCCAACTTCACTTAACAGCGCAACACTATTCTCTTTAATATTACCAGCCGTTAATAATCCTTTTTCACCATGTAATTCAATGCGTTGGTCATAGCCATAACCTGAACGACGGCTGTTAGAGATGGTCGCCATTGCGCCTGATGGGAATTTTAAGATAATAAACGCGGTATCAATATCACCGGCTTGGCCGATCGCAGGGTCAACAACATTGCTGCCTTGTGCGTAGACAGAGCAAGGCTCCTCGCCAATCATAAAGCGCGCCATATCAAAGTCATGAATAGTCATATCTCTGAACATACCACCGGAGACTTTAACATATTCTGCAGGTGGTGGTGACGGGTCACGAGATGTGATAATTAAAGATTCTGCTTTACCAATCGCGCCTTGTTGGAATAAATTTTTCAAGTGGCGAAATTGAGGATCATAGCGACGGTTAAAACCAATAAACAGTGGAACGTTATGTTCTTTTACGCTTTTTAAACACTGCTTCACACGCTCAAGGTCGAGGTGAACAGGTTTTTCACAGAAAATCACTTTTTTATGTTTGGCTGCTAGTTCGATTAGATCAGCGTGAGTATCTGTGGCTGAAGCGATTAAAACACCCTGTACATTAGGGTCTTGCATTGCTTCTTCTGTTGTCTGAACTTTGGCTTGGTATTTTTCAGCCAAGGCAACCGCATTGGGTTGGTAAGGGTCGATGACAGAGTAAAGTTTGGTTTCTTTATGGCCGGCAATATTAACAGCATGAACCTGTCCGATACGTCCTGCGCCGAATAGTGCTATATTGAACATTCAAATGCTCCTTGATACCTTAAATCCACTATTTGGATATTACGAAATATACCAAATAAAACATTCATTTCAATTTATAATTTTTTGAAAATTATATTTTTGGGCTCTAGATAACAAATGTTATATTAAAGTGTATTTTTAGTGTTATTCAGATCACAAATTAACAATGTAAGCGAACAGCATTTAACAATAAAGTCTGTGTTTGCTGGCACATTAGTTCTCCATAACTTCTTTTTTTGCTCTTCCTTCGTCTCGAAATAAAACATATATTTCAATTAAATTACTTTTAAACTATTAAATCCATAAAAAAACCCAGCCTAAGCTGGGTATATAATCCAAATGATTCGAGTTGCGTGGGCGGGTAGCGCAGAGCATTCCCCATACAACTTGAAGTATGACGAATATAGAGCCACAAGTGGTAACCACTATGTAAATTAACACCAAAGCAATCCTTGCTAAATTTCCAGTAACTACCCTACTTAATTACATCTGACTCATTAAGAAAACGAAGAACATTCCTCGACGGTAAAAACACCGTCGAGTTATTACGATAATACAAAGCACTAACCCAATACGTTGATTAATAAAGACGAACTTTATTTTCAACCATCTGTTTAATTTTTTCAGCGGAAGCAACTATTTGAGGCTTTTTAGAAACTTGTGCCGTACCTGTGCGCCACCAAGCTTCATAACCATCGGTCATTGTTTTCGGAAGTACTTTAATATCAATCAATACACAGCCCGAATGGGACTTTGCGTCTTCCAGTGCGGCAATCAATTGTTCCTCATCATGTACCCGATAACTTTTACAGCCATAGCTTTCTGCGTTTTTAGCAAAATCGACCTTCACTAACGGCCCATCCATCAACCCCGTCTGTGGGTTTCGATGTCGGTTCTCTGTACCAAAACTTCCCATGCCTTGGCTCATCTGCAGGTTATTAATACAACCAAATCCCGCGTTATCAAACAATAAGATGGTGATCTTAATGTTCTCCTGAATCGCGGTTTGTAATTCACTGTGTAGCATTAAATAAGAGCCATCTCCGACCATCGCATAAACCGGTTGTTTCGGTGCAGCAATTTTAGCACCAACAGCGGCGGCAATTTCGTACCCCATGCATGAATAACCATATTCAAGATGATAGGTATCTCGCTGTTTTGGTAGCCAAATACGTTGTAAATCTCCCGGTAATGAACCTGCTGCCCCCACAATAATGGCATCGTCTTCCATGTATTGCTGCATCAAGCCTAGCACCCGTGTTTGTGCCAGTTCTGTACCTAGCGTTTTACGGTATTCTTCAAGCTTATCATCAAGATGGCCTGCAATTTCAGGGACAAAATCTAATGGCCGATACTGTATACTAAACAAGCGCTCCAGCTCATTTTTCCACTGTTGTTTAGACTGCTGAATTTCATCCCCCCACTGAGCTTCATAGTGAGAATCTTTCAGCTTTATATCCAGTGCTTGAAGTGCTTCTTTGGCATCTGCAACCACTTTCAAAGCATCTAACTTACTTGCATCGAATTCCGCAACATTGATATTTAAGAAGGTTACATTTGGATGACTAAATAAAGATTTAGATGCGGTGGTAAAATCCGTAAAGCGAGTCCCCACCCCAATCACTAAGTCAGTTTCTTTAGCCAATAAGTTTGCGGCTAACCCACCTGTAGTGCCAATTCCACCCATATTCAAGGGATGACTAGCAACGACGACACTTTTACCCGCTTGGGTTTCGCCAAATGGAATACGGTAATCTTCAGCAAACTGTAAAAATGCCTCGTGAGCTTCGGAATAACGTACCCCACCACCACAGATGAGTAATGGTTTTTTCTTGCTACGAATTAGATTTACGGCTTCTTCGATACTCACCGTTGTCGGTGGTCTACGTTCAATACGATGGATGCGTTTTTGGAAAAAATAATCGGGGTAATCCCACGCCTCGCCTTGAACATCTTGAGGTAGACAAATGGTTACCGCGCCAGTATCCGCAGGATCCGTTAACACCCGCATTGCATTAACCATGGCTGCCATTAGCTGTTCAGGCCGTGAAATCCTATCCCAATAGCGTGAGACAGGTCGAAAACAATCATTCGTGCTTATTGTTCCGTCGCCATACTGTTCAACTTGCTGCAAAACGGGATCTGGCTGACGTGTTGCAAAAGTATCGCCAGGTAGTAATAACAGTGGGATGCGATTCGCCGTAGCTGTTGCGGCAGCTGTGATCATATTCGCAGCACCTGGGCCAACAGAGGACGTAACCGCAAAAATTTGTTTACGTTTTTTTTGTTTGGCAAAGCCTGTCGCAATATGTGCCATGCCTTGCTCGTTGCAACCTTGATAAACACGTAGATGCCCAGGCGCCTCTTCGAGCGCCTGACCTAAACCCACAACGTTACCATGGCCAAAAATCGTAAATACTCCCTGAATAAACGGATACTGCTCACCATCGACATCAACATATTGTTGGTTTAGAAATTTAACCAACGCCTGAGCGGTCGTCATTTTCTGCTTATTCATACGGGTCTCCGTTTATTCCATGGTTGGCATTGTGAAACTACTTTCATGGTGTTCTAAGCGAACACTTGCAGGCCAACGGCTAGTGACTGTTTTCATGCGAGTATAGAAGCGAACACCATCATTTCCATGTACATTTAATGGACCAAAAATAGAACGTTTCCAACCACCAAAACTGTGGAATGCCATCGGTACTGGAATCGGTATGTTGATCCCAACCATTCCAGCTTGGACATTTTCTTGGAATTCACGAGCCGTTTCACCATCACGGGTGAAAATAGCCGTTCCATTTCCATATTCATGTTGGTTAATTAGTTTCAAACCCGTTTCGAAGTCTGGAACACGCACTACTGCTAAGACAGGCCCAAAAATTTCTTCTTTATAAATGTCCATCTCAGGAGTGACATTATCAAATAATGTTGGTCCTACAAAATAACCATTTTCGAAGCCTTTCACTTTAAAATCACGGCCATCAACTAATAACGTCGCACCTTGTTTTTCACCGCTAGTAATATAGTCACAGATTTTAGCTTTGTGCTGTGCTGAAATGACGGGACCCATATCATTTTCTTTGCCTTGCGTAATACCTGGCCCGACGGACATTTTAGCAATTTGACCTTTCAGGTTAGCAATGAGCGCATCTGCTGTTTCATCACCGACGGCTAAGACTACAGATAATGCCATACAACGTTCGCCCGCTGCACCAAATGCCGCGCCCATAATGGCATTAGCCGCCTGCCCCATGTCCGCATCCGGCATTAAAATACAATGGTTTTTTGCACCACCGAGTGCTTGACAGCGTTTGCCATGAGCAGATGCCGTCGTGTAAATATATTCAGCAATAGGTGTTGAACCAACAAAACTAACGGCTTGGACTTCTGGCGCGGTTAAGAGCACATCGACAGATTCTTTGTCCCCTTGAACAACGTTAAATACGCCATCAGGTAAACCTGCTTCTTTTAATAATTTAGCTAATCCTAATGCTAAAGAAGGGTCTTTTTCTGATGGTTTTAAAACAAAGGTATTGCCTGTTGCAATAGCCACTGGGAACATCCACATCGGTACCATTGCTGGGAAATTAAATGGTGTAATTCCCGCACATACCCCCAGAGGTTGCATTAATGAGTGGCTATCAACACCGGTAGCAACATTGGCTGAGTGCTCACCTTTTTGTAAGTGAGGGATACCACATGCAAATTCAACGACTTCCAAACCACGAGTTAATTCACCTACCGCATCAGAAAAAACTTTACCATGTTCTCTTGAAATTAAACGCGCCAGTTCATCCATATTCTCTTCCAGCAATGCTTTAAATTTGAATAAGATCCGGGAACGTTTCAAAGGGGAAAGTTTTGACCATTTAGGGAATGCTTTATTCGCAATCTCAATTGCTTTTTTTGTTTCATCGGCACTGCTAAGCACAACCTGAGCAATTTGCTCACCCGTTGCTGGGTTGAATACCGGTGCAAAACGCCCACTTTTGCTGGATACTATCTCACCACCAATGAAATTATGAATCTGTTCCATGTTGCCTCTCTTTAGCTGACAGAGTTACCTTGTTACTCAATGTATATGAAATATTTGTTTCACTTACAACTAAATTTGAAATAACATTCAATTTATGTGATCTAGACAAAGTTTTTATGAAATTTTTAATCGCGGCTAAAAAACACCTATTTTAAACTTATGTCCATCACTTATTTATTGGCTATTTTTCCTTTGTATTGGGCTAAACATGGCTTTCTTTCCATCAAGAAAATAAGAGAACAAATTGATGTAAGCTGTTCAATTTATTATCCCAAATTCAAATTATTTTAAGATCCTAAAAAAAGAAAATTTTTAAACATGAACTAAGTGTTTCAAAAAGATTCGACTAACGCCGTAAAACAACTACAATTAGAGCCAAATTCTGGAGGTTATATGTCAAGTGCATCAAATTTAAATGAGTTTCAAGAGCAAGTTCGCTCAAGGTATGACGAATTAAGTAAACGGCTACAGCAAGTAGCACGCTATGTGTTAGATAATACGAATAGTGTCGCATTTGATACAGTTGCCGTGATTGCGAAAGAGGCTAAGGTTCCGCCTTCGACTCTAATCCGCTTTGCAAATGCGTTTAATTTCAGTGGGTTTAATGAAATGAAACAATTGTTTCGTATGAACCTCGTTGAAGAAACGGCCAGCTACACAGATAGAGCCCGCATGTTTCGTGAAATGGACGGCTCCCAAGAACTGGGAGATGACCCTTCCCAAATTTTGAAGGAGTTCGCTCATTCTAACGCCCAAGCTTTACAACAAATGGCAGCCAGAACCCCTGCTGAAGATATCGAAAAAGCCGTATCGTTATTAGCAAATGCACAAAATATCTATATTATCGGTTTGCGTCGCTCATTCAGCGTTGCAACGTATTTAAGTTACGCTCTTAGCCATTTGGAATGTCGCCCAGTACTTATTGATGGGCTTGGCGGAATGTTCAAGGAACAGATCAGCAGGATCAGTGAAAATGACGTCGTTATTTCAATCAGTTTCACGCCTTACGCCTCGGAAACTGTCATGGTAAGTGAGAAAGCCGCTCAAGCAGGTGCGCAGCAAATCGTTATTACTGACAGCCAAATCAGCCCTTTGGCAAGTTTTAGCGATGTTTGTTTTGTTATCAAAGAAGCCCAAGTAGATGCATTTCGTTCGCAATCAGCCACCTTATGTTTAGCACAATCACTGACCGTTGCATTAGCCTACCGTCAGGGCAGCAGATTAGTCTAAGATATATGGCTCTGTAATTAAACACCTCCATTAATTCAGAGCCTCTTCCAGTCCTTTCTCTAATTAACGTAGACGTCATTATTAAAAACTAATTAAGTTTCATTTTTTTTCTTTAATTTGTGAGTCTCATCAGAAAATACAAATTCTAAAAAGACAATGGAATGAAATTATTATTTCACCCTGCTATGTTGGGATTATATCTCGTGTTAGATAAAACCAAGAATAAGGGCTAAGCATGTTAAATACACACTTTCTTTATTTACTCGGACACCTTCGTTTACTTGAAGAGCAGCATTCTGTCACGTCACTTAATCGCTCTGGTATTGGTTTAATCGGCACTGCACCTTATAACCAACTTTATATAAATGCGATAAAATGCTGCGCTCATCATAGTGAGCTAAAGTCAATTTGCCATTTGTCTCCATCTCTACCTTCTATGACTTACTTTATGTGTCAAAAGAAAAAGATAGAAGAGTTGATCAATAATGATGACGTTGACTGCATTATAATGACATCCACTTGCAGTGATGAGTTACTAAGATTTGCAATTCAGACTGCGGTATCTGCCGGAAAAGATATCCTATTGAATGATATCCCCAACTTTAGTGAAAACGAATTGAAGGAGGTATTAAAGCAAGCAATGCGCCATGATGTATTGATTGATTATAACCAACCTCTTAGCTTTGATAACCAGTTCAATCAAATAAAAGCGTCTTTAATGTCTAAACGTGGTACCGAAACAGGGTTATTGCGTATCACAGCGCACCGAATAATAGAAACTGAAAATCAATTACCATTCAATATACTACGAAACACCATCACAAAAAACATAGAATTATTGTTATCCTTGATGCCTGATTTTGTCCTTTCATCCCCCGCTATTCAATACTCACATCCCTTTACTAAAAGAACCGATGGCGATGTATTGATGATTAATTTACGCCAAGAAAACGGTTTATTGGTTTCATTTGAAATCTTTTTCAATACGGGGAAGATTTTAGACAAACTGTCATTAAAACAATGTAATAACCGATATGAGATAAAGGAAAAACTCTCTTTTAATGAAACATATCAAGAGATTAATCAAAATAATTTTATTGTAGAGCAACTCGACCAATTTGTTTTAAGACTCGGTAGCAACATAAAACTAGCCAAAATTAATCAATGGAGTCGCGCCAATAAACTAACAGATATAGTAATAAAACAGCTAAATACTCATGGATATATTTGATTATTACGAAATATAAAGATAATTCTGATAGTAACAGTTAATATTATTATGCTCACGAATGATATAACAATACTATACCGCTTAATGTTACATTCTAAAATTACTTATAATCAGTGTATTGAACTACATGTACCATTATTCACATTGACAACGCCATATAAAAAAGAAGCGGGATCAACATTAAAAAGATAAGCAAATTGAAATAGTGAATCGACATCAATACAACTTTCTCCTGTCTCAAATCGACTCATTTCTTCTTCTGTTACACCAATTAAACTCGCCATTCGTTCTATCGATATCTTATGGTTTTCTCGTTGTTTTCGGATTTTTATCCCTAGCATTTTAGCAATGTTTTCCTTCCCCATAATAACCTCTATTAAATATTAAAATGAATATTATTAACCGGTGCGTAAACTATCACCAACCATAAATTTATAAATTGACTTATAATAATAAAACCCCAACTAAACAAGTCATTTAAAGACAATCTATTAATGAATTAAAAAACAACAACCATATAAAATACTGATATGTATGGCTATATCGTTTTCTTTTTAACTGTGATTCTGATCACGTTATTTTTATAACCTAATAGGTATAGAAAACTACACTGTAATAAGCCAACGACTTCAAAATTACATTTTCAATTTAACCAAAATTCTAACTTACATTTTCAATTTAATAAAATTATCTTGACTGATTTAATGTTATAACCTTAAGAAATTCGTGACAATTTGTATTCATGCGTATCAATAAGTTTCCAGAACATAATTATAATAAAGAATTTTTTTTTCAATCATAAAAAAAGGCGCTTTTTTTTATTTATTAGTCGAATAACAACATTAAATTTAGGTATTAAATATAAAAATTTTCATATTAGTCTATAAAGCTAAATCACCTTTTCATATTAGTGCCTTACATTAACCTGCTCTTATTCTGAATATCTAAAATTAATTATCACACCTGGCTATTTTCGGTAAAAAAATTCACTCCACTGCATTTATGCCATGTTCATTACCTTCAGTCTATACCACAATACGTAAAAATTAGACAAATTATGTAAACGCTAGATAGGTGTACTCAAGCAATCTAGCTACGTTTCCACCGCCCAATACTTACTTAACTTCACATCTTTTTAATAAAATTGTCAGTTAGCATGCTATCCTATTACGAGCACCTATGAGTACTTACAATCCATAACCTTGCTATATTATATGGCTTGTTATTTTGTTGGTAAGTAAAAGAGACCTGAAAGGATAATCATGCTACAAGAAAGTGTTATCAGGGAAATCATTCTCTGGATAGAACAAAATTTAGAATCTCGCCTATCCCTAGATACTGTTGCCGATAAATCAGGATACACCAAATGGCACTTTCAGCGCCTGTTTAAGAACCAAACAGGGCTCGCACTTGGTTCCTATATCCGAGCAAGGCGCCTTTCTTGTTCTGCTGTCGCACTACGGCTAACAAATGACAGCATAATGGATATTTCTCTGAGGTACCGTTTTGACTCACAACAAACTTTTTGCCGTGCGTTTAAAAAACAATTTAATCTGACCCCTTCTGAATACAGAAAACGACAGGGTTGGAAAATTGAAGGGTTTTGCTTACCTCTACGAGAGAATAAAGAGCTCAGTGTTCAAGTTAAATTGACTCAATTGCCAGCCATCAATTTACTCGGAACTAAACATCGTTACACTAAAGATATTAATGAGTGGAACCTAAAAACGGATGAGCTACGCCGACACTATTGGATGGATTTTTTCAATAAAAACCATTATGTCACTCAGCATTTATACGCCATTCACGGTGTTGATCAAAGTACTAATGCAGAAGGCCATTTCCTATATACCACGGCTCTAGATGAACAAGATGTTGATATTGCACTTCCGCAAACAACCAACTTACAGTTACCCGCAGGAAAT
Source organism: Providencia sp. PROV182 (assembly GCF_028480325.1). Classification (NCBI taxonomy): domain Bacteria; kingdom Pseudomonadati; phylum Pseudomonadota; class Gammaproteobacteria; order Enterobacterales; family Morganellaceae; genus Providencia; species Providencia sp. PROV182. The sequence continues at coordinate 323,324 of NZ_JAMPOL010000004.1, read as the reverse complement.
TATTTAGAAATCAAGATCACCAGTAGCCTTCATGGTATAGATTACAATGATATTATTTATACTGCTTATGGGAAGGTACTTGCTGAAATGGATATCGTCCGTGGTAAAGGGCCTGATATAGAGCAATATGTCCTAAAATCCAAACCCACTTATGAAGCATTCATTAATGATTCACGCAATTTCATCCAAGAGCTAAATTACTATATTCCTGTTATTATTTAACGACTAGCAGCACCCCATACGAATACTGTATGGGATGCTAGCCTAACAATTAAAAACTCACATTAATTTTTGCCCAGAAATTTCTCCCTGGTTCATTCACTGGTACATTGGATGAATAACCAAAACCGCTATTTCCAGCTAAATTAAGGTGCTCGCTATAGGTTTTATCAAAAAGGTTATCAACGCCTGCGCTTAATTTCATATTTTCATTAATTTTATACGCTGTATTTAATGAAAATATTGTGAAACCTGCACTCTTGCTAAAATCTTTCCCCACCACATTACCATCATTAATCGCAACACGATTTTGACGGCTAACAACGCGTACTAAACCTGTCGTAGTCCAATCACCTTTTTCCCACGATAAGCCAAATCGGCTTTCCAATGGTGGCATTTGCGGTAACGCTTTGCCATCTGTACGATTTTCTCCCCAAGAGTAAGCAAGACTTGCATCGGCTTTCCATTCATCACTGAGTTTCTGTGCTATACCGAGCTCTCCGCCCATAATTAATGCGTCAACATTTTCAACTTGGCTCATTCGCGGGTTTGTCGCGCTATAACGGAAGAGAATAAAATCATCAACACGCCCCACATATGCAGAAACCCATGCATTGGTGTCTTCATGGCTATATTTAGCACCAATATCTAACTGAGTCGTTTTTTCTGTTTTTAGCTTATCAAACACATTATTGCTACCATCTGGTCCGAGTTTAGGCGAAAACAACTCCCAATAATCAGGAAAACGTTCTGTATAGCCGACACCAGCATATACCATAACAGGTGTACCAGATAAAGAATGCTCATAACGCGCAAAGCCCGCTGGCATCACCGTATTACGCCCTGAAGAGCCTACGCCTGTACTATTTTCAACTATCACACGATCTAAACGAGCCCCGCTAACAACTTTACCTTGCTCAGTCGCATGCCAAGTTAGCTCACTAAAAACACCATAATCTTGGAATTGTGCATCTTTTTTCCAGCTATTATTATTGTTTTTACGATGTTTATTGGTCTGCATGTCAGCCCCTGCACGCAGTTCATAGTCTTTCCATAACCATGTTCCCATGGTACGGCCGCCCATGGTTTCACGGTCAACTCGCATTTTCATTGGCATATTCATCATACCGTGGCCTCCATGCCCCATATGCCCGCCCCCCATTCCACCGCCTGATGGAGTACGAAGCGAGTAATTATCCATAATATGATCGGCGTAATTGTAGTAAACATTTGCTTCAACTTTATCTAAAACATCACCGATATTACTCTTTTCAAAGCGTAAGCCTAAGCTTTCACGTTTAAACTGAGAGCCATCCATTCCCCTCCCTGCATAACGAGCTTCGCCGTCGCCTTTACCAGCGGTTAATTCTAATAATGTATATTCATCTGGCGTCCAGCCGATAGCAATATCAGCGTTCCACTTATCCCATTTAGAGGGAACCTTATCACCATTGCCATCTTTATAATCATTTGAACGTGATTTATTACCAATAACACGAACATAACCCGTTTCATTACCTAAGCTAATATCAGCATTACCATCCCAACGCTCATTAGATGCTGTTAAGGCACTTGCGTTGCCTTTAATACCTGCTTCAGTAAATAGCGGTTTTTCGCGCTCAAACCGGATTGTTCCTGCTGAATTCCCAGGCCCCCATAAAACAGTTTGTGGCCCTTTAATCATATTTAATACATCAAAGTTTTCCGGTGAAATATAAGAAGTCGGTGCATCCATACGAGAAGGGCATGCACCCAACATTTCACTATCATTGGTTAAAATACGCAAACGAGACCCAAACATGCCACGAAAAACCGGATCTCCGTTAGTTCCACCGTTACGTATCTGTGAAAAGCCTGGGATCGTTTTAAGGTAATCAGAACCATCACTCGCAGGGACGGGCTGCCTTGGTGTTTTAGGGGATGTCGTAATAGTCAATGGTGAATCGACTGGCGCAGTAACAATCATCACTGAGCTATTTGAGATTGGACTTTGGTTGATTTCAGTTTTAGCGACTGTAGGTGCTGTAAAAATCGCACTAATAACCAGCGTTGCAATAGGAGCCACTTTAAAAACGTGTGTGTTCATTTTTTACCTGTTTCTTAGAATATAGGTACGCTGCTTTCGCCTCTTAGCTTGCAAATACATTTTCAGCACCCATGGGTGAACCTCTTAAAAATCAAAGAAATTCAAGATGAACGAAAACGCTTTGCACAATAAAGGCAAAAATAGCAATTAAATTAATTTGTAAGATTTATCATGCTAAGACATCAGTAAATAGGCGGGGCTCTAGCGAGATGTAATGACCATGGTCTAAATAACCAAATGTGAACGTAGCGCTCAAAAGGAACAAATAGAGTCAGCGTGGCGAGTTGTCGAATAACCGCAGCAATAAATAAGATAAGAAATGGAAAGTGGACCAATAACTGACAGTAACCACATGCAATGTCTTCCATCGGAGACTGCCCCATCCCCGTCATTAACATATGATTCATTGGTGTAGAAACGTCACAATTTTCAGGCATTGGCATACTATGATGCGAATGCATCGATTGGTCCGCCATCTCACTTTGTATATCTGCACAAGTGTTCATATGCACCATAGATTTAGAAACCAGTGGTGCAATGAACAGCATAACAATGGCAAGCAAAGCAAGATAAGCGGATAGCTGTTTGATAAAAGGGCGCAGGTGCAACGTTTTTCCGTTATCTCAGTACGAATTTTATAGCGCGAAATTGTATCTTATTTAGAGGAGGGATGTTATCAATTTTCACCATTAATGTTAAGCAGGGCCTACCTCTACATGTAATGAACTAAAAAACAAACAATTACCAATAAAAATCAATCTATTGATTGAATCTCTCTCCTTATGACAATAGACTGAAATTAAAGCAAATAATAAGTTAATTATTTACATATAAACCATCTAAACCTAACGATTTAGATGAGACCATTTTGTGTTAGCCACTATTTTAGTTATCTCTTCTTTAGTTGGAATTAATATGAGTTTATCCAATTCAATCCAAACCGTTTTGGTAAATTGAAATCGGTTATCCGGTGTAAAACCGCTCAATTTGTTCTGTTGATATTCCTCCTTTTCTTTATCGCTGACGCCTTGTCTGAACTCTTCATAGGCGACCATGAATTGTTTTGTTTCCTTACCATCTAGCCCTTTTTTGAAGGTTACCAAAATTTTATAGCTGAGTTTTTCTCTGAGAAAACTTTTAGTCGTATCGGATAGTGATTGATATGCAGCAATTTTGTCGTCTTTTGCTTTTTGAATATATTGTAGACTTCTTGGTGTCTGATTTATTTGGTAATTTGGTTGAGCTCTAGCTAACGCACCCTTTTTAACTGGCGTTCTGTGGACGCGATTTAGATTGCTTGGTTCCGAATTCGAACGATTTAATACTAATGCCCCTGATATATTTTTTTGATGAATCTTTGAAGGTTCTGAATAGGCATGCCTTAACGTGGGTAGCCGAATGGGAATTTTTGACCCTGTCAAGTCAATCTGTTTTTTTTTAATACTACCAGTAAATTTATTTAATTTTAGCTGCTGATTCACAAGCTTTGTTTTAACTTCTTTATCTAATAGGAGTTTATTCAAATCTGGCATGACTGGGTGAGAGATATCGGCTACATAATAATTACGCATTATTTGGGTGGGCATATTGCTTCCTTTTATCTAGTTAAAAACTCAAACTATGTTAAAAGAATTAGTATCAATATTCTTTAATAAACCGAAGCAATTCAAACTGTAGATTTATATTTGGACGAGTCGCGTTATACAGGAGAACACCTGTATAACACGATTAGAGAAAAAAATTACTTATCCGCTGGCAGCCCTTTCTTTTCGTGTACCATCATCAGTGCCTGTTCAACACTACGCTCGATAATAGGACGACGTTGGTCATTCTCAGGCAGTAGTTTTAACATCATTTGCCAAGCCGAGATGGCCTCTGCATAACGCTCTTGCTCAAATGCATTGAATGCAAAAATGCTTAATGCTTTCACATTGGTACGGTCTTCAGCAATCAGCTTTTTAAGTAGCTCTGCACCTTGACGGTTATCTTCTGGGTCAGAAGAGCGTGTCAAAACTTCCGCATACCCCATCACTACATTTTCATTTTTAGGGGCTAGTCGATAAGCACGGCCATAGGCATCGGTTGCCATGGTCGCATTCCCCAACACCATACCAATACGGCCTAGCATTTCCCACGCTTCTACATTTTGCGGGTCTTCCTGGAGGCGAGTACGTAGACCTAAAGCGAGGTGTTCCATTTCCGCATTATTGAGTGGTGGCTCAGACGGGTCTAGCGCTCTGTCTAACAAAGCGGGAGCTTGTTGATAGGCATTATTCCAATCTGCCACTTTCTCGTAGCTACCTACCTGATAATAAGCCCCCCCCGCAACACCTAATGCAATGATAAACCCGGGTAAATAAACCCAGTTGCTAGTGCGAGAGGCCTCAGGTAATGCTTCCTCATCGCCCTGCTCAACCTGTTTTAATCTAACGCGTTTTTTAGAACGGGCAAAAATGATCCAGCCGCCTACCGCTATCGCAACAAACGGTAACCCCCACAGTACAATCGTTAGCGGCGTCAGTGGTGGGTTATAAGTGACGAAGTAACCATAACGTGCAACCATGTAATCAACGATTTCATCACGGTTTTTGCCTTCTTTCATTAACTCATACACTTTTTGGCGCAAGTCCAGTGCAATCATTGAATTAGAATCCGCAATGCTGTTGTTCTGGCATTTAGGGCAACGTAGCTCTTCGGTTAATTTACGAAATTGCTGCTCTTGCTGTTCATTATCGAAAGTAAAGACTTCTGTCGATGCATATGTCACCGTTGCACTTAACGCTAACATCAATAAACCCAATAAATACCTCATTGGTTCGCCTCCTGATTATAGCGCTCCCAAAGGGGTTTAAATTCTTTTTCCCAGACGCGCTCGTCCATTGCCCCTGCGTGACGATAACGGATCACACCATTACCATCAATTAAGAACGTTTCAGGTGCACCATATACCCCTAAATCAAGGCCTAACATACCTTCACCATCAAATAAGCTTAGGGCATAAGGGTTGCCTAACTCACGCAACCACACAATGGCTTTATCCCGTTTATCTTTATAGTTCAACCCAACCACACGAACACCCTGTGCAGACAACTTATTCAAATATTGATGTTCTGCACGGCATGTAGGGCACCATGTTGCCCAAACATTCAACAAGATAGGTTGCCCTTGTGTTAATACATCGGATTCGTAGTGCTGACCGGGGTTTTCTAGTGATTCAAGGCGAAAAACGGGCACTGGCTTACCAATTAAAGCGGATTCTAATAAACGAGGATCATCCCCTTCCGCATTACGCATCAATTGCCATAACAGGACCGCAGCGATTCCTGCAAAAATAATAAAAGGAATTAAGAAGACTTTGCGGTTCATGCTGTTTCCCCTTGTAATTTACGGCGACGATAACGTGGGTCAAACAAGCAAAATAACGCACCAATAGCCATTAATACGCCACCAGACCAGATCCAACGAACAAATGGTTTATAATACAAACGCATAGTCCACGTATCTTTAGCGACTTCCTCACCCAATGCAGCATATAAATCGCGAGTAAAACCACCATCAATCGCCGCTTCGGTCATAACAGCTCGGCTAACGCTATAAAAACGTTTTTCTGGCATTAAAACACCGATGACTTTGTCTTTCTCTTTCACTGAAATACTGCCAATGACACCTTGGTAGTTAGGGCCATCAGCCTCTCGTACGCCATTAAATACAAAGGTATAAGCACGAATTGATATGCTATCACCCGGTTTCATTTTCACATCACGCTCAATACTGTAATTTTGGCTAAAGGCAATACCGACGATGGTTACCGCCAAACCTAAATGCGCCAGTACCATTCCCCAGTAACTTGGCGTGAGCTTGATTTTCTTACTGATGCGGACTCGCATTTCTGCGAAGGCAAGAATTGCTATCCAGCACGCCATCATTAAGCCGACAACCGTCAACGCTTCTACCCTATCTTCCATCAGTAATGGTAGGGCAAAAGAAAGAATAACGGTTAATACCGTTGCAATGATTAATAACTTTTTGATAGCCGCAGGGCGGTCACGTCCCCAACGCACGAGTGGCCCAATCCCCAGTAATAAGGCAAATGGCACCATCAACGCTATAAACATGGTATTAAAGAACGGTTCACCAATGGAAATCGTACCCAGGCCAATTTGTTTATGGACTAACGGTAGCAATGTACCGAGTAACACAACTAGCATCGCTGCTGTTAGGATAACGTTATTACCCAATAACATGGATTCACGCGACCATAAGGCATTGTTAACCCTTGAGCGTACCTTGTGCCCACGCAGTGCAAACACCAGTAAAGAGCCGCCAATCACTATCACCATGAAGGCTAAGATAAATAACCCTCGAGATGGGTCTGAGGCAAAGGCGTGTACCGAAACCAGTACCCCTGAGCGAACTAAGAAAGTCCCGAGTAAACACAATGAGAAAGCAAAAATCGACAATAATAGTGACCATGCTTTAAAAGTGGCTCGCTGTTCAGTAACGGAAAGTGAGTGGATCAATGCCGTTCCCACTAACCATGGCATAAAGGAGGCATTCTCTACCGGGTCCCAGAACCACCAGCCCCCCCAGCCTAATTCATAATAAGCCCATGCGGAACCTAACATGATCCCTAACGTTAAAAAGAACCAGGCTGCCATCGTCCAAGGGCGAGCAAAACGTGTGAAAGAGCTGTCTAACCGGCCACTTAACAATGCCGCAATCGCAAAAGCAAATGCCACAGAGAAGCCGACATAGCCCATGTATAACAATGGTGGGTGGAAAATCAGCCCTGGGTCTTGTAGTAATGGGTTGAGGTCACGCCCTTCAATCGGAAAGGCGGGCAGCGTGCGCGAAAATGGGTTTGAAGTAAAGATGATAAACAGCAAAAAACCAACGCTTACCATCCCCATAACAGCTAAAACACGGGCAACAATGTCGAGAGGCATACGGTAACTGCAAATTGCCACCGCAAATGTCCAGCCGCTCATTAATAATACCCATAGTAATAATGAGCCTTCGTGAGCTCCCCATGTCGCCGCAACACGATACCAAATAGGTAATTGCGTATTAGAGTTATTGGCAACATACGTGACTGAAAAATCATTAACAACAAAGGCATTCACTAATACTAGGAATGCCCCTGTTACACAGAGAAAAAGTAACCATGCTAATGGACGTGATGATGCCATCAAGCGTGCATCATTGCGTGCCACCCCCCATAGCGGGTAAAAAGACAGCAAAACGGCAAGACCTAATGCCAAACACAGTAAAACGCTACCAATTTCAGGGATCATGATGCATTGTCCTTATAGGCAGCAGCTGGCCTGCGATGGTTTTCTTGCATCGCCTTTTCAACCTCTGGTGGCGTATAGTTTTCATCATGTTTAGCAAGCACTTCTTTCGCTAAAATATGATTATTCTCCTGTAACTCCCCTTGAACAACGACACCTTGCCCTTCTTTGAATAAGTCAGGCAAAATTCCATGATAACTTACGTCTACTTCACCTTCGGCATCATAAACAGTGAAAGTGATATTGACGGCATTAGAGACAGGGTCAGAGTCACGTACTACACTACCGGGCATCACCATGCCGCCAACGCGCAAACGTTGCCCAACTTCAGGGATTTGCTGAGTTTCCCGCTTACCATAGATGATTTCACCGGGGGTATAAAACAAGTCAATACTTGAGCGCAATGCGTAGAGAATCAATGCGAGGGTTAACCCCACGCCAACCAATATGGAACAGATCAACCAAAGTCGGTTACGACGACGAATATTCACACTCCCTCCCTACGCGCTCTTGCTGCTTTTTGTCTTACTTCACGAGCTTGCTGTTGAATAATTGCATTTATTATCATTTTTCTTTGTATGTATGTATGCAAACAGAGTAACAAAATAGGTATTAATGTCAGCGCAACCGCCAGCCATACATAAAAACCATAGCCGCCCATCGCCCAAAATTCACTCCAAGATGCAAATGCGCTAGTCATGATTGACGTCCTTTTTTATTCACAATATCTAATACCCATGGACGGTTACGTTCTAACAACAATAATTGACTACGTAAACGAATTAACGTTAATGAGATAAAGAGAAATAGGTAACCAAGGATAGCTAAACGTAGTGGCGTACGCATAGCTGGGTTGATACTTTCTTGCATACGCGTCGAAGGTTGATGCAAAGTTTGCCACCATTCAACTGAATAATGAATGATAGGTAAGTTAATCACACCAATTAATACTAAAATCGCAGCGGCCTTTCCTGCTGTACGGCGGTCATCAAAAGCATGCCATAAAGCAATAATCCCCACATACAGAAAAAATAGAATTAGTTCAGAGGTTAAACGTGCATCCCATACCCACCATGCACCCCACATTGGTTTACCCCATGTCGCACCTGTCACCAAGGCAATAAAAGTAAATACCGCCCCTATCGGTGCCATTGCCGCTATCGCCAATTCAGAGACTTTCATTTGCCAGACAAGACCAACAAAAGCAGTAATTGCCATTGTGGCATAAATGCCCATCGACCACATCGCGGCAGGAACATGGATATACATAATACGATAACTTTGGCTTTGGACTTTATCGGTTGGCGCAAAGCCAAATCCCCAAATCCACCCCACCGCTAAACAAATTACACTCAATATAATAAACCACGGTATTAGACGCCCACATAACCGGTAAAGGTTAACTGGGATGGCAAGTTGATGAAGCTTTTTCCACATAGTTTAATTACCCTGATTTATTATATTGTTAGTAAATGCTGCGTGACAGAATCATACAATACACATTAAAAAAGCAAATATATTGATTTAACACAAATATAACTTAGGCTGATCATACTCAAACGCATAACCAGCCTATTTATTGATCATTACTTATAATTTATCGGTATAACTAATCATAAAATGATTACCTTAAATTAAAAGCCAGGTTCAACTTCACGCATGTCCGGCAATTTATGGGCAATTCCTTTGTGACAGTCAATGCAAGTTTTACCATCCGTGATGGCTTGGTCATGCATTTTAGCTGCAACCCCTTTTTGTGCCGTGAAATCCATATACTCAAAATTGTGGCAGTTACGACACTCTTGTGAGTCGTTATTTTTCATCCGTCGCCACTCACTTTGCGCCATCGCTAACCGGTGGTCTTCAAATTTTTGAGGTGTGTCAATGATGCCAAAAATTTTCCCGTATAGCTCCTTACTCGCTTGAATTTTACGCACCATTTTGGGGCCGAACTCATGCGGTACGTGACAATCTGGGCAAGTTGCGCGAACACCGCTACGGTTAGTATAATGAATAGTATCCATATATTCTTCATAGACATTCTCACGCATTTCATGGCAGCTAATACAAAACTCTTCCGTATTGGCCATTTCCATACCCGTATTGAAGCCGCCCCAGAAGATAACACCACTCACAAAACCAATCAGCAATAAGGTTCCTAATGCTAAACGGCTTGGCCTACGCCACCACCGCCATACTCGGCCGAGTAACCCAAACAAGCCCTTTTTCTTCGGCTTGTCATCATTTATTTGCTTATCATTGTTATTTGACATAATTCCCCCTTATTTCCCAAAACCTTTGGATGGGGTAAATGTGTTATCAACAATCGGTGCCGTGTCTGATTGTGGCACGTGGCACTGTAGACAGAAGTAGCGGTTTGGTGCGACTTCGCCAAGAACTTTGCCTGTTGCATCCATAAAGTGCGTTGGGCTAACTCTTGGTGCCCCTGTGGTGCGATAATTTTCCACACCATGGCATTGCAAACAACGATTAGTATTAGTGGTAATTTGATAACCTTCAACACTATGTGGGATCATTGGCGGTTGATTCACATAGTTTAATGCCATTCTTTCTTGCTCTTTCGGAATATGAATGCTTCCTTCTGACGTACCGGATACTTCTGGTGATTGGGTCAGGTCTACACCATTAGCAGCCCAAACAAGACTGCTTACAACAAAGGCCATTCCAGCCACCCAACGGCTGATCGTCTTTTTCAGGACAGGATTTTTCATGATTTTGCTCCCGAACTCCATCTTAGTGTTATTTTAAAAACATCCTCAGAACAAACATCAATGCAACGACCGCAAGTGATACAATCTTTATCTGATATCTGTGCTGGAGCTTGTTTATCTAGGACCGGTGCACGCAGAACTTGCGGCTCCGGACAAATGTGGAAACAGTCCATACAACGGCTACAGTTTTCTTTATTTTCCGCTGTAACAACTAGTGCGCCCTTACACCCTGCCACGCCATATAGCGCACCTAATGGGCAAAGGTGACCGCACCAACCATGTTCCACAACTAATAAATCGAATAAAAACAGTGCAACTAAAACCAATGCACCGCTGCCAAAACCAAAAATTAAACTGCGCCCCATTAATGAAACTGGATTAAGCCATTCCCAAAGTAAGGTTCCTGTAATAGCAGAACCGATCAGGATAACCACCAGCAATACATAACGAATATTGCGTGGTATCGTTGCTGACTGGTTAAAATCAAACTTACGTCTTAACCACGCCGCGGCATCCGTCACTGGGTTTACAGGACAAACCCAACTGCAGAAAATACGCTTACCCAACAGTGCATAAACCCCGAATACGATAGCAGCCCCAACTAATGCTGAGATCCCCGGTAAGTAACCACTTGCTAAGCTCTCTAAGGTGATTAATGGGTCAGTCAAAGGTACGGTATCTAACAATAAGCTACTGCTGTAGTTACCATGTAAAATCCACACCCCAAACCATGGCCCACTCAAGAACATCGCTAACACCAGCAATTGGCTTGTACGTCTAAATACCAACCACTTGTGGCTATGCCACCAACCTTTTTTTGCCTGAGCTTCACGTCCGGCATCACGTTTACGATTCGCCATTGTTACCCTCCAGCCAACCAAAGCGGTAATGGTGTCCTAACTCACCTTTTGCTAACGACCTTGGTAATACCTTGATAGCCGCCTCTTCCAATACACAAGCCTGTTCACATTTACCGCATCCCGTGCAGTAATTGCTATTGACTGTGGGTAAGAAGCGCGCGTGCTTACCTGTTCGGTGGTTTTGTTCAAGTTCCAATGTGATGGCTTCATCAATCAGTGGACATACGCGGTAACATACATCACACCTTAGCCCTTGAAAGTTCAGGCAGTTTTCCTGATCGAGTAAAACGGCTAACCCCATGCGTGCATCGTTAATCGACTCAATGTCTTTATCCAATGCACCACTTGGGCAAACTTTGGCGCAAGGAATATCCTCACACATTTCACACGGGTTTTCTCGAGCGATGAAGTACGGCGTTCCTGAAGCCAAGCCTGATGCCAATGTCGCTAATTTCAACATGTCATACGGACAGGCTTGAACGCATTGCCCACAACGGACACATGCACTGGCAAATGCTTTTTCATCAAGAGCTCCCGGCGGGCGAAGCTTAACACCACTCGCACGGGAAGTTTGTTGCTGAAGCCCCAGCACCACACCAACAGCCGCCAACCCACCCGCAGTGCGGGCGACATCGCGTAAAAAGCGACGACGACTGTTCTGGGACTTAGCCTGTTGAGACTTAGCTTTCTGGGGCATGAGCAATTACACCTTTTCCAGTTTAACGGCACATTTTTTGTAATCCGTTTCTTTTGAAAGCGGATCGGTTGCATCCAGTGTTAAGTTATTCACTAGCTGCGCAGCATCGAAGAACGCCATGTAAACTAAGCCTTTTGGTGGTCTATTACGGCCACGAGTTTCAACAATCGTGGTCACATCACCACGGCGTGAAACTACTTTGACTTTATCACCACGGCGTAAACCTCTCTCTTTCGCATCGATTGGATGTATAAACACAAGAGATTCAGGGAAAGCACGGTGTAGTTCAGGAACACGGCGTGTCATACTACCGGTATGCCAATGTTCTAATACACGGCCTGTTGATAACCATAAGTCATATTCTTTATCTGGCGATTCCGCAGCAGGTTCAAATGGCAGTGCAAAAATGACCGCTTTACCATCAGGTTTACCGTAGAATTGATAACCCGCGCCAGCCTTAACGTAAGGGTCATTTCCTTCGCTATAACGCCACTGCGTTTCTTTGCCATCAACCACTGGCCAACGGATACCGCGCGCTTTGTGGTAGTCATCAAAATCAGCCAAGTCATGACCATGACCGCGACCAAAGCCAGCGTATTCTTCGAACAGCCCTTTTTGTAAGTAGAAGCCTAATTCACGTGATTCATCGTTAAGTTGGTCTTCGGCTAACTCACTCACAGGGAACTTCGTTACCGCTTGGTTAGCGAATAACACGTCATACAGCGTTTTACCGCGTAATTCAGGCTTTTTCGCTAATAACTCTTCAGGCCACACTTCATCCGTTGTAAAGCGTTTAGAGAACAACACCATCTGCATTAAGTCAGATTTCGCTTCGCCTGGTGCTTTAACTTGCTGACGCCAAAACTGAGTACGACGTTCCGCATTACCGTAAGCGCCTTCTTTTTCTACCCACATTGCTGTTGGTAAAATCAAGTCAGCAGCTAACGCACTAACTGTTGGATAGGGGTCAGAAACTACAATAAAGTTGCGAGGGTCACGCCAACCTGGCATACGCTCTTGGTTGATATTCGGGCCCGCTTGCATGTTGTTGTTACACATTACCCAGTAAAAATTCAATTTACCGTCTTTTAAAGCGCGGTCTTGGGCAACGGCATGTAAACCGACTTTTTCAGGGATCGTCCCAGCAGGTAACCCCCATACACCTTCTACTTTTTCACGGTGTTTTTCATTGGTAACCACCATGTCCGCTGGTAAACGGTGTGAGAACGTACCAACTTCACGAGCGGTACCACACGCTGATGGCTGACCGGTTAATGAGAACGGCCCACAGCCAGGTTGAGAAATTTTCCCTGTCAGTAAGTGCAGGTTATACACTAAGTTATTTGCCCAAACACCGCGAGTGTGCTGGTTAAAGCCCATGGTCCAATAAGAAACCACTTTAGTTTTAGGGTCTGCGTAAAGTTTAGCGAGTTCTTCTAACTGATCTTTTGGAACCCCTGTCATTTCTACGGTTTTGTCTAAAGTATATTCCGCAACAAAGGCTTTATATTCATCCCACGTCATTGGCTCAGATGCATCAGAACCTGCATTTTTCGCTTTTTGTTCGAGTGGGTGAGTTGGGCGTAATCCATAACCGATATCTGTTGCACCACGACGTAAATTCACGTGTTTATCAAGGAATTCCTGATTAACTGCATTATTTTGAATAATATAATTCGCAATATAGTTCAGGATCACTAAGTCAGATTGTGGTGTAAAAACGATACCGTTATCCGCTAATTCAAAGCTACGGTGTTTAAAAGTCGATAACACGGCAACACGCACGTCAGGGTTAGACAGACGGCGGTTGGTGATACGAGACCACAAGATTGGGTGCATTTCTGCCATGTTTGAGCCCCAAAGGACAAACGCGTCAGCATGCTCAATGTCATCATAACAACCCATTGGCTCATCCATACCGAAAGTACGCATGAAGCCCACTACCGCAGAAGCCATACAGTGGCGTGCATTAGGGTCTAAGTTATTAGAACGGAATCCACCTTTGAACAGTTTTGATGCTGCATAGCCTTCCCAAACTGTCCACTGACCCGAACCGAACATACCGATCCCTTCAGGGCCTTTTTCTTTTAATGTGGTTTTGACTTTTTCTTCCATAACATCAAAGGCTTGTTCCCACGTGATCGGTGTGAACTCCCCATTTTTGTCATATTCACCGTCTTTCATACGCAACATTGGCTGCGTTAAACGGTCTTTTCCGTACATGATTTTAGGTAAGAAATACCCTTTGATACAGTTTAGACCACGGTTTACAGGCGCTTCTGGGTCACCTTGGCTGGCCACGATGCGACCATTTTGAGTTCCCACCAATACCCCACAGCCTGTACCACAAAAACGGCAAGGGGCTTTGTCCCATTTAATACTTTCTTGTTGGCCAACCACTGCTTTCGCAATGCTTGGTGCGCCAATACCTGCCGCCGCAGCAGCGGCCGCTATCGCATTGGCTTTCATAAAGCTACGACGACTGAGTTTCATAATCTTCCTCACCTTGCTCTTCCTGCTGGTGGTAAACCAGCGAAACATCTAGTACGCCGTCAATATCGCGTACTAAATCAATAGTATCTAACAACGTTCTACTACCTTGCCCTTCAACAACCACAATCAGTTTTCCGTTTTCTGGGGCGCTTAACGCCACCTCACAATTAGAAAGTTGATTAATTTCTTCGGCCACAGTAGACAGTCGTTCACTTTTTACTTGTACTATTAAACTGCACACTTGATAGTTACTGTGCATGTTCATGCTCCACGGTAATGGCTGAAACTGGGCAACCTGCGACACAAGCACCACAGCCTGTACAACCTGGTGTTTCTACTTTTGGCTGGTATATACCGGCCATTGACGGACGAAAAGAGATGACTTCAGGCTCACAACTGTCTTGGCAACGTCGACATTCAATCGAAAGATAAGCAAGACAATTTTGGCCAATCGAAATTGAGATATCCCAAGGTTGGGAATGTTTTGGAAGGAAAATAGGTTCTGGACATGCTGTTGCACATGCATAGCAAAATGTACATTCACCACGCTTAAAATCAACAACAGGGTAGCCCCCTGCTCCCGGTTGGATAATTGCCGTTTCGCAACTCTCAACGCAGGCATTGCAACGGGTACACAATTCAATAAATTGCGTTTCACTACCACTCCATGGCGGCCGAACCACTGGGGCTGCACTACGCCACGCACCAGTTAATACTCCCCGACGGGTGAGATCAACCATGTTTTTTTCCTTTACATTGCCAACAAAAAAACTAAAACGTATTGATAAACCGCATTTTTTATATGTGTATTTATGAGAAATATTAACGATAGAGGTTATAAAAATACATACTACCAAGTGGGTAAAAGAGGTAATTCCCCGTATACGACTAGAAATGACAACATTTACGTTATTTACTCGCCATTAGCTAAAAATAGCATCAAAATGATAAACAAACAGGCCTTTTTAATTATTTGTTAACATTTTTTTAATATGAGTTATTAATTTAAACTCAAGTTTTAATTTTTTAAATTATAACACCAACCAAAAAATACCACTAAAGTAGTATGCACAATGTCATTTAGAAAAAAAATATCTGTGTTTTTTTTGATATTAAACAAATTTCATTTCTAACTTTATTTTAAAAACAACCATTAAATATTAAACATAAAGAAATTATTTTAAAATCAATAAAATAGAATTGGATAACGCTAAGCATCAGAATAAGAATCATTATTAATTAATTATTGAAACTAACAATTTAAAACTATTGAAAAATAACTATATCAATTTCAATAATACCTATTTTTTATTATTTCTTCACATTCTATTTCCTTATTACAAATTAACTTTTGATCAAAAACAATATTTTTAGTGTGGTTTTTTGTTACACATATAAATTGGCAATGTCTTGGTAGTATCTGTGCGCTTACTATCAAACCTAAATAACAAAAAGATACCCAAAATAGTTCGAGTCATAGGTCACAATACAAACACAACTCGAAAAATGAAGGGATGACTGGCTAAAATTACTCGAGGCCCTTTTTATGGCAAACATAAGAAATAATGCACTATGCTTATTGAGTCTGGTTGCAGGAATATTTCTCTTTACCTCTGTTCATGCTCAAACTCCTACTAAAGATAGTACATCTACCATCAATGCTCGAAATGAAACTTTCGAAGCCGCTCACCCTGACCAGTACCACTCTTGGCGAGCAACATCCGAGCAATCAAACCGTGAAGATGCATTAGCGGAAGACCCTCGCTTAGTCGTACTGTGGGCTGGATACCCATTCTCACGCGACTACAACAAACCTCGTGGTCACGCCTATGCGGTCATCGACGTCCGTGAAACCTTACGAACCGGTGCTCCTAAAGACGCCCAAGATGGTCCACTTCCGATGGCATGTTGGAGCTGTAAAAGCCCCGATGTGGCGAGGCTAATCCAAGAACATGGCGAAGATGGCTATTTCGAAGGTAAGTGGGCAAAAGGTGGCCCCGAAGTGGTTAATGTCTTAGGCTGTGCAGATTGTCATAAAACAGACTCTGCGGATTTTGCAAAAGGTAAACCAGAGCTAACGCTTTCACGCCCTTATGCAGAGCGTGCAATGGAAGCGATTGGCAAACCGTTTGATAAAGCCAGTCGGTTCGACCAGCAATCCATGGTGTGTGGCCAATGTCACGTGGAATACTATTTCTCTGGCGATAAAAAATCCGTGAAATTCCCATGGGATAACGGTACCAAAGTGGAAGATATGGAAGTCTACTACGACAACATTGGTTTCTCTGACTGGACCAACTCATTGTCGAAAGCGCCTATGCTAAAAGCCCAACACCCTGAATATGAAACTTGGAGTGCGGGTATTCATGGCAAAAATAACGTGACCTGTATTGACTGCCATATGCCAAAACTGCAAAACGAAAAAGGCGAACTGTACACCAGCCATAAAATTGGTAATCCATTCGATAATTTCGAACAAACTTGTAGCACTTGCCATACCCAAAGCAAACAACAACTGCAAGATGTGGTTGCTGAACGTAAAGTCGCTATCCAAGAGATGAAAATCAAAGCGGAAGATCAATTAGTTCGTGCTCACTTTGAAGCAAAAGCTGCATGGGATGCAGGCGCAACAGAAGATGAAATGAAGCCAATTTTGACTGATATTCGTCATGCACAATGGCGTTGGGATTTAGCTATCGCCTCCCACGGTATTCATATGCACGCACCGGATGAAGGCCTGCGTATGTTAGGTGGTTCGATGGATAAAGCGGCAGATGCACGAACCAAGCTCGCTCGCCTGTTAGGCTCAAAAGGCATCACCCATGAAATTGCCATTCCAGATATATCAACCAAGGAAAAAGCACAACAAGCCATTGGTTTAGATATGCAAAAAATCAATGCGGAAAAACAAGAGTTCTTAAAAACTGTGGTTCCGCAATGGGATGACCAAGCTCGTAAAAATGACCTATTAGCCAAATAACCATGATTTGCCCCAAATAAGGGGGCAATACAACCAATGGAGTGAATATGAGCGTACTACGTTCGTTATTAACTGCTGGGGTGCTGGCAACAGGCTTATTATGGGCAACAGCCGCATCCGCAACCCCACAAATGGCCCAAGAAAATGCAGAAGGCCGTTGGGTTGTCACGCAGCAACGCAGCGCTGACAAAGCCTGCTTAGACTGCCATAAACCTGACCAAGAAGGCATGCATGGCACTCACGCAGAAGTGGTTAACCCTAACAATAATTTACCCGTGACTTGTACCAACTGCCACGGTAACCCAGGGCCTGATCACCGTGAAGGTGTCAAAGATGTCATGCGCTTTAACAACCCAATGTATACCGTTGAGCAACAAAACAGTGTCTGTCTATCATGTCACTTACCGGAGCAGCTGCAAAAAGCGTTCTGGCCTCATGATGTTCACGTCACCAAAGTAGCCTGCGCGAGTTGCCATGACCTTCATCCGAAACAAGATACGATGAAGGTGCTGACTGATAAGGGCAAAGTAAAAATATGTGTCGACTGCCACTCAGATCAACGCAATAACCCTGATTTCAACCCAGCAGCGGTGAAATTGCGTAAGGAGCAGCCATGAGTTGTTCTCGTCGTCAATTCATTATCTACTCAGGAGCACTGGCGGCGGTAGGAGGAGTTGCTAGCCATACGCTAGCTAACACCATGAAAATAGATGGCGTTCGCTACGGCATGGTGCACGATGAAAATCTGTGCATCGGCTGTACGGCGTGTATGGATGCATGCCGAGAGGTTAACCAAGTCCCAGAAGGTGTTTCGCGGTTAACTATCATCCGTAGTGAGCCTATTGGCCAGTTTCCTGATGTTAAATACCGTTTTTTTCGCCACTCCTGTCAACATTGTGAAAGTGCACCTTGTGTCGATGTTTGCCCTACTGGTGCCTCTTTTATTGATAAAACGACAGGGATTGTTGATGTCAACCCTGACTTATGTGTCGGCTGCCAATACTGTATTGCTGCCTGCCCTTATCGCGTCAGGTTTATTCACCCCATCAATAAAACCGCGGATAAATGTGATTTCTGCCGTAAAACGAATCTAAAAAAGGGCAAGCAGCCGGCTTGCGTCGAATCTTGCCCGACCAAAGCATTAACCTTTGGTAATTTAGATGACCCTAAGAGCGATATTTCGTTGATGCTAAAAGAAAAACCGACTTATCGATTCAAAATTGCACTCGGTACTCACCCCAAAATGTATCGGGTTCCGTTCAAATATGGGGAGGTTAGCCAATGACAACAGCTTCTGCTTTCCATTTTGAATCCTTAGTGTGGGACTGGCCCATTGCGGTTTACTTATTCTTAATTGGTATTTCGGCTGGGCTTGTAGTACTTGCGGTACTTATGCGCCAGTATTATCCCACTTCGGCTGGCAGTGATAGCACTCTAATGCGCACAACACTGATTTTAGCTCCGACGACGATCATCTTTGGGTTATTGATCTTAATTCTTCATTTGACGCGTCCATGGACGTTCTGGAAATTAATGTTTCATTACAGCCCGACCTCAGTTATGTCGATGGGTGTGATGTTATTCCAAGTGTATATGGCAGTGCTTGTTATTTGGCTAGCTAAAATCTATGAAAAAGAACTCATTGTTTTACAGCAAAAATGGCTGCCCAAATTTACCATCATCCCAAGAGTATTAACCCTGCTAAACCGTGCAATGCGTTTTCTGGATATTGTGATGCTCATATTGGCCGTTTTGCTTGGGGCTTATACCGGTTTTTTACTTTCAGCATTAAAATCTTATCCATTCTTAAACAACCCATTATTACCAGCTTTATTCCTATTTTCAGGAATATCTTCAGGTATTGCGGTATCACTCATAGCAATCGCATTGCGCTACCGCAAAAATATTCATAACGGCGAAACCGCATTTTTGCACCGTATCGAAAGCTTTGTTATTTGGTTGGAGATATTCCTATTAGCGGCCTTTTTTGTCGGGTTAGCTTTAGGAGACGATGGGAAAATCCGTTCATTAATTGCTGCATTAGGCGGTGGTTTCTGGACTTGGTGGTTTTGGATTGGTGTTGTCGGGTTTGGTTTTATTATTCCACTTCTATTCAAGAAATGGATGGACAAAGGACAAGGCGCAGCAAGAGTATTGATTATCAGTGGTGCAAGCTTACTGGGTGTCTTCTGCTTACGCTTCTTTGTGTTATACGCAGGGCAGTTGACCGTCGCATAACTCACTAAATAATAAGGGTAATCATTGGAACTCATACTCCCAGAAATTGGCTTTCTCTGCCTTGCATTGGCACTGTGTATTGCCTGTTTTCAAGTATCATTCGGAGTTATTGGTTTCTTCCGCCATATTCCGAGGCAAATGCCTCGGAATATTCTTTGGACCTACTTACAATTTCTTTTCTTGCTCGTTGCTTATATTTGTTTAACTATCAGTTTTATTCAAAGTGACTTTTCGGTCGTATATGTGGCGCAACATAGCCATCGGCTATCGCCGCTATATATTAAAATTGCGGCAGTATGGGGAGGCCATGAAGGGTCAATATTTCTTTGGCTGCTGTTTATCTCAGCTTGGAGTTGTCTATTTGCATGGCGTTATCGCCAGCAAACTCACCTCGTGTTTCCTCTCACACTAACGCTTCTTGCCATTATCAGTGCGGCATTATTACTGTTTATCGTATTTTATTCTGACCCCTTTGTTCGCATTTTTCCTCCCGCTATTGAAGGGAGAGATCTCAACCCAATGCTGCAACATTGGGGATTAATATTACATCCCCCTCTACTTTATTTAGGCTATAGCGGGTTAATGGTCGTAACCGCCTTAGCGCTTGCATCTACACTTTGCGGGCAATTTAACCAAACTATCGCCGGGCTCTGTTGGCGCTTTGTCGTTCCTAGTTGGTGCATACTCACTTTGGGTATCACTCTTGGGTCATGGTGGGCATACAGTGAACTTGGTTGGGGTGGTTGGTGGTTTTGGGACCCTGTTGAAAATGCGTCATTATTGCCATGGCTAAGTGCAACTGCCCTATTTCATAGCTTAACAGTCTCACGCAAAACTGGGCACTATCGCCACTGGTCTATATTGCTGGCAATTCTTACGTTTATTTTATCTTTATTAGGCACATTAATTGTACGCTCAGGGATTCTAATGTCTGTCCATGCGTTTGCTTTGGATAACGTTAGGGCTGCACCCCTCTTTTTATTGTTCAGTTTTCTGAGTTTCGGGGCTTTATGTATATATGGTTGGAAAGCTAAAAATATCGATAATTTACCAACTAATATTAATCGCCGTCAGCTTTACTTATTACTCACTTTAATCCTATTTTCTACTGTATTATTTATTGTCCTGACGGGCACGCTTTACCCAATGATTTATACGTTATTTGGTTGGGGGAAAATATCGGTTGGGGCGCCTTATTTTAACCAAGCGTTATTACCATTTGGTATTTTAATGCTAATCATAATGGCTGTGAGTGCCATTTATCCTCTTAGCAAAACTCGCATTAAACCCCAATGGCGTATTCTTTTAATTATACTTCTCAGTGTGTTATTAAGCTTATCTCTTTGGTCTAAAGGGCTTATTATCGCCATTTCTTGTGGTTTTTTATTTGCAATTTTGCTTATCTTTTGGCTACGTCCTATCGATGCTATTCGGCAACATTTCCCTTCCCTTATCGCTCATACAGGAGTTGTAATTTTTGCTACTGGTATTGCCTTGTCAATTGGTAGCCACCACGAAACGAGTGTTAATCTTTCTGTTGGGCAATCTATTTCACTCGCCGGTTATCAATTCCAATTCAACGAACTGCAACTTGAAGCTAAATCTAATTACACGACCGAAAAGGCTATTATACAAATTAGCAAAGCTGGCCAGCCATTACACCAGTTAATCACCGAGCGCCGCCTTTATACCGCTCGCCAGCAATTAATGATTGAACCTGGTATATATTGGGGATGGTTACGCAATTGGTATGCGGTATTAGGTGAGAAAACAGGAACAAATAACTACGCGATACGCTTTTACGTGCAAGATGGCATTCAATGGATTTGGGGCGGTGCATTTGTGATGTGTTTTGGCCTATTAATAAGCTGGGTAAAAGGGAGAATAAAAAATGCTTAGAATCCTATTAGCACTATTTTTCCTATTTTTCTCTTTTATATCCAATGCTCAAATCGTTGATGTGTGGGAATTTAATTCCATTGAAGAACAAGAGTATTCTTTGCAGATCGCCTCACAGCTACGTTGCCCGCAATGCCAAAACCAAAATTTACTTGAATCTAATGCCCCCACAGCAGTAAGTATGCGCCACCAAGTTTTTAAAATGGTTGCTGAAGGGAAAGATAAAGCGCAAATCATGCACTATATGACTGAACGATATGGTGATTTCGTGCTGTATAACCCACCACTAACGATTGGAACTGCCCTGCTTTGGGGATTGCCTGCTATTGCTCTGATTGGCATTTTTTATTTCATTTTCAAATTTACTCGGTCACAAAAACAGCAACTTATAGAGAACAATTTTAGCCATCGACAAATATCCGAGCAATTATTACCCCCAGATATAACAACACCCTC
Organism: Providencia sp. PROV182; assembly: GCF_028480325.1. Classification (NCBI taxonomy): domain Bacteria; kingdom Pseudomonadati; phylum Pseudomonadota; class Gammaproteobacteria; order Enterobacterales; family Morganellaceae; genus Providencia; species Providencia sp. PROV182. Next base: position 301,373 of record NZ_JAMPOL010000004.1, on the reverse strand, counting down.
GACTATCCTGCAATGGCATTTTAATAAATTACTTGCCATATTAATTGTGTTGGTTGTTATTGGTTACTTCTTCTCACCTCGATTTGAATTAGCTTATCAGGAATATCAACGTATATCCGATCCACTGCTCTCATTCACACCATTGCAGCAAGAACAAAAGGATTTATTACGCTTACAAAATGATATTCGTCAATCGCCTAAAAATAGTGAACTTTGGGCTATACTGGGTGAATATTATCTTTATCAAAACAGTTATGATAATGCGTTGATTGCTTATCAAAGAGCACTAAAATATGGCGGCGAAAATGCTCAAATATACTCTGCTATTGCAACCGTTTTATATTACCAAGCAGGTCAACAGCTAACCGAAGATATCAGAGCGGTAATCAATAAAGCATTAAGCCTTGATAATCAAGAAGTTACCGCATTAATGCTAGTTGCTTCTGATGCCTTTATGAATGCAAATTATGAGCAAGCGATTGATATTTGGCAAAAGTTATTAGATAGTAATAGTTCTCGTATTAATCGCTCTCAGCTCATTGAAGCTATTCATATGGCAAAAATAATGAAGAATAAAAAATAATAATCTTATCTTTATTATTAATTTTATTACGCTAGGGATTAATACATACTAAATTATCACAGTAGTGATAAAATATTCTTTTATGAATGTCTATTTATTTAAATGTGTAATTTTTCGTTTCTTATTGATTACCATTGTGTCCCCCCTATATTACTTCAAATAATCTTATGTTAGATTGGCAACAGTAAATTATCCCAAATGTAATCCAAGTATATCTCCGTAAGTGAAATTATCAATTAAAATTTAGCTTATGGTGATAAATTTTATTTACTTTTATATTATGGCATTCATTGGGAGGTTCAAAAATAATAACATAAGAAATAAACACTATGAAAAATAAAATATTTTCATTTTTAGTTATTGGCCTAATTGCAGGCGCGTCCTTTATAGGAGGCGTTGTAAGTAACTATACACCTGATTTAGACATTGTAGAAAAATCTCAAAAAGCGGTTGAAGATTTTTTAGCATTTCCCAAAACAGCTGAGTATAAAAATGTTAAATATCATGAGATAAGAGAAACCTTAGACCATGGTATGCTAGGCTATGTATGCGGTGAAGTACTTATTTTTACTAGCCAAAATTCATATTCATTTAAACGTTTTGTGGTCAAAACTTATCTTCATAATGATGGCCGTAATGTTGTTTCCATTCCATTAATCGATAGAGATGATAAAGAATTTCCTGATAATGACTTTAATGTTATTTGGAATAAGTATTGTAATAATTAAGTAAATATAAAACCCAATTGTTTAAATAAGATATTTCCGAGCCCTTTAAAATTTCATTAATATATCAAAGGGCTCAAATTAAATATTACATAAAAAACTATATTCTCTTTAGATATCTGTCATTCCGTAAATCAATCTTTTAATGATGATTACATTTTATCGTGGAGACTCTGTACTAACAGAGCATCTAGGCAAAATGCGATCAATTCAGACTATCTCCTTTTGAGCTATCCCTCATATAGAATTATTTTTCAATAGTAATTCATCCCTGCTTGATATAAAGTCTCAGCCTTTTTTCAAAATAGTTACTCTTGGAGGCGAAATGTTTATCGGTTTTGATTACGGTACATCTAACTGCGCTGTTGCGGTCATGAAGAACGGGATCCCCACATTATTACCATTAGAAGGCGATAACGTTTATATCCCATCAACCTTATGCGCACCGACAAGAGAATCAGTCTCTGAGCATTTATTTCGCCATTGTAAAATCGCTCCCTCGAATGAAATCGGGCAGCAAATTTTAAAAAGATCTATCGCATTTAACCGTGATGAAGGGATCGATTTAATGCCTGAAGACATCGTATTTGGGCAAGCCGCTTTAGATTTATATTTAAGTGATCCTAGAGATGTATATTATGTGAAGTCCCCTAAATCATTTTTGGGAGCATCTGGCTTACATGAGACTCAAATTAGTTTTTTTGAAGACCTTGTCTGCGCCATGATGAAAAATATAAAGAATACCTCAGAAAATAATTTACAACAGATTATTGATGATACTGTGATTGGACGCCCTATTAACTTTCATGGTCGTGGAGGGGAACTCTCGAACCAACAAGCAGAATCAATACTCTATCGCGCGGCAAAACGCGCAGGATTTAATCATATTACTTTTCAATTCGAACCCGTAGCCGCAGGGCTTGAATATGAATCAACATTAAATAAAGACCAGATTATCCTAGTCGTTGATATTGGTGGTGGAACAACGGATTGTTCATTAATCCAAATGGGGCCCACTTATAGAAATGCACAAGACAGAACACAATCCTTACTTGCTCATAGTGGACAACGGGTGGGTGGAAATGACCTTGATATTTACCTTGCATTAAAACAATTGATGCCGCTTTTTGGGATGGAAAGCCAATCTTTATCAGGCATTAAAATGCCATTCCTGCAATTTTGGAACCCTATTGCTATCAATAATGTTGAAGCACAAAAAGAGTTTTATTCAAGACAAAACTTGGCAGCGTTAACACGCTTAAAACAAGATGCAAAAGAACCTCAAATAATATCTCGATTACTAGAAGTTTATAATGAAACATTAGGTTATAGCTTAGTACGTAAAGCTGAAGAAGCTAAAATTGCTTTATCAGACGCCTCAAGCTATTTAGCACAAATTAAATTAATTTCTGAAAAATTAGAAGTGAATATTCCCCATGAACAAATGGTGGAATCAATTGAATCACCAAAAAGTAAAATGATTGAATTGGTTAAAGAAGCAGTCAACCAAGGCGGGGTCAAACCTGATGCTATTTACGTTACAGGTGGGAGTGCTCGCTCCCCAATATTACACCAAGCTATTAGCCAAGAATTACCTAATATTCCGATAGTACGTGGGGATGATTTTGGTTCCGTTACTGCAGGGTTAACGCGTTGGGCTGAGACTTGTTTTAAATAAGCGACAGAAACACTAATAGCGCAGAATAAATAAGATTCATATTTAGACTGCGCTATTGGTACAAAATATTATTTCTTAACTTTATGAACAATATCAAAGTACTTATCTTTATTATCTTGCTCTGGATAAATACGATATGTGTATTCTTCTGGGGTTACAGTGACATTTTCAACAACACGAGTAAACAAGACTTTACCCTCGTCATCTTTCGCTGTTAATGAGCGAGTTTTGCCATTTTCATCAAATGACCAGTCACCTTTCATTTTAGGTTTTCCATCAAACGTGGTCATATTAAATGTACCGTCTGGATAATACTCAGCTAAACCAAAAAAGTTAGCGACTTGTTTATCATCTGCATTAACTTCTTTTTTATCTTGATCTAAAGCTTCTGTCGTTGTCCATACTTTGCCTACCATAATTTCTTCGTAAGCATTTAATTTATGTTCCGCATTCTGTGATTGGCTTGCTGCTGGAGTTGTAGCTGCTTGAACAGCAAATGACATAGTAGATACAACAGCAAAGAGTGTAGGTACTAATAATTTTTTCATTTTTATCCTCTAATAAATTAACTCAAACAACAATTTGATTAAGTTAAGATTAGCGATATAAAACCAATTTTGAAAATTATATTACGTTTATTTACAAGATAATATCTTATTACAATTAGTAAATACTATTTTACAATAAAAAACATATCGAAAATTCATGAATTTTAAAATTAATACTCTTAATTTTAGCTATCAAGCAATTTATTAATCAACCAGTACCCCGCTTTTCCGGGTGGATTATTCTTAGACCAAACTAAATCCACATCAATTTTACGTGGCCATAAATCATAATTAATACTCACTAAACGGTTATGTCCAAATTGCTTAACTAACCATGTTGGTAATATTGCCCATCCAGCCCCTTGTTCTGCCATTTCTAATAATAATAAATAATTAGGTGCAAACCAGTTCTTTTCACTATTAATAATAATTTGGCTGCTACTGCTTAGCCGTAATTGACGAGTCATCGTTAAATGTTGATAAGTTATTTTTTTCTCTTTAGCTAATGGATGACTATCTAATACATATAAACCTAATTCACCTTGAATAGGTAAACGAGAAAAAGAAATATCCGCAGGATATTCTGTACGGGACTCCATCATACCAACATGGGCTTGTTGGTTCTGGATCATTTCGATAACAGCATTATTTTCTGCAATTAAAAACTCAAACTCAAGATGCGGAAATTGCCTATCTAATGTTGTTACAATATGCTCAGCATGAGGTGGCTGATAGGTATCTGAAAAAGCACAACTTAACCTAGGCTCAATATCAGGGAGCAACTCAACTCTAAGCGCTTGAAGACGCTCATCTGCTGATAAAATATCCTCAACTAAGCTCAAAACTTTTCTACCTGCAAAAGTCAATGTTGATTCACGCCCCTGCCTATCAAATAACGCAAACCCCAAATCGTCTTCAAAACCACTGATTGTCGTACTGACAGTTGATTGGCTTTTATTTAATTTACGTGCCGCAGCAGAGAATGACTTTAAGGATGCCGCTTCCACAAAGGTACGCAATGTTTCTATAGAATAGTTCATAAGGTATCGCTTTTTTCGATGGCTGCCATTTTGTATATATATAAAAAATAGCAAATAATTGCACTCGATTTTTACCTAAAAATTAATTTTCTATATCTTTGAGGTAGTTATGAGCAAGTATACAAAAACATTAACTGAGCGAATTTTTCATGCAGTTTCATTTGAGGTCATCGCAATTGCGATAACTGCACCGGTCAGTGCGTGGCTTTTAGGACGCTCAATTTTCCAAATGGGAACAGTGGCTATTGTCTTATCGACGCTGGCAATGCTATTAAACTTATTTTATAACATGGCTTTTGACCGTTATTGGCCTTTATCCAAGGGGGCTCGCCCAGCCAAAGTGCGTGTTTTTCATGCTGTTGGATTTGAATTAAGCTTTGTGATCATGGGTGTCCCAATGCTGGCGTTTTTACTTCAAATGTCATTCTTAGATGCATTCTTACTTGAAATCGGCTTTTTTGTCTTTTTCTTATTTTATACTTATGCGTTTAATCTTGGATATGACCTTTTACGTGTCCGTTGGTTTGCAAATAGAGAGAACGCAGTAAGTATCTCTGAAGCGGTAGCTAAACGCTCTTAATTTTACTATTAATAAATATTCGAACACCGTGTTGCTTATCTTCACGGTGTTCTTTGTATATTAAAACCCCTATAAACACGCCGAAATAATCCTCTTTTTTTTGCAAAAAATAAAATAGAGAATGATATTTAACTAATTTATCACACAATTAACCTCATTAAGGCTTGGCTACTCACCAAGCCTTTTTACTTATAAATAATATTTCATTAAAAATCAAAATATTAACAAATTATAATATGCACCCACCAAAGTTGATAATAACTATCATTTGCAATTGATAATTATTAACATATAATTCGAATCGTTATTTTACCTTATGAGTCATAACTCAAACATAACTACTTAATACCTGAATTGGTCTCCCCTCTTTAGGTTCAACGAGAAAGAATATTGAGGTTTTATGATGAGTCGAAAATTAATCACTTTTATGCTATCCATAACACTTCATGTTCTTGTTATTGGGTACTTAACCTATGTTACGGCTCAATCATTATCCTTAAAAAACCAAGCACAACAGGATGCGCCTATTATATCGATCGCATTGACTCAAGCTGTCAACGTTGCAGAACCTGAAGAGCTCCCCCTTCCTATAGACACACCTAGTGAGGTAAAAATTGCTTCCAGCCCAATAGTTGAACACGCCGTCATTGTTGCGCCTAAAAAGCAAAAAAAGGTGATCAAAACCCCAAAAGAACCTGTGAAGCCCAAAGAACTCACTAAAAGAACTGAAAACGCTCACAAACCAGCTAATACAGAAATTAAAAATGATTTGCCAATCGCACAACAACAAAAGGCTGGAGCCCTTGTATCGTCTCAATCCGCAGGAATAAAAGGCCCCAAAAACCAACATGCGACTAGTGATACTAATAGCCAATTAATTAATGCTTACCGTGAAAAACTACGCCAAGAAGTTGAGAGAAATAAACAATACCCTCGCCGCGCTAAAAAAATGAAAAACCGTGGTATTGCAACAATACAATTTCAATTAAGCCAAAACGGGGAAATTAGCTTAATTCGCTTAGCAAGTAGCTCAGGAAATGATTTATTAGATCAAGCTGCTTTGCTTGCAGTACAAAAAAGCCGCTCTGTAGGTAAACCACCTGCAGGTTTTGCTCAATCTATAACACTTAATATTGAATTTAATTAACCTCAGTTGAAAATAAATATTATTCCCACTAAGAAGCTACGTCTTAATTAGGTATTAGATATTCATCTAATAGATAGTTATTCCGTATTTGCTTTTTATTCCGAAAAATAATGATAATCTTTATTAATTTTTTAGAACAATTAATGACTCTAGAGAAATTTATTATTATTTTCCAACTATACTGCTAGAAATATTCTCCCTATTTTTCGAAAACTCCTCACCTAGAGAAATATTTTCTCTACAAAACCAAACATTAACATTTCTAAAATTTCAATCGCCAGCAAGGAAAATAAAAAATCCTTTTTATTCATGATATTAAGATGATATTAATTATCAATATAATTTATTTATTATAGAAAAGTTACCAGTTTTGCAAATATAACTTCATTGATATGGCGCAAAAAAAACTAAACATGTCAGAGTAAGATAACCCTTGAATAACATTATATTTAATATGGTCATAAAGGCTCATATCAATGAATACAAAAAATAAATTATTAAATAGCCCTATCTCAAGGCGCAATGTCGTGAAATCTGGCGCTGCAGGCGGTTTATTTGCTGCAGTAGGCGGTTTATCACTTCCTTTCAATGCAAAAGCAATCGATAACACTCAAAACTCAACATCCGCTGAAGAAAAAGCCGTTTGGAGCTCATGTACCGTTAACTGTGGTAGCCGTTGCCTATTACGTCTCCATGTTCGTGACGATGAAGTATATTGGGTTGAATCTGATACCACGGGAGAAGATGAATATGGCAATCATCAAGTAAGAGCTTGCCTGCGTGGCCGCTCAATCCGTAGAAGAATGAACCACCCAGATAGATTAAAGTACCCAATGAAACGTGTGGGTAAACGTGGTGAAGGCAAATTTGTCCGAATTTCATGGGAAGAGGCCCTAGATACCGTTGGTAATAGTTTGCGCGATATTTTGCAAAATTACGGCAATGAAGCGGTGCATGTTCTCTATGGCACTGGCGTTGATGGCGGTAATATCACCAATTCGAATGTTCCCTATCGTTTAATGAATTCATGTGGTGGTTTCCTGAGCCGCTATGGCAGTTATAGTACTGCGCAAATTCGTGCGGGTATGAATTATCTGTATGGTTCTCAAGAAGCCAATAGCCCCGACGATATCGCAAATACAAAACTAGTTGTGATGTTTGGTAATAACCCAGCCGAAACTCGTATGAGTGGTGGAGGTGTGACTTATTATGTCGAACAAGCACGTGAGCGTTCGAATGCGCGCATGATAGTTATTGACCCTCGTTATAATGACACAGCTTCTGGTAGAGAAGATGAATGGTTACCTATTCGCCCTGGTACTGATGGCGCACTTGCAGCTGCATTAGCTTATGTGATTATCACTGAGGATATGGTAGACCAAGAGTTTGTGGATAAATACTGTATTGGCTATGACGAAAAAACCTTACCGGCTTCTGCTCCTCAAAACGGTCACTATAAGGCCTATATTTTAGGCCAAGGTGCTGATGGTGTGGCTAAAACACCACAGTGGGCCGCTAAAATTACAGGTATTCCAGCAGATAAAATCATTAAGTTAGCTCGTGAAATAGGCCAAGCGAAACCCGCTTATATTGTTCAAGGTTGGGGCCCTCAACGTCATTCAAATGGTGAACAAACCGTTCGAGCAATTGCCATGTTAGCCATTATCACAGGTAATGTTGGTATCAGTGGCGGAAATTCAGGCTGTCGTGAAGGCACCTATGATTCAGGTGTTGAATGGTTCCCAATGCTCGATAACCCAGTCAAAACACAAATTTCCGTTTTCACATGGACTGATGCGATTGAACGCGGCACAGAAATGACCGCCATTCACGATGGCATCAAAGGGAAAGATAAATTAGATGTTCCCATTAAGTTCTTATGGTGCTATGCCAGTAACACATTGATAAATCAGCACAGTGATATCGCCCGTACCCATGAAATTTTGCAAGATGACAGCAAATGCGAAATGATTGTTGGTATCGACCATTTCATGACGGCATCAGCAAAATATTGCGATATTTTATTACCTGATTTAATGCCTACCGAGCAAGAAGACCTTATTCCTAGCGAGTCCGCAGGAAACATGTCTTACATGATCTTAGGCCAACCAGCGACTAGCGCTAAATTTGAGCGTAAACCCATCTATGAAATTTTGTCGGAAATTGCTAAACGCTTAGGCCCTGATGTCGAACAGAAATTCACCGAAGGCCGCAGCCAGCACGAATGGGTTAAATATTTATGTGAAAAAAGTCGCGAACGCTACCCTGATATGCCAACTTATGAAGAAATGAAAACCGTGGGTATTTTCAAGCACAAATGCCCAGATGAGCATGTCATTGGATTTAAAGCCTTCCGAGATAACCCTCAAGCTAATCCACTGAAAACACCTTCAGGAAAAATAGAAATTTACTCTGAAAGCCTAGCTGAGATAGCGAAAACATGGCAATTAGCACCAGATGATGTGATTAATCCGTTACCAATTTACACAGAAGGCTTTGAAAGCCATACCGATAGCCTTAATAAAAAATACCCATTACAAATGACAGGGTTTCATTATAAAGCCAGAACACACTCAAGTTATGGCAACATTGATATCTTAAAACAAGCCTGCCGCCAAGAAATATGGATTAACCCAATAGATGCCAAAGCGCGTGGTATTAAGCAGGGTGATATGGTCAAAGTTTTCAATGACCGAGGTGAAGTTCATATTCCAGCTAAAGTGACTCCGCGGATCATGCCTGGGGTGACGGCTATGGGCCAAGGGGCTTGGTTAGATGCCGATATGTTTGGCAAAAAAGTAGACCAAGGCGGGTGTATTAATGTCCTCACAACTCAACGCCCTTCACCGCTTGCTAAGGGAAACCCTCAGCATACTAACTTAGTTGAAATTGCAAAACTATAAGGAGCCCGGTATGTCACAACAATATGGTTTTTATATTGATACACAACGTTGTACGGGCTGCAAAACGTGTGAACTCGCCTGTAAAGATTTTAAAAACTTATCCGCTGATGTTCATTTTCGTCGTATTTATGAATATGCAGGCGGCGACTGGACAGAGCAAGATGGCGCATGGCATCAAAATGTATTTTCTTATTACCTCTCTATTTCATGCAACCATTGTGAAGACCCTGCTTGCGTTAAAGTTTGCCCAAGTGGCGCAATGCATAAACGTGAAGATGGCTTTGTCGTTGTTGACGAAAGTGTCTGTATTGGTTGCCGTTATTGCCATATGGCATGCCCTTATAGTGCACCACAGTTTGATGCAGTCAAAGGGCATATGACTAAATGTGATGGCTGCTATGAACGTGTGGCTGAAGGTAAAAAACCCATTTGTGTTGAATCTTGCCCGCTACGTGCATTAGATTTTGGGCCCATTGAAGAGTTACGTGAGAAATACGGAACAATCAATGAAATAGCACCGCTACCAGCAGCACATTATACCAAACCCAATATTGTATTAAATCTCAATGCAAATTGCCGTCCTGTGGGCGACACCACAGGTTATTTAGCTAATCCGGAGGAAGTTTAAAATGGGCGCAGGCTTACATGAATATCCGTTAATCTTCTTCACCGTTATAGGTCAAAGTGTTGCTGGCGCATTTATTCTCATGGCTCTGGTATTGTTAATGAAACCCATGCAAGAACAGCATCATAAAATAGTGATGAGCATGTTTGGTTTATGGGTGTTAATGGGAGTTGGCTTTTTACTCTCCATGCTACATATGGGCTCACCGATGCGTGCCTTTAATTCGATGATACGTGTTGGGCATTCAGCGCTCAGTAACGAAATAGTCAGTGGCTCAATATTCTTTGCCTTAGGTGGGATATATTGGTTATTGTCATTATTAAAGAAGATGCCCAAGTCTGTCGGCAATATTTGGTTAATCGTCACTATCATTTGTGCGGCAATATTTATTTATGCCATATCTCGCGTTTACCAAATTGATACCGTCCCAACTTGGTTTAATCACTATGGTAGTTTGCAATTTATCCTAACCAGTTTTATTGCAGGGCCTGTTCTTGCCGCATTTTTATTGCGTATAGCAAGTTATGATATCAATAACATCCGCTTTTTTATATTAATCAGTATTGTTGCGGTTATTGCGAGCAGTATTTTGGTAACGGCACAAGGATTTGAATTAGGATCTATCCAAAGTTCGGTACAAAAAGCATCGGATCTTGTTCCTGATTATGCCTCACTGATGGGATGGCGTACTGTTTGCTTAACATTGGGACTAGCTTTCTGGATTTACCCACATGTTAAAATGAAAAACCCTTCAATTATTGGGCTACTAGTCGCCGTATTATTGGTGATTTTTGGTGAATTGATTGGTAGAGGCATTTTCTACGGGCTGCATATGACGGTGGGTATGGCTGTTGCAGGCTAACGACTAATTCATTGTTTTTTACGATGATAAGAAGGTTAATGACTTTCTTATCATCGACAACAATCTCATGTTTCGCTACGATCACACCAAAGAGTCATCATCAACATAGCAATGTGGACAAATATGGAACAAAAATTATTGGCAGATTTTTCGCTTTGCGCGCAAACTTTAGGGGCATTATTTTATTATGACCCTTCTGATGCACGCGTAAATAAGTTAATTGATTTATTTACGACGAGCGAATGGTTAACTGAATGGCCATTTACTCAGGATTATGATTGCCAACGTATTGATAAACTCTTTCAAGATAGTCTTTCTGAATCAGAAACATTACAAGAAGCCTATCAGCGCTTATTTATAGGCCCTTATGCATTACCAGCACCACCTTGGGGTTCTGTTTATCTTGATAAAGAAAATGTTATTTTTGGTATTTCGACACTTGAGTTAAGAGCATGGCTCCGTAATAACCAAATCAATATTGAATTAAACCAAAAAGAGCCAGAAGATCATGTAGGGTTATTATTTCTTCTCACCGCCTGGGTGATTGAAAATAAACCAGAACTACTACGCGAATTGCTAGAATTACATTTTCTACCTTGGGTCTATCGCTATTTAGAGAAAATGCAATTGCAAAGCGGGAATGCATTTTATGAAGCCTCCGCACTATTGGCCACTGAAACTTTAAGACATATCCAACAAGCCGCTAAATTAAATCCAGCGAATAAAGAGCTTTGTCTTTAGTTTTATATCGTTCAAATAACTATTTTGTGAAGTAAAAGCCCTCTAAATAATCTGATTATTTAGAGGGCTTGAATATATTATTGGTACTTTCTTGGCATGTGATTAGTGCCACTGAGGAATTAAAATACGTTGATAGTCGCCTAATTACTGTATTTGCGATAAAGCAGAACCGACGTCAGCAAGTAAATCATCAATATCTTCACAGCCCAGTGAGAAACGCAATAATCCTTCCGTTACGCCTTGCAGTAATCTTTCCTCTTCAGGGATACACGCATGAGACATCATTTTAGGGTAGGAAATAATTGATTCAATTCCCCCTAAGCTGACCGCAACGAGTGGAATACGAATTGCTTCTAAAAATTGTTTTACATTGTCATAGCTACCCAAATCAAAGGAAACCACCATTCCGCCATTTTTGGACTGTTGCATATGAATCATATGGTTTGGGTGTGAAGCTAACCCCGGATAAAAAACGTGTTGTACTTTTGGATGCTCATTCAGATATTCTGCAAGCTTTTGCGCATTTTCACTTGCTCGTTCAACCCGCATTGCCATTGATTTTAAACCTCGCATTGTCAGCCAGCTATCAAATGGTGCAGCAATACTGCCAATAGCAACTGCAGACTTATGTAACCACCTCGCATATTCAGGGTTATTCGTTGCTACCGTCCCCAAGATCACATCACTATGGCCATTAATAAATTTAGTTGCGCTATTAATAGAAAAATCAATTCCAAGAGAAATAACATCTGATAACAACGGCGTCATAAAGGTATTGTCACAGATAGTAATAATATTATGCTGCTGCGCAATCCCAATAACAGATTTTAAATCCGTCACTTGTAACGTTGGATTAGATGGCGTTTCAATATAAAACGCTTTGGTGTTTTCCATTATTGCTTGCTGATAATTCATTGGATTAGTCGCATCAACAAATGTGACTGAAATACCGTAGCGTGGCAAAAATTCAGTCATTAATTGGAAAGAGCCACCATATATATTTTTGCAGGCAACAATATGGTCGCCCTGACTAAAATTAAGCAATACGGCACTTATTGCTGCCATTCCTGAGGAAAAAACTTCAGCAAATTTTGCGTTTTCAATCGCGCAAATTGCCTCACTTAATGCATCTCTTGTTGGATTGGAAAAACGCGAATAAATATGGTCGTAACTTTCCTCAATATTGGCTTGTGAAAATGTGGATGATTGATATAACGGAATAGAAGAACTTCCGGTATATTTATCTGTCATGGGATATCCATGAATAACCTTGGTATTAATTTTCATAATAAAATCGCATTATCAGAAGTCTATTTTAATTGTTGCTATATTGATTTCAGAATAAGCAAAAATAACAAGAGCACCATCAGTGTAAATATCACGACCTAAATATTCTGAATGATTATTTAGTTTTGCTAGTGGTGCTACTCCTTGAAATAAATCTATTTTATTTATTGCAGCTAATTTTGCCTAATCTTTATTATTTTATTCACTTTATTAATATGTGAAACCTAAATACAGATAAACCATCAGCGCAAACGCGGCCGTGACTGTTGCATAAGGCATTTGGGTACGAATATGCTCAATATGGTCACAATCTGTTGCCATAGAAGCCACAATTGCATCACTGGAAATTGGTGATGTCATGTCTCCGTAAATTGAACCTGCAATGGCTGCACCAATCATATATTCAGCAGGCATTCCGACTGAAAGTCCTAATTGCACACCAATTGGGATCATAATGGCAAATGTTCCCCACGATGTTCCTGTTGCTAATGACATCACCGCACTAATTAAGAAAATAAAACCTATTGAGAAAGCTGGCGAAATAACACCCGAGGTGATTTCTGCTATATAGGCACCGGTATTTAAATCTGAAGAAACGGTTCCCATTAAAAAAGCGAGGATCATCACCGAGCTAATTTTTACCATGCTGGCATAGCCGATATATAATTCTTTAAAGAAAGTCTCAATATTAAGTACACGACGTGCTAAGAACCACACAAAAGAGACTAAAGTTCCAAACATGACTCCCCAATATACCGATGTTGAACCGCTACCTTTACTAAAATCGCCATTACCGGTGATATAAAGCGCAACAGGTACCATTAATACCGTTGATAAAATTGGGATAAAGAAATTAAGAGAAGTATGGCAATTAGGGTGCTCAATAATATCTTCATCATCCTGCTCAGCTTCTTCCGCGGATAATAAAGTTAAAGCCTGCTGCTCTGCGCGTAAATCCGCCTTTTTCATTGGCCCCCAAGAAACATTGGAGAAAATATAAAACAGCACTGAAGCGAGGGAAAACCACGCCATGATATTAAATACCATAGAGCCAGCTAAAATTTCAAAAGGCTCTCCAGTAATTAAACCTTTAGATATTTGTACGCCAATAACCCCCATCATTGCCGCTCCCCATCCGTTAATCATGGCTGATGAACACACTGATACACAGGAAGTCTGCACAATGTAGGACATTTTTTCTGGCGAAACTCCGTATTTCTTCGCTAATGTTTTTGTTGATGCTCCAGCAATTAATTGGTTAATAGAGCTTTCAATAAAAATTAACGATGTAATAATCATCGCCATTAATTGAACAGCTTTTTTATTTTTAATTAACTTTGTTTTATTTGTTAATAATTTAACCAATGAACGCACACCTCCAGTAACAACGACGAGCCGCATAATTCCGCCAATCATTACCATAAATAGAATTGTTTTTGTGTTTCCCGGTGATGCAAACGTATTAATAATGCCATCGAGCGTTCCGTTTATACCTAATAATATATTGTGATCATATATAACGGTAAAACCAACTAATATCCCCAGTAATAATGATAATATAACTTGTCGTGTAAAAATGGCTAAAAGTATCGTCACCATTGGCGTGACAATGGTCCAAATCCCATAATCATTCATTAGATGCTCTCTTATTATATTTTATTTTGATTTTAATAAATTAAGATAGTCCGTTTTCTAAATCATTTAATAAGTCTGTGATATCTTCAATACCTACGGATAAACGTAATGTGGTGTCAAATACTTGGATACTTTCTCTTTCTTCTTTTGTCATCGACCCATGTGACATGGTTGCCGAATGGTTCACCATACTTTCAACCCCCCCCAATGATTCCGCTAAAACAAAATATTTAACTTTAGATAAAAAGACTTTGGTGTCTTCAATATCCCCTGCTAATTTAATCGTCACAACCGCTCCTCCTGTACGCATTTGTTTTTTGCATAATTCATATTGAGGATGCGAAGGTAATCCAGGGTAATAAACCTGCTCAACTTTCGGGTGTTTTGATAAATATTTCGCAACTTGTGCGGCATTACTGCATTGTGCTGCCATACGTAATGCTAATGTTTTTAATCCACGTAAAGCAAGGTAGGCGTCAAAAGGAGAAGCAATTGCTCCGAGGGTGGTTTTTAGAAAATCAAGGCGGCTGGCTAAGTCTTCTCTTTGGGTGATCACCGCACCACCAATTAAATCGGAATGGCCGCCAATATATTTACTTGCCGATAACATCACTAAATCGGCACCTAATTCTAATGGTTTTTGGTTCCAAGCTGTTGCAAATGTATTATCAACACAAGTTAAAATATTATGCTCTTTGGCAAGTGAACAAATAGCATTAATATCAACTAATTCTAATAATGGATTAGTTGGGCTTTCAATCCAAATTAAGCGTGTGTTATCTTTTATTTTTGTTTTAACTTCATCAAGATTATTCAAATCAACATAGTCTATTTGGTGACCGCTATTAATGGTTGAAACTCGTTCAAATAACCGAAAAGTTCCTCCATAAACACCCTTCATTGCAATAATATGTGAATCTTTTGGTAATAAATTTAAAACTAAACTTGAAGCAGCCACACCGGATGCAGTCGCTGTTGCATAGCTTCCACCTTCAATTTCAGCTAATAAGGTTTCATATGTATAACGTGTTGGGTTGCTGCAACGTGAATAACAATATTCACCATGCTCTGTTAAGCTTTGTTGAACGAAAGTACTGGCTGTTGTAATAGCAGGAAAAATAGCATGATTAACAGTATCTTGCTGCTTTCCACCATGAATTAAAATTGTAGCAATATTCTTAGTCATTATCTAAAACCCAATATAGTAAAGTAAAAATGATATCTTTATATTTGTTGCTAAAAGAAATATGCCACAGGGAAATAGAAAATTTTTTCTAAAAATTGGTGCCTTTTTTCAAATTAAGAGAAAATTTTTCTATTCAAGAACAAATAGCCTTTAAATTCATGCTGTTGGTTAAGTTTTGATAAATGAGCTAGCCGTCACAATATCATTATTTTGTTTATTCTTCACAATCAATTACCCAGTAAAAACCACATAAGCCACTAAAATAAAACAATAAATGTTCTATGCAAGTTAAATTTTTCATCACGTAATGTAATTATTTGGTAGGTATTTTGTCGTTAATTTAACATACACCTTAGTATTTACGCCTAATTGGCTTCTTCTCATGCTGCATAATAGTCATATAAGAGAAAATTATTCTCTTTCACCTTATTTCTTACAATGAGCTATATCGCTTAGAAGACAGAAAAAGTCGATGAATAAAAATACAATTAATACGTCAAAGAGTGGCTATCAAGCAATAATATGCTCAAAGGCTATTTATAAGAAAAGCACAGAGACTAAATTTGACTGAGTTGTTTTTAATTTAATCACTCTGACTTTTTTTGCTTAAAAAAAACACAGTTAAATATTACAAACTATGAAAAATGAATTGCTATCGTTATTTAAATTATTAGAAAAACGCATAACCACTATATATTTTATAAATTATTCTAATCACACTCTCTTAAAGAATCTCAATTTAGCCTAATACAGAATTTTTCATTAGAAACTCAAACTTGCTCGAACAATATCAGCAATGTATTCCATCTTATATATCCCCATAAAATTACTCTCTAAATGGGTTTATATTTTTAGTGAATAATCATCTTGTATACAAATTATTTATTATGATACAGTCAAAAAATACCTATGATTCAACTATCAAGTATTGGTACTTCTTATATCCTTTACTGTGGTACGACTCACTAGAGCATAAAAATTTATGGTATTTATTTCCCATAATACAAACAGTGAGAATCAAAAAAAATCGCAATTATTATTAGCAAATTTTAACACTGCCTTTTTCTTTTGTTTTTTTACCTTTAATGAAAGCAGCGTTTAATTTAGTGAAAATCTGAATCAGATAAATTTAACTTAATATACACCCTGTTTTGATATCACCTAAAATTAAATTTACCCCAATAAAAACAACTTAATTTTGTAGTAAATACAATATAAGGAAACAACCATGAATAATAACTTTTTAGCGCATGAAGACAGTATGCTTAAGCTACTTGAAAAAGTAGTCAATATCGAATCAGGCTCTTATGACAAAGAAGGTGTAGATAACCACGCTGCTGTCTGGTGTGAAAAATATCGCGAAATGGGGTTCGAAGTCGAAATCATTGAAAATGAATCACTCGGCAATAATTATCGAATATATCACCCTTCAATAAAGGCTGATATATTAATTTTATTGCATTTAGATACCGTGTTTCCTAAAGGCACCGTTGCTGAACGTCCTTTTAGCATTGAAGGTGATCGAGCTTATGGCCCTGGCGTGATTGATATGAAAGGCAGCCATGTCATGGTATATCAAGTCATGAAGCAACTTTATGACAATCAAGATATTCGCTACAAAAATATTGAAATCCTCCTCAATTGTGATGAAGAAATTGGTTCTATTTCATCTCGCGGTGTCATCGAACAATGTGCATTAGGAAAGCGCTACGCACTTGTGATGGAGCCTGCTCGTGCCAATGGCGCTATAGTGAGCGCTCGCCGCGGTGTTGGAACTTATGTATTAAATATTGAAGGAAAAGCCTCTCATTCAGGTATTGCCCCCGAAGCAGGCATTAGTGCAATTCAGGAATTATCATATAAAATCCAAATGTTACACGCACTCTCTGCTCATGATAAAGGCCTATCCGTTAACGTTGGCCTAATTTCTGGTGGAACCTCTGTGAATACTGTAGCTCCGAATGCCAGAGCAGAAATCGATGTCCGTATTTCGTCTGAAGAACAGGGTATTGAGATCGATAAAAAAGTCAGGGAAGTATGTAGTACACCAGTATTAGACGGCATCAAACTCACTTTAACAGGCGGAATTAATCGCCCACCTATGGCTAAAACGGATGAAAGCACCGTTCTTATCAACATCATTAAAGAAGAAGCTGCGCAACTAAACATTGATTTACTTGATGTTTCGACGGGTGGTGGCTCTGATGCCTCTTTTACTGCAGGTGTCGGAACGGCCACTGTAGATGGGTTAGGCCCGATTGGTGGATACCAGCACAGTGATAAAGAATACTTAGAAATACCGTCACTCACAGAGCGTGCACAGTTATTTTTCAATGTATTACAACGCATTACACAATAAATAATAATCCAATAGGAAACTCTATGACAACGATGTCAACAAACACAACAACACCACCTAAAAAACGTTCTGAAGGTCTGAACCCTTATGTTCTTTTGTTTTTCATCTTAGTATTGGCGGGTATTGCAACGTGGATCGTTCCTGCGGGGCAATATGCATCAGAAACAAAAGTCATCACCATGGTAAAAGATGGTATAGAAACAAAAGTATCTAGTTCTTATACCATTCCCGGAAGTTATGAGCGCTTACCAGAACAACACGGTATTTTGCCAGGGCAAATTTTCACCTCAATAGCTGATGGTCTAATCAAAGCTGCTCCTATTATCTTTTTGATTATTTTCACTGGAGGTGCTTTACATCTTCTTGAGGAAACCGGGGCCATCAAAAAAGTACTCAATAATATCTCGCGCAGTAAAAGACTTAATGACTTTTTACTAATCAGTATATTCTTTGTCGTTTTTTCTATTTTAGGGACAACAGGGATTGTCGTTAACTCAATTATTGCATTTGTTCCTATTGGTCTTTTAGTCGCTAAATCCGTGGGAATGGACGACAAATTTGGTGCTGCTTTAGTCTATGTTGCGGCTTATTCGGGCTTTAATGCCTCAATCATGGCACCAATGACAGTGGGTTTATCTCAAGGTTTAGCCGACGTCCCGTTGTTATCCGGCCTCGGTTTTAGAATGGCTATTTATATTGCATTTGTTATCGCGGGTATTCTATTTTTAACGATTTATACCAAGAAATGTCGTAATAAAGGCATGGTTCGTCCTGAGATTGAAATTAATACCGACGAACACCAAACCTCTAAAATTTCAGCTTTGCATGTCATTACTCTTTCCTATAGCGCATTCTGCTTAGTCGGATTTATTTTCGGTGCTGTTGAGTGGGGCTGGGGAGAAAAAGAGATGATGGCTATGTTTATCATCTTAGGCGTTGGCGTGGGTATTTTAAACCGCATGTCTCCTAATACCATTGCAACAGGCTTCTTAAAAGGTTGTGCGGGAATGGTAGGTGGCGCGTTTATCGTTGGTATGGCACGCGCTATTGCTATCGTATTATCTGATGGGATGATTTTAGATACCATCGTTAATGCCATTATTTCAATGATGGATGGCTTACCGAAGACCTTATCTGCCCTTTCCATGTTCGCAACCGCGGCAATTATGCACTTCTTTATTTCATCAGGTTCTGGTGAAGCGGCAGTGCTTGTACCTATTTTTACGCCAATGGGCGATTTATTAGAAATCACTCGCCAAACGACAGTGCAAACTGTATTGCTTGGAGAAGGGGTTGTTAACTGTATTAACCCAACCTCTGGAATTTTAATGGCTGTACTTGCAACGGCAAAAATTCCTTATACACAATGGGTGAGATTTATTTGGCCGTTAGTCTTCACATGGATAGCCATTTCTATTGTCGCTCTAATATATGCTGTAATGACAAATTTAGGTCCTATCTAAGACATCAATATTGAATACCCCCCTTCTTTTTAGCACCACTTTTAAGTGGTGCTAAAAGCCATCGACATTTCCAAAACATCATTTGCTACTTTCAAGATATTGAATGACCTCTTCCATAACTGGAAATATTGTCTTTTCAATATCCATAAATAGTGTATCTTTATCGGTAAAATCAGGTTCAACAAGTAAATTGATTGCTAACACACTGTATTGTGGCATTTCAGTTTTATCTAGATTCCAAGGGCTATTTTTCAAACACTGCCAGTATTCTTTTTGTACGGCTGCATTTTGCCCCATTAACCACAGTTCCAAATTTAGCGTGTTATGATTTAGCACGAGTCCAAATCGAAGTTTTCTTGCCGTCAAAAAACTATTAACTAATGGAAAATAGGTATAATCCAAATAGCCTGGGGATACATTTCCACACTTAAATTCTGTATCTGGATTTCTTGCAATATATTGTTTTACTTGCATGATAGTTTTAATCAAATACTCATAAGCAAATTTCAATTCACCACTTTCTAAGTGCTGCCGATAATTAATTAGCCGCTGTTGCAAATTTTCCATTTCATTACTTCCTGTTGATTTAATTTTGAACTATATCAGTGATAGCCGGATTCTACATTAATGACGAATTAAAAACAGACAGAGTAAGGTAGGAATAGTATTATTAGCGCTATTATGCCTTTTATTCTATTTGAGATTGTATTGTGACTTCATTTGCTGACCTAAATGCGCTTTCTGCGGAACAACTCACTAACTTGGAAGAGTTAGGCTATCTAAACATGACGCAGATCCAAGCTGCCGCTCTTCCCCCTATACTTGCCGGAAAAGACGTCCGAGCACAAGCTAAAACGGGCAGCGGCAAAACTGCGGCTTTTGGTCTGGGTTTATTACAACATATTGACGCCAAATTATTTAAAACTCAGTCATTAGTTTTATGTCCAACTCGTGAACTGGCAGATCAAGTCGCCAATGAATTGCGCCGTTTAGCTCGCGCGATCCCTAATATCAAAATTTTGACACTCTGTGGTGGTATGCCTTTCAGCGTACAACGCGACTCCCTTGCACATGCAGCACATATCATTGTTGCCACACCGGGGCGCTTACTTGATCATTTAAATCGTGAAACAGTACAACTTGATGCATTGCAAACTTTAGTTTTAGACGAAGCAGACAGAATGCTCGATATGGGCTTTATGCCAGATATTGAGACCATAATTGATTACGCACCAATTAATAGACAAACATTATTGTTTTCAGCCACTTGGCCAGAAGAAATTGCACGAATTAGCCAGCAAATTCAAAATAACCCACAAACTATTGAAATCAATAGTGTTGATGAGCTCCCAGCAGTTGAACAACAATTTTTTGAAGTCGCTCGTCACGAAAAAATTGAATTATTACAAAAGCTCTTAAGCCGTGAACAGCCCGCTTCTTGTGTCGTTTTCTGTAATACTAAGAAAGATTGCCAAGCCGTTTATGATGCCTTAACAGCCAGCAAACAAAGTGTCTTAGTGCTTCATGGTGACATGGAACAACGTGAGCGTGACCAAACTCTTGTGCGTTTTGCTAACGGAAGTAGCCGCGTGTTAGTGGCTACGGATGTCGCATCCCGTGGATTAGATATTAAAGCTCTCGAAATGGTGATTAACTATGAATTATCATGGGACCCTGAAGTGCATGTTCACCGTATAGGCCGAACTGCACGTGCTGGTGAAAGCGGTTTAGCAATTAGTTTATGTGCGCCAGAAGAAGCCCAACGAGCCAATGCTCTAGAAGAAATGTTAAACATGAAGCTTAATTGGCAAACCGAACCGACAGGTTTACGAGTCACTCCGTTAGAAGCGACAATGATGACCTTATGCCTTGATGGCGGTAAAAAAGCCAAAATACGTCCTGGAGATATTTTAGGTGCTTTAACCGGAGAAGTTGGCCTCAATGGTGCCGATATTGGCAAGATTGTGATCCACCCTACCCATGCCTACGTCGCACTCAAACGTGAGGTTGCCGTACAAGCTTGGAAGCATTTACAGCAAGGAAAAATTAAAGGGAAATCCGTTAAGGCTAGGTTATTAAAATAATATGTGTGATTCGAGTTTCCTTCTGCACAATGTTAGTACGGAAGGAAACTCGATAATTTTCTTACTTTTCTATGATGTGGCGTTATTCTCTTGCGGTAAGGCAGATTTAGGTAATCCAAAAATCTTATCAAATGCCCAATTAAAAAAGAAAGTATAAATTGGGATAAAAATAATTAAGGCGAAGTCGAGTATTAACGCCTGTAAAAGACTAATTGATAACCACCATGCAATTAAAGGAATTAAAAAAATCACCAACGTTAATTGAAATAATATGGCGTGTACAAACCGGCGCCTAAAGGTTCTAATGCGTGATTTTTGTTTTGATTCCCAATATTCAAATGCGGTATTGAAAATAAAGTTCCAGCTCACTGCAATAGTCGTTATGACTAAAGCTAATGGGCCTGTTGTTTCCGCTGAATTACCAGAAAGAAAAGCCAATGCCAACGCTGAAATTAACCAACCAATAACCTCATAAGCTGTGACAAAAACAATTTTACGTTTAATCCCCTGCATTTTCCCACCTCCAAAAATATCATTATCAACAAGGTGGTAAAATAAATATAATTCAATGATAATAAAAGTCAGCTTCTATCAGTTTTATTGAAAGGTGAATAATGCCATTTAATAGTGACAACCTAACGATTTTTCTCACCGTGTTAGATAAAGGCTCATTTTCTGCGGCGGCTAGAGCATTGAAACGCGTGCCATCCGCGGTCAGTATGGCCGTGGCGAATCTAGAAGCTGAACTTGGATTTGAACTATTTGATAGACACACTCGGGAGCCTAAGCCCACTGAAAAGGCACTTTCATTAGCGCCCTATGCACGGCATATTGTGGCTAATTTATCACAACTCAATACTTTTTCTTTAGAGTTGACCCAAGGTGTCGAAAGTAAATTGACCATTGGTATTGCAGCAGGTATCAATGCCAATTTACTCTTTGATGCTCTTCATATTTTAAGCCAGCGTTATCCTTTACTGCATATTGAACTGATTACCGCACCTCAAGATGATCTTCTACCGTTATTACATGAACAACAAATTCACCTTGCGATTGTCTTTGGCGGTTTAAATGTTAATTCTCAAGAGCAATTTCATTATATTGGCGAAGAATCAATTATTGCCACCATTTCGGCTAAACATCCCTCTTTACAAAATAAAACATCGCTCTATATCGAAGACCTTGTTGAAAGCCGGCAAATTATTATTGCGAGCCGCCAACGTGAATTGAGTGATATACGCATTCTAGTTTCCAGTAATTATTGGAAAACAGACAGTTTTTCTTTGGCTCTCGGTTTAGTCGAGAGTGGTATGGGATGGGGAAATTTCCCTTTGTCACTAATTAAAGATAAATTGAACGATGGCTCACTAAAACCCCTTGAGTTTAAAAATACCCCAAATGGCTTCAAACTGCCTATTCACGCGGTATGTTTGCAAGGTCATGTGCTTAAACGTGGTGCTCAAGAATGCATTGAATTACTGAAAAATAAGGCAATTTAAACCCTAAGTTATCTATTATTTCTACTTTTAATTCCATAAATAAAATTATTCTTGAATACATTAATTATTTTAAATCATTGACGAAAACGTTTGCTTTTTGTTTTGATGGCTATAAAATGCGTCGGATTTTTTTGGCCTGAAAAAAATAACTGGAGACAATCGTGCCTGACGATAAAAATTATAGCCATGGCCCCGTGCCCATATCAGCGCGGAAAGGCGGACTAGCATTAACCTTTGTGATGCTAGGTTTAACGTTCTTTTCCGCCAGTATGTGGACCGGAGGCGCTCTCGGTACCGGTCTTGATTTTCATGATTTCTTCCTCGCAGTTCTTATCGGTAATCTTCTTCTTGGTATCTACACCGCATTTCTTGGTTTTATTGGTTCTAAAACAGGCTTAACCACTCACCTTCTTGCTCGTTATTCTTTTGGTATTAAAGGCTCATGGCTCCCCTCTTTCCTATTAGGCGGCACACAAGTTGGCTGGTTTGGTGTCGGTGTTGCGATGTTTGCCATTCCTGTTGGTAAAGCAACAGGCTGGGATATCAACTGGTTAATTGGTATTTCCGGGGTCTTAATGACCGTTACTGTGTTTTTTGGTATTTCTGCTCTTACAGTTCTGTCAATCGTTGCTGTTCCTGCCATTGCGATACTCGGTAGTTACTCCGTTTACCTTGCTATCACTGATATGGGTGGAATGAGTGCATTGCAGGCTGTCGTACCCGCAAAACCCATCGATTTTAACCTTGCTTTAGCCATGGTTGTAGGCTCTTTTGTGAGTGCAGGAACATTAACGGCCGATTTTGTGCGCTTCGGGCGAAGACCTAAAATTGCAGTACTTGTCGCTATTATTGCCTTTTTCCTTGGTAACTCATTGATGTTTATCTTTGGCGCCGCTGGCGCTGCATCATTAGGTATGGCAGATATCTCTGATGTGATGATTGCTCAAGGTTTACTATTACCCGCAATTATCGTTTTAGGCCTAAATATTTGGACAACTAATGATAACGCCCTATACGCGTCAGGCTTGGGGTTTGCCAATATCACCGGCTTATCCAGCAAAACCTTATCCATTGTCAATGGACTGGTAGGAACGCTATGCGCACTGTGGCTATATAATAATTTTGTCGGCTGGCTAACTTTCTTATCAGCGGCTATCCCCCCTATTGGTGGAATTATCATCGCAGACTACCTCATGTACCGTCACCGCTACGAAACCTTTGACCGCAGTAAAATGCGTGATGTCAACATCAGTGCATTAATCGCTGTTGCCGCTGGGGTTATCGCAGGTAACTGGTTACCAGGTATTGTCCCTGTCAATGCCGTGCTGGGTGGTGCATTATGTTACGCTATCCTTAACCCATTATTAAATCGCCGCCATACTACTGATTCGGAGATGACCCGTGCTTAATCAAACTATCAAACATATCCATAATATCCGTTTACCCGAGCGTGATGGGCTGTGGCGTATTGATATCGACAACCAAAAAATTCAAGCTATCCTTCCACAACCTGAAGGCGAAATATTGCCAAACAGCTTAGACGGTGAAGGTGGTTTGGTGACCGCGCCCTTCGTTGAGCCACACATTCACTTGGATACTACTCAAACCGCTGGGCAACCAAGCTGGAACCAGTCTGGAACACTCTTTGAAGGCATTGAACGTTGGGCGGAGCGCAAAGCGATGCTTACCCACGAGGATGTTAAAAACCGCGCGTGGCAAACCCTTAAATGGCAAATTGCCAATGGTATTCAACATGTTCGCACCCATGTGGATGTGTCAGACCCAACATTAACCGCACTGAAAGCGATGTTAGAAGTAAAACAAGAAATCGCGCCTTGGGTTGATGTGCAAATTGTTGCTTTTCCACAAGAAGGTATTTTGTCTTATCCAAATGGCGAAGCCTTGTTAGAAGAAGCACTACGCCTTGGAGCCGACGTCGTTGGTGCTATTCCACATTTCGAATTTACTCGTGAGTATGGTGTAGAATCACTCCATAAAACGTTCGCTTTAGCACAAAAATATGACCGTTTGATTGATGTCCACTGTGATGAAATCGATGATGAGCAATCCCGTTTTGTGGAAACTGTCGCAGCGCTAGCACATGCACAGGGGATGGGTTCTCGCGTCACGGCAAGCCATACTACTGCGATGCATTCATACAATGGCGCTTATACTTCCCGTTTATTTCGTCTGCTAAAAATGTCTGGGATTAACTTTGTGGCTAACCCGCTAGTGAATATTCACTTACAAGGCCGCTTTGATACTTATCCAAAACGCCGTGGGATTACGCGAGTGAAAGAGATGCTAGCCGCAGATATTAATGTCTGCTTCGGCCACGATGATGTTTTTGACCCTTGGTACCCACTTGGTACAGCTAATATGCTGCAAGTCCTGCATATGGGGTTACATGTTTGCCAATTAATGGGTTACCAGCAAATCAATGATGGGCTGAAACTGATTAGTGAGTACAGCGCACGTACGTTGAACTTGCAAGATTATGGTGTGAGTGAAGGAAAACGCGCTAGTTTATTGATTTTACCTGCAGAAAATGGCTTCGATGCCGTGCGCCGTCAAGTTCCTGTACGTTATTCGGTTCGTGATGGTCAGGTGATTGCCAATACCCAACCTGCGGTAACCCAAATTCATTTAGAACAAACGGAAACCATCCGTTATGGATATACTCCAAAAATCTAACCATTAATTTTTAATTCCAAAATGGCTCTCTACAACAGTAGGTGAGCCAATTGTCTTATAGCTCATCATTAATTTAAATAAAACCAGCCCGAAGAACTAATCTTAATCGGATAAAAAGCAACTAATGACGTATTTCTTACACAAAATTCATTCCTATATACTAGACTTAATCCAATACTTATTGCAGAGCTTGAAAGCTTTGGTGAGCAAATAAACGTCTTATAAGAACTCCTTTTTTGGTTATAAGTGCCATTTCTAAGTATTAAGCGCAATTTCTATTGAAATTCAATGCGAACGTTTTATATTTTTTAGAGAGTTATCTGAAACTGGATTTGAGCTTTATTTATAGCAACAATAACGCTAATACACTGACTGTCATGCAGCGGTGGCCAATATTCCTGTTTTGCTGTACCGCGAATACGTCACAAATAAAGTTCTCTGAATCCCACTTTGAAAAAAATTGGAGATCAGATGAGTACTGAACAAGTCGTTAACCAAAAAAATACTATCGATTCTTGGCAACGCATTGCTGCTGAATTATTAAGTGAGGCTGGTATTAAAATTAATGGCTCCCGCCCTTTCGATATTCAAGTTCACAACCACCAATTCTTTAAACGAGTGCTACAACAAGGCTCATTAGGATTAGGTGAAAGCTATATGGATGGTTGGTGGGATTGCGAACGTTTAGACATATTTTTCCAACATGTATTACGCCATAAGCTCGATAAAAAAATACCTCATAATTTCAGTGATACATTGAAAATTGCTGTCGCACGCGTTCGCAATTTACAAACCCTAAAACGTGCTCGCATTGTTGGAGAAGAACATTACGACCTCGGGAATGACTTATTTTCCCTGATGCTCGACCCTTATATGCAATATTCTTGCGGCTACTGGAAAGGTTTAGAAACGGTTCCTGAAAACCTCCCTCTTGCTCAAGAACAAAAATTAAATTTAATCTGCGAAAAACTGCAATTAAAACCAGGTATGCGATTACTGGATATCGGCTGTGGATGGGGCGGGCTAGCTGCCTATGCAGCAAAAAATTATGGAGTTTCTGTCACGGGTGTCACTATTTCCGCTGAGCAACAAAAATATGCTCAAGCTCGCTGTGCAGGCTTAGATGTCGATATTAAATTAGACGATTATCGGAATCTCAACGACCAATTTGACCGTATTGTCTCTGTAGGCATGTTTGAGCATGTCGGGCCTAAAAACTATGCGACTTACTTTGATGTTATTCAACGCAATTTAAAAACTAATGGTTTGTTTTTACTTCACACCATTGGCTCTAATCAAAATAAAGTAAATGTCGACCCATGGACTAACAAGTATATTTTCCCAAACGGCTGCCTACCGTCTGTACAAAATATTGGCGAAACCAGCGAAGGCAAACTGGTCATGGAGGATTGGCATAATTTTGGTGCAGATTATGACCATACACTTATGGCGTGGTATTCCCGTTTTCAAGCGGCTTGGCCAGAGCTCGAAGATAATTATACGCCTCGCTTCAAACGCATGTTTTCTTATTATTTAAATGCTTGTGCAGGTGCATTTAGAGCGAGAGATATTCAATTATGGCAAATACTTTGGAGCCCACAAGGTGTGACCGGGGGCCTACGGGTTGCTCGCTAAGCTTTTGTCCTGAATATATATCTTTGTTAACCTTACGGGCTAGTTAAAGAGTCAATGTATTTTATTCAACCATTGATCAATAGCCCGTAAGCCTTGCTGGATATCATCCTTCAATTGGGTATCCGCCATTGGCTGCTGTTCTAATAATACGCAGCTTTGTACTGCGTTTTGCATTCCCAAACTGGCACAACTGCTTTTTAACTGGTGAGCAAGGCGCTTTATTTGTTCTGCGTTACTTTCTGCTCGTGCAATGTCAATTTGATCGAGCAAAGGCAAGGAATGTTGTTTAAAAATACTCACCCATTCGCGAATTTTCTGGAATCCCATTAATTCGGCATCACTGGCAAGCTGTTGTAAATTTATAACTTCTCCCTGAACACCAGAATCAGACAATGTATATTCACCACCTGAAATATATTTAACAATTAATTGATTTAACATATCTCTTGGTACCGGTTTTTGAATGATACCGCGAAAAACTTGGCTGGTTCGTTGGCGCAATGTTTCATCAATCACATGAGCACTAAAACCAATCAAAATCAATGTAGGGTAAGTTTTCGCTATTTGTTTAGCCAAGGTGATACCATCGATGTCAGGTAAGCCAAAATCCACCAATGCCGCCGTAAATTGTTGACCAGCTTGTAGAGTCGCCAAAGCCTCAGCAGCAGAGCCAACAATGGTTACCTGAGCCCCACTGCGGGTTAACATTTCTCCACTGATTTTTTGAGTCAATGGGTTGTCTTCTATGAGTAATAAATTCACACCTCGCATGTCTAATGGCAGCTCAGCCGATTTACCCACTGGATGAGAGGTGATACATAGCGGCAATGTTAAACGAAAGCAGCTCCCGCTCCCCAACTGGCTACTAACCGTCAATTCACCTCCCATCGCTTGCGCTAGACTTGCACTAATTGTCAGCCCAAGTCCTGTACCACCCCGCTGGCTATCTACTTGCACAAATGGCTTAAAAATATCAGTAAATCGCGAGCTATCAATGCCACACCCTGTGTCTTCCACTTCAATAAACCAATATTTACCATAACGGCAACTACGCAAAGTGATTTGCCCCTTTTGAGTAAAGCGCAATGCATTACTGAGTAAATTCGTGATAATTTGTCGGATCCGTAGCGGGTCCCCTTGTAAAGCAATCGGCAAATCATCCGCAATATCTGCAACTAACTGAATAGCACTATTTTTATTACTGGCATTCATTAAATACAAAGTACTTTCTAATAACGGCTTGGGCTCAAAAGGCTCATCATTGATGGAAACATTTTGTCCCCCTGCTTCAATTGCGGAGTAGTCCAAAATGTCATTCAAAATTGCTAATAAAGATTCACCTGAGTCAGTAATCGCATATAAATCATCATGATATTGGTTAAGTGCTTTATTTTCTAATAACAGCTGCGCTGTCCCCAAAATCCCATAAAGAGGAGTGCGAATTTCATGGCTCATTGCCGCTAAAAATGCCGATTTAGCCTGATTGGCTTGTTCTGCTTCAGAACGAGCTTTGCGGTGCTCAACAACCATCACGCGCAATTCTGCCGTCCTCGCTTTGACTTCGTCTGCTAGCTGTTCACGCTGATTATTTAAGGCATGAACACTTTCACGAAATGCATCCATTAAACGGCCAATCGTATCAAGCTCTTTCACCCCTGCAGTTTCAGGAAATGCAGAGTCAATATCGCCCTCTAATAAGCGTTGAAGGGCTTGGGTTTGCTGTGCCAGCGGCTTTGTCACTAAACGATAAACCACTCGCCAAAGGATCAAGATAAGTGAGAGTAATGAGACAATACTCAATGCTAACAACCAATTCTGCCCTCGTTCACTGGCTTGTTTAAGTTGTCCCAATGCGGTTTGGTTACGAAGCTCAATGATGTCAACTAATTGCGCTACTTCACTACTAAAACGTGCAAATTGGTCAATATTATTTTGTGATAAAATCTGTAAACGTGTTGTGATGTCGTTATCTTGCCGGTACAACGCGATTAACTCGGTATAGCGCTTCACGCTATTTAACGCGTTTTCTACTTGGCCTCGCACTGCAGGGTCTTCAATATATTTTTGCCGACGTTGTAAGATTTTAACTGCAGAATTCAACTGTTTTTCTAATTCTGCCATATTGCGGTGGGGCTGGTTTGAACCTAAATTAAGTACCATTTGCTGTACACGCATCGCGCTTAATCGAAGCTCACTCATTTGGCTGGCATATTCAAGGTCAATATCAATTAGTTGATCAAGGGCTTGTTGTGCTTGTTCCCCTTGTTTCCTTTCAATAAGGTCGTAAATACTGACTTGAGTTGCTCCCGCTGAGGTGGCGGCATTGTTTGCCTGACCATGTGCCTTTTGGGCGATATCTCCCGCCGCTGTAATTATCTGCTGCCTTAATTGTTGCTGCTCTGCGCGCAGTTTTAACCGCTGCCCAACTAATTCACCCTGTTGGCTTAATGACTGAGCAATTTCTTTTTCTTGTTGTTCAATATTTTGTGTATTAAAGCCTTGTTCTCTTAATATTTTCAGTAAATTAGTGATTTTAAGGCTTTGTGCCGTTAACATTCGTCCTTGTGCTAACCAAATACTTTCGCTATCTGCATTTGTGAGATTTTGTGCAGAAAATAGCTCCCAAGCGCTCGCTTCACTCAGTTGCCTTGCCATATTCATGGTTGGGATCAGAGCCTCGGTGTTGGCCTGTTCAACTTGGCTAACAAAACGTAAGTTGTACCACCCCACAAGGGTGCTAATAAAGGTCAATGCAGCCATCAACGCAAAGCCCATCCATAGTCGTCTAGTTAGTGATAAATTCACGGTTTGGTTAGCCTAAAAATTAAAATGGTTGAGTTAGCAGCAAGAATGCATTTAGGATAAAGGTTTCTGGTTTGTGAGGCTATCATGCGTGTATTGATTTTACTACTGTTCACATTTCACTCGTTGTTGAGCCTAGCAACGGCGCACGATAGCTCACTAATTCAGTGGCGTGACACACTGCATTTTGACCAGCAACCACATGATCCCGTTACCGCCACAAAAACATGGAAGTTGTGTGCGCTTTATCCTAGCCTAAAAGATTCTTATTGGTTATCAATTAATTACGGAATGCAAAAAGCGGCAAAACACTATGGCATTGACCTAAACGTATTAGAAGCCGGTGGATATAACCAACTAGCAACCCAACAAAAGCAAATTACACAGTGCCAACAATGGGGAGCAGATGCCATCTTACTAGGCAGTAGCACCACAACTTTTCCAAACCTTAGCCAACTGGTAGAAAATACGCCTGTCATTGAAGTCATCAATGCGACACACGATAAAACAATTAAAACCCGCGTTGGTGTACCTTGGTTTCAAATGGGTTATCAACCGGGGCGCTATTTAGTCCAATGGAGTCAAGGTAAACCATTGAAAGTTTTACTTATGCCTGGCCCATTAAATGCCGGAGGCAGCCATGAAATGGAGCAAGGATTCCGAGAAGCTATTGCAGGTAGCCAAGTACAAATTGTGGATGTGGCGCAAGGGGATAACGACCTTGAGGTTCAACGCAATCTATTACATGAAATGTTAGAGCGTAACCCTGATGTCGATGTCGTCGTTGGCACTGCTATTGCTGCTGAGGCCGCAATGGGTGAAGGCCGAAACTTAACGAACCCATTGAATATTGTCTCTTTTTACCTTTCTCACCAAGTCTACCGCGGGTTAAAAAGAGGCCGAATTATTATGGCTGCCAGCGACCAAATGGTTTGGCAAGGTGAGCTAGTGATTGAACAAGCCATCAAAGTACTACAAAAGCAGCCGGTTCCAAACAATATAAGCCCGCCGATTTTAGTGCTTACCCAACAAAACGCAGATAGTGAACACTTACGCAACTCATTATCTCCAGGAGGCTTTAGGCCCGTATATCAATATACATCGGCGGCTAAAAAATAGCCTTCACCATGCTGAGTCACTAATAAATCCGCTTTGATTTTATGGCGTAAACGGCGAATAAGTACATCTATGGTACGTAAGTCAGGGTTATCAACTCGTCGGGCAGATAACATACGTAAAAGACGTTCTCGGCTTAAAATCTCCCGCGGGTTCGTCACAAAAGCCACTAGCATTTCATATTCAGCCCGTGTGAGTTTGATAGCCTGATGCTCAAATTCGAGCGTATGCATCGAAACATTTAGGCAATAGCCAGCAAACTGATAACAATTATCTTGTGAAACAACTTGAGCTTGCGAAGGCTTAGCAAGGTCAATTCGCCAAAGTAAATTTTTAACGCGAACGACTAATTCCCTGAGTTCCAAGGGCTTAGTAACATAGTCATCGGCTCCCATTTCTAAACCCACAATACGGTCAATTTGGTCACAGCGACCTGTGACTAAAATAATTCCTACCGTGAAACGCTCACGTAGTGCCCTTGTTAACATTAACCCGTTTTCATCTGGTAAATTAATATCCAACAGAATCAAGTCAACGGCTTGCTGGTCCATAATTTCGCGTAGCCCCGCGCCATTCCCCGTTACAGAAACACGATACCCTTCTTGCTCAAAGTAAGCCTGTAAGCGAGCCTGAGTAACGGGTTCATCTTCAACAACCACAATATGATGTGATGTCATTGATATACTCTCTTCTGTTCATATCTGTTCATATTTGCCCATATCTTGCCGTAAGCTGTTCATTCTGACTAGTACCGCTATTCATATTAACTCAATAAGATCGCCTGTATTAAACCATATAATTACAGGGGCTATTATGCGGAAACTCTGGAGAGCGTTGCGAAAACCAAGTGCTCGTTGGTCAATGCTAACGTTAATCGTTGTCGGGATTGCAGTGGGTGTTGCGTTAATCGTTGTTCCCCATGTTGGGATGAAAGTGACTAGCACCACCGAGTTTTGTGTCAGTTGCCATAGCATGGAACCCGTTTACGAAGAATATAAGCAATCTGTACATTTCCAAAATGCATCTGGCGTACGCGCAGAATGCCATGACTGCCATATTCCCTCCGACCTTCCAGGCATGATTAAACGGAAACTCGAAGCAAGCAATGATATTTATCAAACATTTATTGCTCACTCGATAGATACCCCAGAAAAATTTGAAGCCAAACGTGCCGAACTTGCGGAACGCGAGTGGGCCCGCATGAAAGAAAATAATTCTGCTACTTGCCGCTCTTGCCATGATTATGACTCAATGGATCACGCTAAACAAAATCCAGAAGCAGCTCGCCAGATGCAAATCGCTGCGAAAGAGAATCAATCCTGCATTGACTGCCACAAAGGAATTGCCCACCAATTACCTGATATGAGCAGCGGTTTTCGTAAACAATTCGATGAGCTGCGCGCTAAGGCAAATAGTGATTCAGATATTCTGTATTCACTTGATATTAAACCTATTTATGCAAATAAAGGGGATAAAGACCCTGCTGGCTCGTTACTTCCTGCCTCAGAGGTGAAAGTCCTAAAACGTGATGGCGATTGGCTACAAGTTGAAATCACAGGGTGGACAGAAACCGATGGTCGCCAACGAGTTCTATCTGAATTCCCCGGCAAGCGAATTTTCGTAGCTTCGATACGTGGTGATGTTCAAGAAAATGTGAAAAATTTAGAAAGCACCGTCGTCGCTGCAACAGATACGTCATGGAGCAAACTGCAAGCGACTGCATGGATGCAGCAAGGTGATATGGTCAATGATATAAAACCGATATGGGCTTATGCAGACTCTTTATATAACGGCTCTTGTAATCAATGCCATGGCGCGCCAGATATTGCTCACTTTGATGCTAACGGTTGGATAGGCACATTAAACGGTATGATTGGCTTTACCAGTTTAGATAAGCGAGAAGAGCGTACCTTACTGAAATACTTACAAATGAATGCATCTGATACCGCAGGATCTTCACACGGTGATAACGGAGTACAGAATGAAAAATAATCCAACTTTTCAAGCTTCTCGTCGACACTTTTTGTTCCAGCTTGGCGGGCTCACTGTTGCGGGTATGTTAGGCCCTTCCCTATTAACACCACGTAAGGCTAACGCTGCAACAGCTGGAGAACAAACTGCGGTGGTACAAGAAGGCATTCTAACTGGGTCACACTGGGGCGCAATTCGCGCTACCGTAGTTGATGGTCGTTTTATCGAAGCAAAACCCTTTGAACACGATAAATTTCCATCAAAAATGATTGCAGGATTGCCTGACCATGTGCATGGCACTGCCCGTATCCGTTACCCAATGGTGCGTGTTGACTGGCTACGTAAACGCCATTTAAGTGACACCTCACAACGAGGTGATAACCGCTTCGTACGTGTTTCTTGGGATGAGGCCCTTGATTTGTTCTATCAAGAATTAGAACGTATTCAAACAACTTATGGACCAAGTGGATTACTTACTGCAAATGGCTGGCAATCGACAGGGATGCTCCACAATGCATCAGGTATGTTAGCCCGCGCCATTGCGCTGCACGGTAATAGTGTCAGTACTGGCGGAGACTACTCAACGGGTGCTGCACAAGTGATTTTACCTCGAGTTGTCGGGTCAATGGAGGTTTATGAACAACAAACCTCTTGGCCACTAGTCCTTAAAAATAGTAAAACCATCGTATTATGGGGCTCTGACCTGATTAAAAACCAACAAGCTAACTGGTGGTGTCCTGATCATGACGTTTATGAATATTATGAACAACTGAAAGAGAAAGCTGCTAGTGGCGAGATAAAAGTCATCAGTATCGACCCTATAATCACCTCTACTCATGATTACCTTGGGCGTACTAATGTTCAGCATATTGCGATTAACCCGCAAGCGGATGTCCCACTGCAATTAGCCATCGCCCACACGCTTTACAGTGAAAACTTGCATGATAAAACCTTCTTAAAAGAATATTGTGTTGGTTTCGAGCAATTTGTTCCCTACTTAATGGGAAAAACAGATGGACAACCCAAAGATGCACAATGGGCGTCTGAAATTTGTGGTATTGATGCCGGCACAATCCAAGCCTTAGCCCGCCAAATGGCAGCAAATAGAACCCAAATCATTGCAGGTTGGTGCGTTCAACGCATGCAACATGGTGAACAATGGTCTTGGATGATTGTCGTTTTGGCTGCGATGTTAGGTCAGATTGGCTTACCGGGTGGAGGATTTGGCTTCGGTTGGCACTATAATGGAGCAGGAACCCCAAGCCGCCAGGGAATTATTTTAAGTGGTTTTTCCGGCTCAACCAAAGTGCCACCTATTCATGATAACAATGACTACAAAGGCTACAGCAGCACCATTCCTATTGCTCGTTTTATTGATGCTATTTTAGAACCAGGAAAAACAATCAACTGGAACGGTAAAGCAGTTAAATTACCTCCACTAAAAATGTGTGTGTTTGCTGGAACCAACCCATTCCACCGCCACCAACAAATTAACCGTATTATTGAAGGTTGGCGCAAACTAGAAACGGTTGTCTCTATTGATAATCAATGGACATCCACCTGTCGTTTTGCCGATATCGTATTACCGGCAACCACACAATTTGAACGAAATGACCTTGACCAATACGGTAACCATTCAAATCGTGGAATTATTGCGATGAAACAACTCGTTGAACCGCAGTTTGAGTCACGTAATGACTTCGATATTTTACGTGACCTCTGTCGCCGTTTTGGTCGTGAAGAGGCCTTTACTGAAGGTTTGGACGAAATGGGTTGGATAAAACGCATTTGGCAAGAAGGCAGCCAACAAGGAAAAGGCCGTGGTATTCATTTACCCTCCTTCGATACGTTCTGGGAAAAAGAAGGCTATGTGGAATTTGAACATCCACAAATGTTTGTTCGTCATCAAGCATTTAGGGAAGATCCCGACTTAGAACCTTTAGGGACACCGAGTGGTTTAATTGAAATTTACTCAAAAACTATTGCTGATATGCAATATGATGATTGCCAAGGTCACCCAATGTGGTTCGAAAAAGCAGAACGCTCTCATGGTGGTCCAGGTTCAAAAAAATGGCCACTACATTTGCAATCCGCACATCCCGATTTTCGTTTACACTCACAATTGTGCGAATCCCCTGTATTACGTCAATATTATTCTGTGAGTGGCAAAGAGCCGGTCTTTATTAGCCCTCAAGATGCGAAAGCTAGAGGCATACAAAATGGTGATATTGTTCGTGTTTTCAACGACCGCGGGCAAGTGTTAGCAGGAGCCGTAGTTTCTGACTTATATACAGAAGGCGTTGCTCGTATCCATGAAGGAGCTTGGTATGACCCGACTAAGGGTGGAGAAATCAATTCCCTGTGCAAATACGGAAACCCAAACGTATTAACGCTTGATATTGGAACCTCTCAATTAGCGCAGGCCACCAGCGCACATACAACCTTAGTGGAGATAGAAAAATACACAGGACAAGTGGATAACGTCAATGCATTCGATGGGCCAATTGAAATGGTTGCTCAATGTGAATATGTTCCTGCATCACAGGTGAACAAATGACAAAACAAATCACTTTGTCGCCAGTACAAATAGCATGTGTTTATGCATGGCTAGCACAATTGTTCTCACGTGAATTAGATAATGCAACGTTAGCACAGATTCAATCTAGCGAAATGATGGATTGGTTTACGACTATCGAGCAGGAACCTGTTTTAACTTCGCCAATTCAAGAGATTAAAACAAAAATCAAAGCGCTAATGATGCGAAATGATGCTCAGCTCGAATTAGCCGCAGATTTTTGTAGTTTATTCTTAATGTCAGATAAACAATCAGCCTTACCTTACGCCTCAGTTTATCCAAACAGTGAACATGGTAATGAACAGATTAAGTACCTATTAGCCAAGGCAGGAATGGAAACCAGTGAGGCATTTAACGAGCCTTCTGACCATATTTCAATTTTTTTGGAGCTATTAAGTCACTTACATTTTTCATTAAATGAAGCACATTTGGACCAAGAAAAAGTGAAACAATTACGCCTAAAAACTTTGTCACTTTTACTGCAATGGCTGCCAGTATTTAGCCAAAATTGCCAACGATATGATAAGTTTGGTTTTTATGCCGCTTTGAGTCAACTGTCGTTAGCATTAGTTCAATGGGATAAGCAAACCTAGTAGATGCCATTTAAATAATTTATATATTATTCAGCTATTATTAAATGAAGGGATATTGATAAATAATATCCCTTTTAAATTTTAGTCATAACACCTGAGTTACTGTAAAGAAATAAGTTTTTCACGGCTCAGCCCAGTGCTTTTCATTATTATCTCAATACTAACTCCTTGTTCCAAAAGATTCCGTGCCGTTGTTATATTTGCCTCTTCTTTGCCTTTTTGAAATCCTTCCTGCAGCCCTTCTTGCCGTCCTTCTTGTCGTCCTTTATCTTGCAATCGTTGCGCAATATTCATGATTGTCTCCTTATGCTTTTCTGTTTGTTCCCCTAAAACTTGAATAACTTGTTCAAAATTATGCGAGTCTAAGGCAATAAACAAATAATTGAGGATAGTTATGATGTCGTTGTCACTATGCAAAAAAAACCTTGGTTTTATTAAGAGGGTGTCAGACCGGGTTGTACCACGCTATAAATTTGTTTTTTCAATTCCCCTTGCTTAGCCAACTGGTAAACATGTGAAGCAACATCCGCGCGCATCACTAAACCATGAACTTCAACCTCTTGTTGAAGAACTGCTTTTCCCGTTGGTTCACCATGTAATAACCCACCAGGGCGAACAATCACATAATCTAACGAGCTAGTTTGTAGCCATGATTCCGCAAGGGATTTTTCTCTCACTGCCTGACCAAACGCAGCGCGTGACCGAGCAGATAAATAAGGCCATGAATCTCCACAGCCTAATGACGTAACTAACACCATGCGAGATATACCCGCTTGCTCGGCACAATCAATCACCGTACGGTGAGCTAAATAATCTTGCGTACCTCCCATGGTTGAAATAACTGTGGCATTTGTTCCTGCGGCATGGCATGCAGCTTTAACCACCTCGCTATCACAAGCATCGCCGATGAAAACTTGCACCCCTACAGCCTCTAACGCTGCTGCAGATTGCCTATTACGTACAACTGCGATGACAGGATGTTTCTCTGCTATTGCCAACTGAGCAATCTGATGGCCAACACCTTTTCCACCAGCGCCAAAAATTAACCATGGTGCCATTACTTTATCCCTTAGCATTTTGAGTAAATATTAATCTAATAGTGATCGGTAAAAGCTAAATTACCACACCATTAATGATAATGCGCCTTATTTTCATTTACTATTTTAATTTATTTAGCCCGCCATTGACTAGCGCCGATGATGAAACAGTAAACAACACTAACTTTAATGTTTTTTATGTAACTCTTTTAATCAAACACATTAAAATGTGACTAGTTTAACTTTTTTATTAAAAAATAATTATCATAAAAATTGATAAACCAACAAATTAATTACAAAAATAAATCGTAATATCAACAACTAACAATAAACTAAATACCACTATCCCATTGATACCCATAATTATTTTAATGTTAATGCGAAGAATTATCATTTGCATTTATATTATTATTTGATTTAATAACTCTCGTCATATATATGCGAAATAATAATTTCTTAATCAATAGTATCGTTAATATCTTTAATAAAAATGGAGTATTTCGATGAAAAAGTTAAATATTATCGCTCTAGCACTCGCAACCTGCACAATGACTTTTGGTGCTTCTGCAGCAATCGGTTCTGGCCAAAGCCAACCTTTCGATCCCAATGAACCTTCCATTCGTGTTGGAGCGACAGAAGGAACCGGTGGTGGACATGGTGGTGCTGCGGGTGATCCTGGTATTGGTGTGCAATCTGTTTACGGTGGAAAAATCATTTCATTCTCTGGGTTAACAAAAATGGCGCCAAAACAACCAGGGAATGAAGCACATGTGGTCTCTATGCCTAATAGCTCTGGTTCACATGACAAAATGGGCGTATTTAACTTTGCAAAAGTAGCAGATGCAGAAGTCTATTTCGGCGAATGGTCATCAACCGGACAAGCTAGTGACACAACACACACGGCTTACTACTCTGGTAAAGATGTCACCACCAATATGCCAACAGCGGGCACTGCGGAATACTCTGTTAAAGGAATAAGCCAATATAATGGAGGTGTCCTAGCCGCAGGTACTCTGACAGCCAACTTTGGTACTAAATCCTTAGCAGGGAATATTGGTTCAACCAATATTAATGCCACCATAAATAACAATGCCACTTTCGCCGGAGCGGCCACTCTTAATGGTGAATCAGGCTCAACAAATGGGCACTTCTTTGGCGACCAAGCTAAACATATTGCAGGGGTAACTGAATTTAGCGACCACAGCAAAGATATGGCCTTTGGTGGAAGTCGTGGGAATATCTCCCAGTAATCCGTAAATTAACCTCAGTGGCCAACCATAAAACGTGACAGGTAGTTGGCCACAGCCTTTTATTACCGAAGCTAATCCTATGCGATATCTGCTATTACCCCCTGCCATCATGATGCTTATGGTTGCGTTCTCTGCATTTCCAGCTAGCTTGGATACTGACCGAGAACAGCTGTTATGGCAAAAAGATAAACAAAATTATCGTGATAAAAGTGCAGTTGTCCCCAATAAAGACCAATTGCTACTCCCTGATGACCTATCAATAAAACTAAATGGGGAAAACTATACCCTAAAAAATAACGCTCAAGACTTAGGACAGGCAATTTATCTGGCAATCAACCATCGGCAATTTCAAGATGTACAACGCTTGTTGCCTCGCTACCAGCAGCTAACTGATGCGGACCCATTGCTTATTTTATTTGCAAAAGCAGAAACCGCTAAAGCGCAAAACCATTACCCTGAAGCAATTTCCCACTACCAACAAATACTGGCACTGTCACCAAAGTTTCTTCGCATTAAGTTGGAACTTGCCCGAGCTTATTTTGAAGATAATCAAAATAAGGAGTCTTTGGCTTTATTCCAAAATTTAATCAACGATGAAACACTCGCATTACCTGCCAGTGTAAAGCAAACCATTCAACAATTTATTAGTGCCATCGAAAACCGTACTGCTTGGACAGGAAGCCTCTCTTTTGGCTATAAATACAACAGTAATATCAACCAAGTTCCTGATAAAAATAAAGTTTGGGAAACTCCGGGTGGAACCTGGAAAATGGCTAACCCTAAGTCATCGCCAGGGCTCACCTATGACGCAAGCCTAAGTAAAATTATTCCTATCTCGAGCAACCATTCCTTACAAATTAAGGGCACATCTTATGGCGACCGCTATCCTCACTATGCCGAGTTCAGTGAAAATACCTCTTCTTTGGCAACTTTATATCGTTTTAATGATGCAAATACGACTATCGCCTTTGGCCCATTAATTGAATTAAAAACGGTTAATGAAAAGCGCCGTTATTTAGGTATGGGCGGCAAAATTGAAGCCGACTACCAATTTACACCTCGGGTTATCCTCAGTACCTCCGCTGACTACCAACAACTTCATTACCAAAAACCGTATGACAGTGCTGATGGCAATCGAAGTAGCCTACATCTAACGGGTGTCTATGGTATTACCCCAGATACTTCCCTCTTTTTAGGGGCTGATGCGACTCGTCTCACAACTGAAGTTCGTAGTGATGATTATGACCAGCTAGGTATCCGAGGCGGCTTGTATACCGTACTCACACCCGATATTCATTTACTAGCACTCGCAACTTATCGAGAAAGCCAATTCAAGGCCTTCAACCAAATGTTGAATGTAAAACGCCATGATAAAGAAGCTATGTATTTTGCGCGACTCAGCTTTCCAAATTATTCATTGCTCACATTCACGCCTTATACCAGTTACCGCTTTCGTGACAATCGCAGTTCCGCGGATGGAATTTACTCCTACCACCAGCACGAAATTTCTATTGGGTTAGAAACCCGTTTTTAAGCGTTATGGCACAGAGAAAAACACTATGTATAAATATAAATTAACACCTATTACTACTGCAATTATTACTGCTCTTTTTATTCCAATCACCGCTTTAGGGGAAAAAGAAGAACACCTCGGCACCATTACCGTTCAAGATTCAGCAAAAACCATCAAAGAACGAGATCAACAAGGTTACGATGACCAATATGATGCCAAAGGTTCTAAAATTTATTTAGGAAAAGACCTTGTTGAACGTTATAAAGGCACCAGTACTGCAGATGTGCTAAATAGTGCAGTTGGTGTCTATAGCGGTGATGCGAGAAACAGTGGTGCGTTAGACCCAAATATTCGAGGGATCCAAGGGCAAGAGCGTGTTCCTGTCACGGTTGACGGCACAGAACAATCACTCACCGTTTATCGAGGTTATAATGGCGCAAATAACCGTAACTATGTGGACCCAAACCTCATTAGTAGCATTGAGATTGAAAAAAGTGGTTCTCTCGCTGGCGATATAAAAACCTCTGTCGGTGGAGGGATAGCCATCAGAACCATAGGGATAGATGATGTTGTTGCACCGGATGAAAAGTTTGGTGTCAGCTTAAAATTGGAAACCAGCAGTAATTCAACTCGTGAACGTATTCCCCACTATGGTTATGGCGAAGATTACCGAGATCACCCTGAAATTTATAAAAATAAGAACTCTGTCCTTTCCGACCCCGTTGTTAACATCACACCGAAATCCCGTGGAAATGCTCAATTTTTCAATTTTAAAGATAACGGAGGAAGGATCGCGGTTGGGACCCGACAAGAAAAATTTGATTTAATGGCCGCCTATGCTTATCGCCGGCAAGGTAACTACTTTGCGGGGAAAAATGGCGCTCACCGTTATAAAGAATCTGTTCAATTAAATGAACAACAAACAGTACAGCAACAACTTGGCCCAGACCCTTACTTACCTTTTGCCGCGAATGTATTTCGCCCCGGAAAAGAAGTGACTAATACCTCTAATGAGCTGGAATCCTATTTAGTCAAAACCAATTTATATCTCACTGAAAACCAAACATTACACCTTGGCTTTCGCCGGAGTGAAAGTACCTATGGTGAAATTATGCCTTCACGTTTAGGATTTGCTGAGCTGGAAGGAAAACAAGTATTACCACAATGGCCATTAGCTCACTTTACGGTCAATGCCTATAATGCGGAATACAAATGGAAACCTGAAGATAATCAATGGATTGACCTAAATGCAAATGTGTGGATGACGCATTCGGTAGGAGATACCAACACCTCTGGCGGTTACCCGCGAGAACCTAAAGAACGTGATTGGGGGTTTGAATATGGTTATGGTGATGGAAAAGATCCTAACATTGATGGAACTTTAATTAATACCGCAGCAACCAATTCTGAAAATGACCGTATTGGATTTAATTTACGCAATACCATGGCGCTCACGCCCGATCTTGATTTAACCATTCGCGGCTCAATGCTCAAAGAAAAATTAGACTCTAACGACGTACCACCATCGCAAACGGCTAGCCCGTTTATTGCCCTTCCACGCAAAGGACATCGGCAAGAAACCAGTATTGCCTTTAACTTTAACTATCGTCCAACGAGTTGGTTGGAATTGGATGCTGGTGCAAAATATATTGATGGCTGGACAGAGGATGATTACTTAAAAGAGCAAATGCGCAATCGAACCAAAGGTTTTCAAAACCCTGATGAACGACTTGCAAAACAGATCAATTACAACCGAATTTTAACTCAAGAAGAATATAATAAGGCTGTTGCCAATGGTTACCAACCCTTCAATGGTGCCTATCAAAACAAACAAATCTTACTCAAAACATTAGGACTTGATGATACGAACTATACCGTTTTCATCACCAAGAGAAAAAACTCTCAGCACCCAGAAGAAAATGGCGTTTTAGACGTTAATTTCCGCACTGAATGGAAATCAGATAACGATGGGCGCTATACCACCAAAACGAACCCTTTCCATAACGGAACTTTTGACTCTCAAGCTCGCGCAGTCGACCCAGTAACCGGTAAAGAAGTTTATGTGTATGGTTCAAGTTACTCACACCCATCAGATGACATCAAACGTGAACTTACTGAAGAAGAAAAATGGAAATTCTCAGGCAAGCAAAAAAGCCATGGCTGGGCCCCCGCTTTTGGTGCCAATATTTGGTTGTCTGATAACGACCGGGTTTATGCACGTTACATTGAAACAGTACGCTTACCGAGTATCTTCGAAAGTAGCATTGGATTTGCAGGCGAAAGTGAAGCTCGTAAAGAGAGAATGGCATTTAAACCCGAACGTGCAAAAACCTTTGAATTTGGTTATTCACGTAATTTACAGGGTTTACTCGGAGCAGAACGCCATGCCGATGTTAAAATAGGCTATTACCATACGGTCATCGAAAATGCATTTGACCGCGATGGGCGTCTTAATTTCGTTCAAGTAAAAGAACATAAAACCGCAGGGATTGAAGCCTTAGCTCGCTACGATAATGGTGGGGTATTTATGGATATTGGTGTTGATTACCGCCTCAAAAAT
This sequence comes from Providencia sp. PROV182, assembly GCF_028480325.1. Classification (NCBI taxonomy): domain Bacteria; kingdom Pseudomonadati; phylum Pseudomonadota; class Gammaproteobacteria; order Enterobacterales; family Morganellaceae; genus Providencia; species Providencia sp. PROV182. Next base: position 258,682 of record NZ_JAMPOL010000004.1, on the reverse strand, counting down.
GAAGTTTGTGATGACTCCGCGCCCGCTAATTTAGACCCAACTAACCGTTATAATCTCTCCCAATGTACAACAGCAGGTTTCCCCGGTGGCTTTTTACGCACACAATTACAGCCTAAATATGCGATTAACTCCAACCTAGGCATGCGCTTTATGGATGAAGATCTCGAAGTGGGAACACGTTTACGTTATACCAGTAGTGTGCAAAATAAAGATGAACGCAAACTGATGCAACAGTTCCCGGGAAGTTATTCGATGGCGAACAACAGTCCAATGCACTGGACACCCACCTTTACAGCGGATGCCTATGCAAGTTACCAAATTGACAAAAATATTAATGTCGAATTCTTAGTAACCAACTTAACTGATCGTTATTATATCGACCCACTGACACGTAGTATGATGCCAGCCCCGGGCCGCACACTACGCTTAGGATTAAATGCGCAATTTTAGATAAATACTGCCGATTTACCGCTCTATAAATATCCGCTGCTAACTTTTAGTTGGAGTGGATATTTATCACTTTAGTATCAGAAAAATAACCGCATAATAGTTTCATCAAATTCATCTTGCTCAACAACAGAAAAGCCAAATTGTTCAAAAAAAGGTTTCATGATGTCATTACCTTCGACATAGCAAATTGATACGGACTTATATTTGCCCAAATTTTTAATTTCCTCGAGAACTAGCGGAATAGCCCTAGAACCAAAACCTTTTCTTTGATGTTTTATATCAATCATCAATTGATCAATAAACACCTCTTCAGGCCTACCATTTTCATGGTTTGAATAATATTGAACAAAGCCAACAGGCTCATCATCAACATAGATACCTCGATTAATATAATAATCAAAAAATTTTGAGGCTGCGATTGACTCTGAGTTAAGAGCGACAAAGTCTTCCTGCTCTTTGGTTATTTCGAGACATATGATATCCACCCAATTGTCTTTGGTGATATCTTTTAGGGTAATGGCCATAAACACCTTACTTTAGATTTACCGATTACAATACCGTTGTGATAAAAAGATGACTCACCATAAATTAACAATAAATACTTTTTTGTTCGCGCCATTCGTGCCTTTGTATTTTTTGAGATGCTATAAACAAATAGCAGTTGATATGTTACGGATAACATTAATATCAACATTTAGACTAAAATAAAATTTCGACTCATTTATTGCTTTCTAATTAATGAATATTCAGAATTGCGATCCAAGTCAAATATCACTGCCAAATACAATATTATTGTAATTTATCAAATTTTTTTGAAAGGAAAACAAAAGAACGCACTGGTTTATTAAACTAATAATTAAATTTAAATCAGATTAAAGTAGAACTTAAAACCCAAAAATACAACAACAAAACCCAGTGAATCCTCAATTTTCACCATTATGCAAACTCAATAAAAATAAAACCTTTTCATATAAAAATACATAAAACCTGAACAACCTCACATTTATTAGGTATTTGATAACTCTTCGCATTAATGCATCTGAAAATAAAAATCATTTATGAAACAATATGTTAAAAATTTAATAAATTTTTGTATCACACTGAAAAATAAAAATATTTTTAATATTGAAATGCGAAAAACAATTCAAAGACTCCATTTTTATTAATTATTTTAATTTATTGATTTTAACCATGCCTTTTCGGCATGGTTAAGAGACTTTCGGAATATTGTCAGGAAAATAGTTTCATGGATAGTATGAATACGAAAATGATGCATTTTTATTATAAATATATACGAATAACTCTTAAAAACATTTCCAATGAAAGGTAACACTATGGGTATATTAAAAGATAGTAAGTTGCTTTTGGTTAGCTTACTTATCATTCTTCTTTCGGAAGCTATAGGGCAAATTAAAATCAGTTTAGTCATGGTTTTTCCAATGCTTTATTCCATGTTGATGGGTGGTATTATCAGTTTTCCAAAATTCAAAATTCTCAGCGAAAAAAACATGGCACACGCTAGCTCTATAATGAGTGTCGCGTTAGTTATCTTAATTGCAAAATTAAGCACCTCCGTTGGTGCATCTTGGGAAAAAATTATTCAAGCCGGTGGCGCATTAATCTTGCAAGAAATCGGTCACTTTATCGGTACCATTTTACTCGGTTTACCGCTTGCTATCATGTTAGGCATGGGCCGTGAAGCTGTTGGTGCGACCTACTCTATCGGTCGTGAACCTAATATTGCCATTATTGAAGCCAAATATGGTTTAAGTTCACCAGAAGGCCGCGGTGTTATGGCAATGTATATTTGCGGAACATTGTACGGAGCCGTTTGGATGGGCATCATCGCCAGTGTTATCGCTGGACTCGATATTATGAGCCCTCTCGCTTTAGCAATGGGAGCCGGAGTCGGAAGTGGCTCGATGCTAGCTGCGTCAGTCGCACCATTATTGGAGCTTTATCCTGAACACGCTGCGGATATTCAAGCATTTTCATCCTCCGCAAACTTGATGTCTTCAGTATTAGGTCTGTACATCTATATTTTCTTCTCCTTACCGTTTGCCTCTTTCTTATACAACAAGTTGAAAAGAAAACGTGCAACAGCATCAGCAGATACAGAATAAGGATATAAGATCATGAAAAAGATGGCAGAAATTGCAATAATCATCGTGTTAGTCATCATCTTCACTTCACTGGGAGATGCACTCGGCGGTTCAATTTATGGCCGCGGCAGCTTTGGCGCAGTCTTTAGTGACTCACTTATCGCCATGGCATTATTAGGGGGGATGTCATTTGTGGCATACTTAATTGCACAAATCCCACCATTAGGTAAGTTACCTGTAATTTTCTGGGTATCTTTAATTGCTGCCGGTTTGTGTTCACCGTTATTCCCTTACGATAAAGAAATGATCGCAATGACAGGTAAAATATCACTTGCTGTTATTAGTACGACGGTACTTGCATTTGCCGGTCTTTCACTCGGTAAAGATATTGATAAATTTAAAGCTATTTCATGGCGTATCATCCCAGTTTCACTGGCGGTCTTTACGGGAACATTCTTATTCGCTGCACTTATTGGTCAAGTGACACTTTCATGGAGCGGCGTTATCTAACAAGAGGAAATATTTACCATGACAATGACCAAAGACCAATTGAAAGCCATCGTCTGCGAGACAATTGCATCCCATAAAGGGGATATAAAGAAATTAGCAGATGATATTTGGGCAGAGCCTGAGCTAGGCTACAAAGAAATCAAAACAGCAAAAAAAGTGGAAGCTGCATTTTCTGCGCTAGGCGTTAATTACCGAAACCAACTCGCATTAACAGGTGTTAAGGCGCGCCTTAAAGGTGGAAAAGGGAGTAAACATAGTATTGCTGTGATTGGTGAGCTCGATGCGATTATTTGTGCAGAACACCCAGAAGCCGATGATTTAACGGGTGCTGCCCATTGCTGTGGGCACAATGCCCAAATCGCTAATATGATGGCTGTGACTATTGGTCTGGTTAAGTCAGGTGCTATGCAATACCTCGCGGGAGACGTCGTTCCTTTCGCCGTTCCCGCTGAGGAGTATGTTGAACTGGCTTATCGTAATAAACTGATTGAACAAGGAAAAATTAGTTATATCGGCGGTAAGCCAGAGCTGATATCCCTTGGTGAATTTGATGATATCGATATGGCGATGCAAATTCATTTAACCAGTGTCAAACCAGAACGTGATACCGGTTTTATTGAAATATCGACCACCACCAATGGGTTTATTGGCAAGTTGATTAATTACAAAGGGAAAGCATCTCATGCTGCGGCAGCTCCTCACTTAGGTGTCAATGCCCTCAATGCCGCAATGATGGGGATTATGGGAGTGAATGCAATCCGCGAGACCTTCCAAGAAAAAGATTATATTCGTTTTCATCCAATCATCACGCAAGGCGGTGATTTGGTCAATGTCACCCCAAGTGATGTCCGTATGGAAAGTTATGTCCGAGCGTCAAATGTCCCTGCAATGATTGATGCGAATGAGCGTATTACTCGCGCATTGGTTGCTGGTGCAATGTCTGTCGGTGCAGAGGTAGAAGTCAAAGATTTACCGGGTTACCTCCCACTGTATAACAACGATACGTTGAACCATTTGTTGCAGCAAAATGCCCATGACTTGATTGGTGAAGAAAATGTTTGGGTTGCTGGGCACATGACGGGAAGCACGGATACAGGTGACTTATCACATATCATGCCAGTGAGTCACCCATGGATTGGCGCAATTCGTGGTGGTTTGCATGGTAAAGATTACGTTGTTTTTGATGATGATATGGCCTATATCCGCCCAGCTCAAATGATGGCAATGGCAATTATTGACCTGTTATTTGATGATGCATCCCAAGCTGATGAGATGTTAGCTGATTACACCCCATTAATGAGCAAAGAGGAATACCTCTCATTTATCGGCTCTTTTAAGAACTAATTATTAAAATATTCCCCTTATTGCTATGTTAATTATAATAAGGGGAATATGATTTTTTTAGCTTTTATCCCACCTTTAAAATTTTTTCTTCGCATTAATTTAATTTCTTTTTACATTCACCATCTCATTTAAAAAAAATTCTAAAATCATGCCAATCACCGCCCTACTTTAAATAAAAAATTTAACTTAAACCCTATTCAGGCTCGCTTTAAAATATAAATATCCTTAATATTAAAATTGAAAAATAAAATCATAACAAATTGATATAAAAGGATTTTAATTGAAATGATGATTTTTTATTATTATTTTAATAAATTACCATCCTTATTATTCATGAGCCATGCAATACTGATATGATATAAACACGATCTCCGTCACGCTCACTTTTTTAATATCCACGCTAAAATTGACCCTATAAATTGATAGATAAAAAATAACGAGTAGAAGTAGAAATCACCCTATTTCTGAATCTAGTTTTTAAAATACACATAAATTAAATGAGCGTGCTGTTCATTATTCCATGCTCACACCAGGGGCCCTTTAACAGCATTAAAAACGCTTTTGTATACGGGATAAAACGTAATGACCAATAAATACAATATCAGTGAAAAGCTCTTTGCTTTAGAAACATTTAGCAAAAAAACACGTCAGGATTTACATAAAATCCCTGAATTGTCTGGGCAGGAATTCAAAACCTCACAATATTGCCGTGAATTGATGGAAAGCTTTGGATATAACATTCGTTTATTCGAAGGCTACACAGGTTTTACCGCTGAATTGATTGTCGACCCAACAAAGCGCTTGATTGCCTATCGTACTGACATTGATGGCCTTGAAATGCCTGATTTAACGTGCAATGAGCACAGTTCTGTCCATGAAGGCTGCGCTCATAACTGTGGACATGATACCCACATGACCATCGCTTTAACGGCAGCGAAGTACCTCAGTGAAAACCGTTCTGAGCTCACCCATAACGTCCGCTTTATCTTCCAAATGGCAGAAGAAGATATGCGTGTGCCAGGTGCTAACAAAATGGTAGAAATGGGGTGTATGGAAGGAGTAAACGAAGTTTACGGCCTACACAATGATGCTGCATTTGAAACGGGTTATATTAAATTCAATTCTGGGGTTATGTCCTCATACGGCTCAGCGTGGACACTAGATGTCCACGGTGTTTCTGCTCACGGCTCAACCCCTCATAAAGGGTTAGATGCTATCCGCGAAGCAACGCGTATCATTGATTATATGGACTACATTGTTGCCAAAAAAACTGATCCTTTCAGCCCTGCCGTATTTGGTTGCGGCATGATTAACGGGGGAACCATCCCAAATGCGCTGGCGGATCATGTGCAAGCACGCGGAACGATCCGTTCAATGGATGAAGAAACGGACAAAATATTAAAAGCCAGCTTCCATGAAATTGTGGCTCGTAGTGAAGGCGGTGGGTTTAAAACAACACTGGAAGCCAGCGGATATCCTGCCGTTGTCAACCACCCACAAGCAGCCAAAGTGATTTATGATGCCGCTGCCGCCTTCTTACCGATTGAGCAAATTGATTCAAATGGTAAGCCAATGACTGGCAGTGAAGACTTCAGTTATATGATCAATGCCACTAAAGATAAACTCGGAGCCATGTACTTCTTAGGAAGTGGTAATCAAGCAAAAGGGATTAATAATTACTTACATGCTAACCCTTATTTTGTTGATGACGATTGTTTACTGATTGGCGCTCAAATTTTTATTAATATTGCCACTCGTTAGAATAAATATAATACACACAGTAATACTAAAGCCGAGTAAATTGAAGTGACCCCCAATAGTTGGACAATCAATTACTCGGCTTTTTTCTTAGTCATTCACTTATAAGTTACAATTCTGGCAATTCTCGGTATAACTGATCACGCTCGCTTTGTTCTGTCGGTACCCATTGACTCGGCTGATGAATATAATTCAAATCAAGGTGAGGTGCGTAATGAGAGATAAAATCATACATATAATCTTTTAAATGCATGTGCCGGTTAATACATACATGTGTATAACTTGGCTTTACTAAGTGGCTGATATCAATACAACATAATGCTTCGCTATCTTCCTCTGGGTCAAAAGCCACGGTTGAAATAATACCGACCCCAGCACCCCGTTTTACATAGTATTTAATTATTTCAGTATCTACGGCAGTTAAAACAACATTTGGCGTTAATTTATGTTGATAAAAGACTTGGTCGAGCTTTGAATGCCCTGTAAAACCAAAAACATAAGTAATTAGCGGGTAGCCTGCAAGGTCTTCAATCTTAAGCTGTTCACATTGAGCCAATGGGTGGTCATGTGGAACAATAATACTGCGAGACCATTGGTAACAAGGCATCACCAATAAATCATCATAAAGGTGCATAGACTCGGTCGCAATGGCAAAGTCCACATCGCCATTGTTTACCATCTCTGCAATCTGAGCAGGCGCACCTTGATGGAAATGCAAAGAAATATTGGGATAGCGTGCGTTAAAACGCTCAATCACTTGAGGCAATTTATAGCGGATCTGTGTGTGAGTTGTTGCAATATGCAGGTTTTGTTTTATCGTCGAGTCTTCATGAGACACGATACTTTTAATTTTATCGAACTGCGCAAGAATATCACACGCAACATGATGAACTTTTTCACCAATCGGGCTCAGCGACAATAAGTTATTATTTTTTCGATTGAATAATGAAACGTTTAACTCATCTTCCAATATTTTAAGTTGTTTACTGACAGTTGGCTGAGAGGTATACAATTTTTCAGCCGCATTGGTGATATTAAAATCACTCCTCACTACTTCAACAAAGCTTTTAAGCTGACTAATGTTCATTACTGGGGTATCCAATGTAAAATGGATTAAAAATAAGATTTAAAAAGTATAGCTGTAGCACAATATTTTTGTGCGATTATTATACCATAAGCAGCCAGCTAGAAGCATCCTTTTAGCATTGCTGAGTTAGCATTTACATTTTTCACAAGATCCCCAAATAATACCGTTTCTATTCGTCCCAAAAAACATAATACTGCTATAACCATAGCAATATATGTAAACTAAACATACTTTTTTATAAAACAGACAGATATTATAAATAAGCATAAGAGCTTATTTGTTGCCATCTTTTTTGATGTTTTCATCAAGTATAAACAGATTGTGTCTACATATGTTGATTTTTAATAGCTCCTTTCTCAAGAAGCTATTAAATTTAATATTCAACTTATAATGGGTAGCCAAGATCAGTTTCATGCCCCAAAAAGTAATTTAAGTCACATTCCAGTATATTTGCAAATATACATAAACGATAAATAGTGAAATTCTGTGTTCCTCTTTCATAGCGTGAAATTTGTTGTTGGCTCAAGCCTGATTTTTTCCCCAATGTACTCGCAGACCAACCTAAAAGAAGGCGGCGTTTGCGAACCTGCTGCCCAATAAAACTATTAGAAATTTCAGTGTTATATACGCTCATACGTACTGTCCTAATTATAACGACACTATTATTTTTAGTGTTGTAGCCTTAAAGTTTAACGCCCTGATATGCTATAAAAAAGCGTATTCGAGATTTACAACTTCCAATAAACTTATATTTCTCAAATAAAAAAACAATCATAAACTCATATAATAAAAGATATTAAACCATTATTATTAGATTAATTAACACACTATTATTTTTCTATATTAAAATTAACGATAATTAACGCTAAACTCTGCATTTACATTCACTTTACCGTTAGTGATATCACTCGTCTTAATTAATGCACCATTATATGTTAATAATTGTTCACTACTTGATGAATTAAAACGCCATGTCACTACTTTACCTGAAGGGTTCTGAACTTCCCCATTTGTTGATTTAATACGCAGTGCTATTCCTTTTGCTGAATCCTGGCTCGTAGAATCTAATGCAAAATAATCCGCATTAAAACTATCTGGGGTACCACTCATCGAAACATCAGCAACTGCGGTTGATTCACAATTTTGTAGTTTAATCGTAAATGGTTTCTCGGCTACAACACTTCCTGAAGGGTAACTCACCGGCACATTGACCCTTTTAAAATCAACAGTTTGATCTTTTGATCCGGTATCAACCTCGCATCCCATCAATTTTATTTTGCCTTTAATCTGAACAGAAGCATCCAAAGCCAGTGCCCCTGATGAAAAGAAGCTTATACCTGCAACTAAAACAGTTCCCCTGAATAAACGGCTTATGTTCATCCTCTCTCTCCCATATTAAATAGCTATTATTTATTGATACCCAATACTGATATCAATACTCGCTTGTGCGAGACCACCATCAACATTCCCTGTTTTATACAAAGTGGCTTCATATTCTAATGGCTGTGCCGTTGATGACCACTCAACAACTGTACCATCGGGTTTTTGCTTTTTATTCTTGTCCCCTTTTACGTTCACACCATAAACCAACCCTTGCGCACTGCCAGTGCCACTATTAATGGCAAAGTATTCAGAAAAGCCGGTATCAGCCTTACCAGACATACTCACAGAAACTTTATTAATTGTTCCCGCGCAATTAGATAATTTCAATGAAAATGGTTGAGTAACCAAGCCAGAAAGACCTGTTCCACTTTTCGTCGTTGTTACTGTTTTAAAATCGATTTCTTGATTCTTACCACTATTTCCAAATTCAACATCACACCCTGTAACAATTGCATTTCCAGTAAAATTTAACGATAAATCACTAGCTGATGAAAATAGAGGGCATAGCGAAAAAACTATGCCAAAAATATAACAATACCTATACGAATATAATTTCATAATCAGTCCAAATAATAATCGCAAATCAAAATTAACGAATAAAGATGCTAGTTCTTGAATTAATCATTGCCTTATAATATGCATATAAATTATTGAATCACTTCTATAGTAAAAGTAGATAAATTAAACTTTCTTTGTCGTTTTAAGAGAATAAAACGACAATGCCATCAGTTATTTTAAATATCTATAACACCATTCAATCTATTAATATTTTATTTATATGCTACGCTAACTTCGGCAACTGAACGAACATCCCCCCCGGTTATCGTATCTAACGTTTTAACTAGTTCAGCACGATAAGGTAAAGTCACGCTAGCCCCTGAAAGACTTCCCCAAACAACCGTATCACCGACTGGCTTCTGGACTTTTTCTCCACCAGTTGTTTTCGCAATAATCTTAACACCAACGCCTTTGGACATATTTGCACCTTTATCAATCGCAAACAGTTCTCCACCGGCGAAATCCGTATCAGCAGTACCTTTCATTGAAACATCAATGCCCTTCAAATCTGCACAATTTTGGAATTGCAGATTAAAATCTTTTTTAGCTATAGAGCTCCCTTTGACCGCATTTTTAACTACGGTAACATCTGAAAAGTCAACTAATTGGTCTTTACCTGTGCCTGTTGATATATCACAACCCGCCAATTTTATCGTTGCTTTTAATGTTAATGTTGCATCAGCCGCTTGTGCGCCTGAAATTAAAGCGATACCTGCCATAGCGCTTATTAGCGTTAATACAAAAGTTTTTTTCATTTATATAACCTTTGGTTCTATATTATTAGAAGTAATATTTTTAAATAAATAATTTATACTAATTATATTTCACAGTAACATTCACAAGCCCAGTAATTGCCCCTGCAGTTACTGCACCGGTTTTATATAATGTGGCTTTAAAAGGAATATTATTTGTTGCCGCTGTGTTTGCCCATAAAACCTCTTTTCCTGGTGACTGAACAGTTTTTGCTGTATCTGTTCCCTTAATGCCAACCGCTAAGCCACCGGCTTTCCCCGCACCTTCATCGATAGAATAGTAATCAGCAAATCCCGTCACAGCTTTGGTTGTATCCATCACTAAGCTGATATTCTTAAGGTTCACGCAATTGGTAAAATCTAAAGAAAAATCCACATCTTTTAAGGCCGAAGACCCTGTCCCACCAGCTGCCGCTTTCGCCAAATCCACAGTACCGAAAGCAATTGCTTTTGTTTTGCTACTAGCTGAAATATCGCACCCTGTTACTGTTACAGTACCACTAAAGTTCAACGTAATATCCGCTGCATGTGCTGCACCACTGACTGCAATCAATAATGATAAAGCACCCACTTTTTTCATTGTTGACCACGGGAAATTACGACTATTTTCCATTGCCTTACTCATAATAGTTATCTCCATTGTTATTATCTAAAGTCTAAACGCACAGTTACAATTGATGAATATTTACCAACCGCAGGGGCTAGACCAGTACTACTGAAAGGGTAAGTTTTGATAGTTACCGAACCATTTTGATTAGCATCTAATTGCAAAGGGAGTTTCCCAGTAGTCGGTGTTAAGCGACCATTAGGCCCTTCTATTGCAATAGCAATATCTTTATTATCCGTACTAAAGCCATCAGTAGTACTATTTGGGTCAGCAGCACCAATAAAACGCATATCTAAATTTGCATAAGCGTCCATATTTGAGCATTTTATGCTTAATGTTTTAGATTGCGGAACCATGCCTGAAGGCATTTCACCTTTACCCGCCTTCACAAAATTTTGTTGTGATGTATCATTAAAAGAGATTGATATATTCTGCCCAGCATCAATTTCACATGACTGTGGAGCAGTCACAGATACATTCAACCCAATTAGTGCAATAGGGGGGCCTGAAGTATTACTAATTAATGATGCCTTAAGGTAATATATATCTGAAATACTAAAAGAAACGTTCCCGACAAATGCTTTCTTTATATAAAGATCCATTTTCCCAGAGCCACCACTCGACACACTTGTAGTTAACCGAGCAGCATTGGAGCACATTTCTGGAGTATTGTTAGATATGGGGCCAAAAGGTACTCTATGATATTGCATCCCCCCAACATTAGCGTTCCAAATTGCCACTTCTGTTCTAATATCTAGGTATTCATTTACAGAGTACCAGCCTGGGGCATGTCCTTGAGTTATTCCTGCAGCATATTCCCCCCAATAATATGTTGAGTTAATCTGCGTATTTGCTGGAAAACAAAAACACTCTACCTTATAAATAAAACCATTCTCTTTCCAAGTAAACTGGGATAAAAGCTCTGTTCCTACTTTATTAAATGACGCACCGATATCCCCCTGAAGAGTGGCGGTATACCTTCCTGGCCCATCAGCATGTGGTCGACAAATACCATTATTAGCAAATGCACTATATGGAACTACCAGCAATGAAGAAGTTAATAAGCTGGAAGCTAACAATAACTTGGACATACGAGTGCTAAATAACTTTCTCATTATAATCCCCTAATTACTGGCATACGGCTTGAGTTTGAATAATGCCAATAGTATCTTTACTCTTTGAATTGACAGGTAGTTGGTAATTAACAAAGCAACTTTGTGCTGCCTGACGTCCCCATTTAACTTCCAGTTTGCCGCTTTCTGGTAACCCACTCATAAATAACTGTCCACCTTCTCCTACTATGGAGCTATTAACCGCTTTCCCGTTGTTTTGAACTAACTGTACAGATGCACCAAAAGGTATCACTGTGCCATTTTTATGTTTTAGTGTGATTAAAGCTCGGTACCCTATCTGAGTAATAAACTCAACTCTAGAAATCGCCCCTTTACTCGGCACAACACTCTTAGCACTTTCTTGTAATTCCACATTGTCACCCAATGTTTTTGTATCTAACTCAACATGGTTAAATCGATAGGCTTGAGCAAAAGGTAATACGGCATAACCCCGCCAGTCTGTTTTAACACCGGTATAGCCTGTAACATTGGTATTTGCAGCACCTGAAGCTTTCACTAAAATTGCAGTTTCATTAATTGGTTGGGAAAGTGTTACACCGTCCCCATGGATTAAAACACCACCTTCAACACCATAATTTAACTGCCGAGAATCTTTACTATAGTTATAACCAAAGTTCATATTACCGTAGCCGCCTCGGTAATTAAGACTTGCACTACCACCATTACCTTTCCCCTTAGTACCATAACTTTGTTGCACGTTATAACTTAGGTTATTGTCATCAAGTAATGTGCCTGATATCCCCGCTTGGTGAGTTGTTGGCCCATGGCGCTGGCTAACCATATTGTAGGTTGCCCATGTGTTAGGTAATAATGCAGAGAGCGGAAATGAGCCATTGAAGCTGAATATTTGGTCTGTCTCTCTTTGGTTTGGATATGTTGCTCGACTATATGAAATACCGTAATTTAAAGGACCCCAGCTATTGTTATAACCTACTTGCAATCGAGTTTGCTTACCTTGCCCTTTCCAGAAATCTTGTCGGTTAGCAGAAAAATAGATAGACCCTAAGTCTTTACCTAGCTGCTGTGTTAATGTTCCTTCAAGGCGATAACGTCGGTGATAAGAATAGCGGCTATCATCTGCGAGATCCCAATCTTGATATCGACGCTCAACGGCTTCTTGGAAGGTATAAAACCCTTCCGTTGAGTAACGGTATCCTAATAAACGAAAGTCCGTTCCCGTATTTGCAAAAGATTTAGAGTACAGTAAGCGATAAGATTGGCCTGTAGAACCATTACCATATCGTGTTACATCTTCACTATGAGCTGTCGTAATATCAAAAGAATATGCACCAAAATCGCCAATATTCTGACCAATCCCTAGTACCAGAGAACGGTAGCGTTCTGCAACTTGCACACCACTATAAGCGGTCAAGCTATTTAGGATCCCCCAAACAAGTGAGCCCTGCGTTATAAATGGTCGCTGGCTACTGTGGCCATTACGATATTGCCCCGCTGAAAATGCGTACTTAATTTGCCCTTGACGACGCAAAACAGGCACACTCGCAAAGGGTTGAATAAAGCTCTGGATTGTTCCATCCGACTCTTTTATTTCTACTTCAAGGTCGCCACTCGCGGCGGTTGGATACAAATCAGTGATAGCAAATGGGCCAGGAGCCACATAGCTCTGGTAAACGGTATATCCGTTTTGCTTAATCGTCACCGTCGCATTAGTACGCGCAATCCCACGCACCACGGGTGCATAGCCCTTCAGGCTATCCGCTAGCATGTCATCATCGGTACCGATTTGTGCACCACGAATCTGTACACTGTCGAAAATATCGCCAGGTGTATAGGTATCACCCATAATTATTTGCGACTTCAACTGAACAATATACCGCTGGAGATAGGTATTAATATTTCTCCAACTATTATTACCATTACTACTGTTCCACGTTGAATAATTGCGTAAGCGCCATGCCCCCACGTTAAGCCCAGAACGTAAACTCAAAAAATAGCTATCACTCGACTTATCACTAATATGACTGCCTGTGTTCGTCGAGTTACTCCCTGTAAAGCTATAGTTTGTTAGTAGTGCGGGGATCCCTTCATCCCACATTGACGGATCAATCGTTCCCTTTGCTAAATTGGTCAAAGATGCTTGTGGAAAGCTTAAATACAATCTCTGTTGATTAAAATCAAAATGAGATGATGCATAAGGGATAATTTTCTCAAAAGCCGAGAATGGCTTGCATTGAACGGGATCCTTTCCATATTGTGCTAACTGTGGAAAAGCTTCAACACGTACACCGTAAGCTTCTAGTTGCTCATATGAAATGCAAGGCTCAAGTGCTACGCTATCAGATGAATAGCTTGCTTTATTCTCTCTGGTACTGAATTTTATATTCTGTTTCGCTACTGATTGTTCATTAACATAAATATCAACCAAATACTCACCAGGCAATTGGTCTATATCACCTTTTGATAATAAAGAAAAATCCGCAACGCTATTACTATTAATATTTTCTAAAAATTGAGAGTTAAACAATTCTTTGGCTAAAACAGGATAGGCGCTAAATATTCCCAATGTAATGCAAGAGAAGGCCAAAAGTTTTTTTCTATATCGTATTTTGTTCATTCCCTCGTTCCCTCTAATAAATATATTGCGCAAAAAATTTCCATAAAAATTTAATAATAAAATGCATTAAACGATATTATTTTATTTAATATTTTGCTTGTTTATTGAAGTATTGCTTTTTGCAATTCAGAAGTGCCGCCATAATCATTAATAGTTGTAAATACTATCTGAGCACCTATATTTACTTTTGATGGTAGTTTATAGCTAGTACTGCTCATCGGGAGGACAAGGTCGACTTTATCTATTTCACTACCATTCACTTTCACTTCACTTAATGTGACAGAAAAAGGTGTATTATTAACTATACGCAAGCTATCACCCTCTTTTTTCCATACTAGAGCCTTATAGGAATCCATTGGGTTACCTTTCAAACCAGCAGGTCTATAGAATAATTTCATTCTAGTTTTAATTGCTAGTTGTAAAGTATTAGCACTTTCTTCAGCTGGAGCAGGTGGAATAGCTTTTACATTGACATAATAAACCGATTCGCGATCTTCAGGTAAATTTCCGCCAGCACGTACAATACGCAACATATTTTCTTTAACAGGGTCTAGTTTAAAAAGTGGCGGTGTTATAATAAATGGAGTCTTATTATTCCCTGAGGCATCTTCAACCCAAGACTGGACTAAATAAGTACTTTTATCATTATTATTTTTTAAACTAAGATTAGCTTCTTTCTTTGAGCCATCAAATACAACACGGGTGGCACCAACAACAACACCACCAGCAGCATAAATAGAGAAACTAAAACACATGAGTAAAAAAACAAGTATTAACTTATTAATAAAAAGGCTATTAAGAATCATTACATCCCCTTCGAACAAAAAGCAGGCCACCAACATAGTGGCCTGAAGGAAATTCAATATTATTTATATGTCAGGTTGAAGTCTGCTGTTGCATTAGCAGAACCCGCTTTCACATCTTTCTTAGTAGAAACATAAGCTGCTGAGAAATAAAGAGTATTTGAACCAACTTGTAATGCAGTATCAGCTGTTTCTGTACCTAAAGCCAATTTTTTACCTTTGCTGTCATAAATTGCAATACCAACGTTTTCAGCTGCACCTTGGCCGCCATCAAGTGCTAAAAGTGTTGCATCATCCCCGTTAGTTTGGCCAGCGAATGAAACTGAAACATTCTTAAATTGAGTTACATCACAAGTCAGCAAGCTGATTTGGAATTTTTTATCCGCTGATTTAGCTCCTGCATCTGCGAATGTAGCTGTTTTAACTTGAGCCATTTGAACAGTTTGGTCCCAAGAGTTCTGTGCTACCTCACATGGTGCAGTCACGATATCACCTACGAATTTAACTGTACCGTCTTTAGCATTAGCAACTTGACCAACACAAAGCGCAGCAAAAATAGCAGTAGCAATAATCTTTTTCATTTCTAATTCCTTTTTTACTGAATCAATATATAACCCAGTGTTAAAATATTTAATTTATTAATATATTATGGTTATCACTACCACATTAATTCCCATTAATGTCTGTGGTACCTGTTTAATCCATTAACTTATTAATCCTTATGCTATTAATCTGTCAAATAGAAATAGCTAGGTACACTCTATGTAGTGAAATAGAGAAAAACATAGTTTCGTAAAGTTAGTTTCCATGATCGTCATTATCTATTAAAATTATATCATTCACCTCCTAGGTTTAGTTTAGGCTAATCTAATTATTAAGAATTGAAGGCTCTATTGTATTTTCCATAAAACAGTAGAGACATCTGAACACAGCCACAGTGCATAGGTGTATTTTGAGAGGAATAGCCATAAAATGTAATAAGACAAAAAAGCAATTTATGTAAGTTAATTATTAAATTTATGACAGATAAATATTACAAAAATATACATTGCAGCAAATTCAAACGCTCATTAAACTAATAAAAAAAACAATTAATTTTTCATTTGGCACCTGCACCTATGTTCATCGCGCTTTAATTTACTAGCCAGAAAGGGAAAAATATGAAAACAGTACTGATAGTCGATGACCATCCAGTAGCACGGCTTGCTGTAAGAATACTATTAGAAAAAGATGACATGACCATTGTAGGAGAAACCGCTGATGGCCATGAAGCTATCCAACTTGCTAAAACTCTCTCTCCCGACTTAATCATGATAGATATAGATATCCCATCACTTAATGGGATTGATGTCATGCAGCGATTGCGTAAAAATAACTACACGGGAGGGCTTCTTGTGTTATCTGCAAAAGATGATGACCATTACATTCGTCGCTGTGCAAGTGTCGGTGCCAGTGGTTTTATTAGCAAACGCAATAACTTAACGGAACTACATGTCGCAATTCATGCGATTAGAAATGGATATGGCTACTTTCCACTTAATCTGAATAAAATGGATGCTTCCCCTAGTAATCATCTTAATGACAAACAAAAAATCGCCGAGCTCTCCACAAAAGAACTACAAGTCTTACATTTACTGGCTAAAGGGATGAAAAGCATTAACATTGCACAACAAATGCGCATCAGCGATAAAACTGTTAGCACTTATAAAAGACGACTAATGCTTAAATTAGATCTTCATAATATTGCAGAGCTATACGACTTTATTCAACGCAATAATTTGGATTAATATATCGATGCGTAACCTAATCCTAATAGTTTGCTTGCTTATTGGTCTGTTTCCTTGCTCATTTTCTGCATTCCAACCTTATGAAGTCAGACTTTATAGCCAAATTGAAATCCTCCCATCAAAATTTGAATTAAGTGATTATGATTGGAGATGGCTAGGAGAAAAACAAGAATTAGCGATTGGTGTCTACGCTCCTAATAACCCCCCCTTTGATTTAGTATTAGAATCAGGAATTTATAAAGGGATTTCTGCAGATAGCATTATGACCATCATGCGTAACTTAGGTTTGCGTTTCAAAATCATCTACTATCCCGATAGAGATATGGCATTACAGGGCCTGCTCAGTGGTAAGATAGATATGTTAGCTGATGATGGTAAAAGGCAAAGAAACGAGAGCTATGGTTTTCTCAAAAGCGCTCCATATATTCCTGATTATCCTGTACTTATTTCACGAAAAGCGGCAATGTCCAACAAGCATCCCATACCTCATGGTGCTCGTATTGCTACAGTTCAAGGCTATCCAAGCAATGAATGGATCAAAAAATATTTTCCTGATGCTAAAATTGAACGTTTTCCTTTACCGCAAAATGCGTTATCTTCCGTCGCATTTGGTGAAAATGATTATTTCCTAGGCAGAATGATCGTGGCTAATTTTTTACTTGAACGCCACTATGCAACAACATTATCCACTGCTGAGATTTTCTCTAATGAAAATATTGGCCCAGTCTTTCTCTTCCATCCTAAAAATGCGCAATTAAAGCGTACTGTGGATATCATTTTAAGCTCAATATCATTAGCTCAGCATGATATTATTTTCCATCATTGGAGTTCAAAACCCGATTTATGGGCACTAAAACAATCTGTGGTATTCACACAAAAGGAAATAGATTGGCTAAAACAACACAACGAGTTAAAGGTCGTCATTAATTCACTAAATGCCCCCTTCACATTTTTTGACTCACAAAAACAATTTCATGGCCTTTCTGCAGATATACTTAATCTCATCCATTTCAAAACAAATATTAATTTTAAAGTCATTGAAGCAAGCTCTGAAAAAGATGAGATTGCTTTATTGAAAAAAAATAAAGGGGATTTCATTGCTTCAATTACAAAAAATTCAAAAAATGATAAAGAATTACTATTTACTCGTCCTTATGTTCTCCCCCCATTTGTTTTAATTGTTAGAGACACGCCATTAGCACATAAAAAAATTGCTCAGACAGCAAAACTTGCGATTACCCCTGATAATGCAATTCACGACTGGCTAACAAAAAACTATCCTCAAGTGGAATTAATTGAAGCTCAAGATACCTATACTGCTTTGCAAATGGTCAATGAAGGAAAAGTAGATGGTACCATCGAGAATCTTATCAGCGCTCACTATATGATTGACCGATATTTTCGTAGTCGATTAAAAATCAGCGAACAATTAAGCGAGGATACAGCTTATATATCGTTTGCCGTAGGACGTGACCAGCCTGAGTTATATAGCATATTAGATAAAGCGATTGCATCTATTCCGCCGAGAGATATATCAGTATTAACTAATAAATGGCTAGGCTCACCAGATGTTAAAATGGATACATGGACAGTATACCGCACCGAGTTCTACACATTAGCTTGCATTGCCACTATTCTTATTATTACCTCTTTAATATGGAATTATTATTTACATCGTGAAATTCGATTAAGAAAATATACACAAAAACGCTTACAAGAACAGGCTATATTCTTAGAAACTCTTTATAATGGTACTCCTGTTCCTATTTATGTCATTGATAAAAGCGGAACGATAATAAATAGTAATTCAGCATGGGAGAGTTTTTTCAGCCCTGATAATGAAAACATAAAACAACTTTCATTGACATCACAACAACACCCGCTATCGACAATTTATCAAGAATTGCATTCTCTTTTCGATGAGCCTAATAGGCTAGTTTCTCCGCCTAAACGTTATCAAATAAAAAATAGAATGGGTGAAAGGGTCATAGTGCATCAAGCCGTCGCATATAGAGACAATCAAGGCAATATCTCTGGCCTTATATGTAGTTGGCAAGATATAACTGAACATGAACAGCTCCTTATCGAGCTCTCTAGTGCTCGCCAACGCGCAGAACATGCAAGCCAAACAAAAAGCAATTTCCTTGCTATCATGAGCCATGAAATTCGTACCCATATCAGCGCAATTATTGGGTTATTAGAATTAGCCGCCACGAATAAAAATCAGCAAGATGATATAACAGAATCAATTCAAATACCGTATGAGTCCGCATTATCATTGATGGGACTTATAGGCGATATTTTAGATATGGCAAAAATTGAATCAGGAAAACTGGAACTCGTTCCTGAGTGGGTAAAAAGTAATGAATTAGCAACTCCCGTTGTCCGTTTGTTTGAAGGATTAGCTAAACAAAAAGGTATTTCTCTACATTATCATCTTAATGCAATCCATCCTGATGAAATATATATTGACGTTTTTCGACTACGTCAGGTTATTTCCAATCTACTTAACAACGCAATTAAGTTTACTTCAGAAGGAACTATTGAAGTTATCATTAATTATCTCCCACAGAACCATGAACAAAATATTTTAAGGATCATTATTTCTGATACAGGAATGGGAATTGAAGAGAACAGACAAGAATTGATTTTCTCCCCCTATACCCAAGCTGAATCAAGCAGTAAACATAAAGGAACAGGTCTTGGCTTAGCTATTTGTAAGCAACTTATATCCATGATGAATGGGACTATTACCTTATACAGCCAATTAGGGCATGGCACTCAATTTTTAATAGATATCCCCGTCAAGCATCGTAAAAACACTAGAGTTTCGCTTCCGACACTTTATAAGACCACAAAAAATAATAAACGCTTACGAATACTTGCCGTTGATGACCATCCTGCAAATCGCCTGCTATTAGTACGTCAATTAACAAGATTTGGTCATCATGTCACTGAAGCAAAGAGCGGGAAACAAGCCCTCGAATTATGGAAAAAAAATGCAATAGACATCGTAATTACCGATTGTAATATGCCTGATATTGATGGGTTAGAATTAACTCGGCAACTACGGGAAATATCCCCCCAAACTCTAATTATTATTGGATTAACTGCAGATGCTAGGCAAGAAGAACGCCAACGCTGTATAGAGGCGGGTATGGATGACTGTCTATTTAAACCTTTACGTCTATCTCAGATTGAAGCCCTGCTATTACGCTGCACCCTTCAACAAATAGAAGAAGATACAGAAGAGCCCATTCCACCAATGTTAAATAGTTTAATTAATTTAGATGCATTAATGCAGTTGACTCAAGATGACCAACAGCTATTAAATAAATTACTTCAAACGAGTCTTCAAGAAAATATAGAAGATATACAACAAGCAGAACGCTTATTCGAAAAACAAGACTGGCTTAATTTAGCGCATTATTGCCATCGTTTAGAAGGTTCTAGCCAAATTATTGGTGCTAAAAAAATCGCATTAGAATGTAAATTACTAGAAGAGTACTTCCTTACTGGTAATACATCTGATGAAGTAATATTACAATTTAACCAAACAATGCGATCAATCAAAACCTTAAACCAAGCTATTGAAATATATATCACTATGCCGCTTCAGCGCTAGATTTCCATGAGATTATTAGCAAGAAAATAGGGAACCGATAGCTAACGTGAATAATAGTTAGTTGTATTGTGTTCCCTAGAACAAGTTTTATTTAATTACATAGATAAAACACTCAACTTTCTTAGATTTTAAACTAATTAACCTCATTCTTTTTTGTGTTTTACATGGTGATTACTAATCACTATTTGACCATCTTCCTTGATGAAATCACTTGTAAGAGGTTGAGGCAAAATATCTAACACAACTTCAGAAGGCCGACACAACTTTACGCCTAACGGCGTGACGACAATTGGCCTATTAATCAATATTGGGTATTGCAACATAAAATCAATAATTTGGTCATCAGTATAGCTATCTTGTTCTAAATTTAATTGCTCATACGGCTCAACATTTTTTCGTAATAATGCCCTTACCGTAATTTTCATATCGGCAATAAGTTTTATTAACACATCTTTAGTTGGTGGCGTTTCTAGATAATAAATAATCGTCGGCTCAACCCCACTATTACGGATCATGGCTAGGGTATTGCGCGAAGTACCGCAATTGGGGTTATGGTAGATGGTAATCTCATTCATTGGGTTACCTTTAATTTAACAGTGAAAGTCGAAGCACTAACGCAACGAGTGTGATAATGAGTACAGGGATAGTCATGATAATCCCTGCTTTGAAATAATATCCCCATGTAATGGTCATGTTCTTTTGTGATAAAACATGCAGCCATAACAATGTCGCCAAACTCCCTATTGGGGTGATTTTAGGACCTAAATCTGCACCAATCACATTGGCGTAAATCATCGCTTGTTGAATTAACCCTGTCGCTTCACTCCCTTCAATGGATAGAGCCCCAATTAATACCGTGGGCATGTTATTCATTATGGATGATAAAAATGCCGTAATAAATCCAGTGCCTAGCGTTGCTACCCATAGTCCTTTATCAGCAAGATAATTGAGCGTTTCAGAAAGATAATCGGTTAGCCCTGCATTTCTTAAACCATAAACAACCAAATACATACCTAGGGAAAAAATGACGATTTGCCACGGCGCACCACGTAATACTTTTTTGGTATTAATCGTATGGCCTCTGGCCGCAATCACCCAAAGAATTAAGGCGCCAATAGCGGCAATCGCACTAATCGGAATACCTAAAGGCTCTAAGACAAAAAAACCAACAAGTAATAACACTAATACAAGCCAACCTGCTTTAAACGTCGTTATGTCTTTAATAGCTAAAGCAGGTGCACTCAATTTAGTGGCATCATATTGCTTAGGAATATCTTTACGGAAAAACCAATGCAACGTCACGAGCGTTGCGATAATTGCTGCAATATCCACTGGCACCATAATTGATGCATATTCCGTAAATCCAATATTAAAGAAGTCCGCAGAAACGATATTCACGAGGTTCGAAACAATCAGCGGCAAGCTCGCTGTGTCTGCGATAAACCCAGCAGCCATAACAAATGCCAATGTCGTACCTTTGTTGAAACCAAGTGCCAATAACATCGCAATCACAATGGGCGTTAATATCAATGCTGCACCATCGTTGGCAAATAAAGCCGCCACCGTTGCACCAAGTAGCACGATATAACTGAATAGTAATCTTCCTTTACCCCCGCCCCACTTAGCAACATGTAATGCCGCCCATTCGAAGAAACCACTTTCATCTAAAAGTAGGCTAATAATAATTACTGCAACAAATGTCGCAGTGGCATTCCACACAATATTCCAAACTATCGGGATATCTTGAAAACTGATCACACCAAAGATCAGTGCCAATACAGCCCCTACTGTAGCACTCCAGCCAATACCCAGTCCTTTGGGCTGCCAAATAACAAAGGTGATCGTTAAAATAAAAATGAATGCGGCAATAAACATAACAACCTCATTTAAAAGGTGCTTTCGTGCACCTTTTACTCCTCTAAAATAAGCCTTATCGACTATATGTATTTAATACTTATTGAATCAACATATACGAATTTTCATATGCGTTTAGTTAAAAAATCACTAAGAGCAATGATTATTTATCTCTTTTGCATTCAAACTTTGAAGTAAGCCTGACACTCTATTTTTCTCTGTAGCATAGGTGACATCAATAATGCTTTTTACCCATGGTAGTAATGCCGGAGATAAGCGATAGTGAACCCATTTGCCATGCTTTGAATCTAACAGAAGACCTGACTCTCTTAGCATTGCTAAGTGCCGAGATGTCTTTGGTTGCGATAGATTTAAAGCCGTATAAATATCACACACACACAGTTCACCAGCTGCTTTCAAAAGCAGCACGATATCGAGCCTTGTTTGGTCACCTAAAATTTTAAACAGTTGTAATGGTTCCATGTGTACCTCTTCAATCTTTTCTTTAAATTACACATAAATAATACATACGTCAAATCGCATATATTATTTATGAACTATTTTGATTTTTTGCACTAACTGACTGGCGCATGATGAACAGTCGCGTTTCCATGATAATCAATACATTTAAGAAACTGATATAGCTAGACGTCAGTTGAACGAAGAAGGGTTAAAGGCCTACAGGATTCAATATAAATCCATATCACATTGATTATAAACAGCTTAAATTTATTCAATTTCGTACCATGTCCCCTTTTTATTTTATGACTCAAAAATTAAGAGGTTTAAGCTTCTATTTTCCCAAAACCACCAACATTGCAAAAACATCATCAGTTAAAGCTTTTATTGCAGATAATGAAACTCCAACCAGCCCCCCTACTCGTGTTTTCCACAACTCCGTTTCAAACGGAATCGTAAAATTAACACTAGTGCGATTTCAAATGACGGCAGTGATTAACCAATCTTATTTAAACTTCATTTTCAGGCTTTAGCTTGAACATGATGGTAGTTGATTCAAGGTCACCATTAACTGATTGAGCAAACTCAGGGATTTCACCGCTAACCTGCCATCCTAGAGAACTATATAAGCTAACAGTTATTCCTTTGGTATTTGTATCTAATGTTAAAAGTGCCAATCCTGTTTCCCATGCTATTTGCTCAGCCGCTAGCATTAGTCTCCTTGCTAGCCCTTTGCGCCTGTAATCAGGTAACACCAATAACTTACAAATTTCCCCTCGATGTTTACCATTTGGTTTTATACATAGCTCAAGCCCAACGACACCAACAATTTTATTGTCTACCTCTACTGAGATCAGCTTAAAATTATTTGTTGATAAAGAGTGATTAACACCAACCCAATAATTTCTCATATCCTCTATTTGAGCTTTTGCGTCAGTATACCCAACACTAGCCCCACCAAGGACGCATCTATACAATAAATTGGTCAGCTCATCTATTTTGTTGTCGCTTATTTTGCCACTATAGCAACGTATAATCATATTTGCGCCTCAATAAGTGTGTCATTGCACAACAAGTTAGTAGATTAACTATGAATTACTTGAGCATACAAGTAACTAAAATTTTATAGATATATTTGAAATTGCCTCGGTAACTTCGGATCAAATGATCTGGTCATCTTAAAGAGGGTCAGTTAAAGGTAGGTAGCTATCCGCGCTCCTGTTAGCTGATAACCATTAAACCATCCATAGTGCCTGTAGCGATTACATTGTTTTCTTTCTGACAGGTCATAAGCTCGTAGCTATATCTAAGTAACTAAAACTAAACAAGTGACGGTAACAATAAAATTGACACCTACATTAATGAGTATAATAATCATTTTCATATATGGGTTTATCTTAGGGAGCGAAATGGAAAAGAATAAAATTTATTTAATCTATAGCCGAAGCCCTACAAAATAAGATAAACAAAATTAACTTAGATTGGGAAGTTTACCCTGATAATACAGAGTCAGACATAGAAAAATTAATTTCTCAAAATGCAAAACTGCTCATTTACACTCCAGGTCTAAGGTTTCAATTTAACAGAACGGGATTTGATAAAAATAATATTATCTACCTTAGCTCAATGGAATACGCTAATAACGTAACCTCTCGTGCTTTAAAGAGAATTAATGAAATAGATAAAACACAATAAGATAGTTTGCAGTAGACCACATGCGGGATTATACCGCATGTAGATATAATCTATTGATAATGCTTAATTTGTCACAAAACCAGAATAATGATAATTGGTCATCGTTTCAGTGACCAATGGCAATAGGCAGCAACACATTGTTTTTATTACTAACGATCACTGTGATCTCTTTAAACCTTAGCGTAACCTCACCGTTATTGGCTTAACCCTTGCTGTAATCTTGCCGATTATAATTGATATTTAACACTCAAAAATTATTGTAATTTCTATCGTCCTATTTCATATTCAAATAGAACTTAACTAAAATTAATGAGGCATTATGGACAAGGCATTAATTGTCATTGACGCACAAAATGACTATCTTTCTGATGGTCGGTTTCCCTTATGGAATATTGATACTACTTTGGAGCATATATCCAATAAAATTTCAGAGTATGAAAGAACTGGTGATATTGTGATTTTTATTCAACACTTATCACCACAAGGAGCCGTTTTTTTTGATGAAACAACAGATGGTTGTGAAGTTATCTCTAAACTCACTAGCTTATCTCCAGGCCATTTGATTGTGACTAAAAAGCATGGTAATTCCTTTGATGAAACAAATCTCAATGACTTGCTTATAACCCATAATATTAACCATATCGAATTATGCGGGATGATGACTCAAAATTGCGTCCTATTTACTGCTATTTCTGAACAAGCAAAAAAATATAAATTATCAGTATTAGGTAACTGCTGTACAAGCGTCTCACCTGTAATTCATGCTGTAGCACTGAGGGGCTTATCTAGAATAACGAATGTTATTTAAATTACTATAAATACTCACCAAAGCTATGTACTCGTAGCTTTCTTTCTATTTTCTTTGCTGTAACTTATTGATATTTATTCAGAGGAGCAAATTGTCCTGCAGGTATCGCAATACTTATCTGCATTGTGGTTACTTTTATCTCATGGGCATTATTAGAGTATTGCCAGCCAGTGACGAGCCACTAATTTCAGAGTCTCTTAATGCTAGATTAACTATTGAACAATATAATCAGCGGTCAATATCATTATATTTCCACCATGTCCGTTGCAATCAATCCTAACTACATGTTTTGGTGTCTGTGTTATTAATGTGTGCGCGTTTTCAAAATGAGTTATTGATGTCAATTTATGATCGATTGCGCCAGATGTATAAATAGCCTCTACTGATAGCTTACATAAATCATAGTTCATTTTTTCAGCATAAAGAAAATCCCAATCACCATAATTAGACCTTTTTCCATCTGCTACTAATGGATCAATACCATTACTAGAATGTGCATAAAAACCAGAGCAGGCAATCATTAGCAAGCTAGCAACTATGTATCCTTTCATCTCACCATCCCGTCAATTAGTTTCAGTCATGTTAGCTTAGCGGAAGTGCAAATTGAAGTTAATTAGTTGGAGGCATATAGCCTGGGAACATAGTCAAAGTGCAATGCGTTATTAGAAATATGATTACGACTAACACCGTCATCCCAACCCAAGGATTCCATGGTTTTATTGAAAACCTCCATTTTTCATTGATAAAACATCATCCTGGAATATTGGCATTTGGAGCTATAGTCATAGTGCATTTTGCTATAGCGAATATAATAGAGAAATATATTAAGTACCCAAGCCAATTACGTATATCACCCCCTCCAGTTGTATAGAAAACAAATACTAGGATAGATACAGATTTCAGGCAATAACCAGCAATACCCCTAGCAAGTTGATGATAATAACGCTTGGTATGCAGGATTAAAAAAGCTGGAATTGAAGATTTCAGATTTCATGATCTGCGGCATACATGGGCGAATTGGTTGATTCAGTCTGGCGTCCCGCTTTCAGTTCTACAAAAGATGGGCTGCTGGAAATCGGTTGATATGGTGAGAAGATATGCTCACTTAGAACCTAATCATTTAACTGAACGCACGAAGCCAATAGACACTATTTTCGGTACTTGCGTCCCAAATACGTCCCAGTTAGCAAAAGTGGAGAATTTTAAATGATGGTAAGTGATTGAAAATTAATGGTGCTCTACAGGATTCGAACACAAGTTAATTAACATTGTTTTATAATGAAAATATTGTGTTCGATAAATTTTATACCAACAAATATACCAACAATTGTTTTTTTGCAAAATAATTACGGCTTCTAGTTTACACTAAAGGCCACCGTTTTCATGCGCTCACAATTATGTAAGCCAAAAACTTTATCAAATTGCATGTCGACTTTCAAAACACTCGTACATCTTTTCCGTCATTACCCACAGCGCCTTATTCAATTTAATATCGCCATCAATGCCATTCACCGAACGAGTACGAGCACGCTTACCTTTAGCATTCCTGCCTGATAATCCTCCCTTGATTAAATTTTCCTGCAAGCGTTGATACACAGTCCACAGATCATCTTTCTTATCCTCCCAGCGACGAGGCTGCAATACTTGTTCCTCAGTAATAGGTTGATGTTCCTCACCAAAGCGATACGTTAAAGCTGCTTGTGCCAAGGCTTGTTGTGCTGGTGGAGGTAACAATAACGATTGCATCTCCTCACGCTTTTCTGCCACCGTATCAAAGGTTTCCAATACTTCATATGCCCCTTCAATCACTTTATCGACGACATTACCTTTGTGTGGAACTCTGACCTCTCCAAAGGTATCGCCACAAACCAGCCCATTTTGACAAACATAGCGAAAAAAGCCCGGTAACATTTGATAGCTACTCGATCCATCATGGCTATTAAGTAAGATGATTTCAGGCACTTGGCTCCCCGTATTTGGTCATGACGTCTGAGGCGTAACAGATGTTTAGTATGATCACGACGGCTGTCATCTCGCACACGAGTTTGGCATGCAAAGAACGGGTAAAAACCTTCTTTCTGTAAACTATCGAGTAAGGTAATAGTAGGAATATAAGTGTATCGGTCACTTCTAGATTCATGTTTTTCTTCTGAAAACACACTGGGTACTGTGCGAAATAACTCTTCAATCGTTAATGGGCGGTCACGACGAATGCTATTCGCCGCACCAAAGCGAGAGGCTAAACGAGTCATAATCAATTTCCTTGAAAATAAAGTCTATAGGTAAGACTGAGAGAATAAATTAAGTAAGTGGCTAATCGATTATATGGAAAATGGCTGAACTTTCAGGGTGTTGAATGGCGTAATCACGAAGCTGATAGAAACGCTCAACGAGTAGCTCACTTTCCGTTCTAAATGACCACTGGCTATACAGCATCAAGCAGACAGCGACACCTGCCGCTTCAGGGCTCAGTACTGCTTCATTGCCATTGTGCATATTGAACAGTGTGAGTTTTTCAGAGCCCAAATCAGGATAAATAAATGCACCGCCGTTGGGTAATATGCAGTATTCCCAATAACCGCCCGTGTATTCCTCACAGAACTGGCCCATGATAGTGAAAATGACCACTTCAAAGGTGGCGAAGCCTTTAACGGTGCCAAAGTGGGTTTGCCAAAAATACGTGCGCTGGTGGTTTGGAACGGGTGTTGCGATAAGTGATTCAAGTGTCATAAGAAAGCCCTTTTGTGGATAGGATGAAATAAAAAAGGCAGACCTGTTGGCCTGCCGCTATGCTGTTATTACATTGAAATAGTTGAGTTTTAGTGGTCACTAAATAACCCGTTAAGCAGTCGCTCAATGGCGCCGCCTAATAACGTGGTACAGGCTAGCGTCGCCCCAAGTCGAGCCGCTTGAATTTCCGTGTCGGAATACTCACCTTCAAGTGTGAGTTGCTCATTGACCGTCTTCTGGGCGTAGTAGGTAATAGATACCAGTGTCACAACGCTCACGGAGGTCGCGATAAGTTTAAAAATTGACATAAATTAACCTGTAGTTAGAGCATTCACTGAATGCGAAAAACTTCAAGATTTAGTAGCGATAATGGGAGACATCGGGTTTTTGGAAGGATTGGGTTTGGTAAAGAAATAATGCTTTAGCCACCTTTTTAATTGCTTGTGGGGTTTCTAATTTACCTTGGTAGGCCCATTCTAATGCATCCGTACGCGCAGAGCTCCCTAAGACTTTTTCCATCATCGGAGTAAAATCGAAGCGCCCTTGTACATTTTCAAAACTGTATAACGCATGCGTTAAAACGGGTTTTTCAGGGTTAACTAAACTCCAAATAAACACTTGGGTTAATGCCCAGTCCTGAGCATTTTTCTGCACTTGATTTAACGCTGTAATATATTGTTTTGTTATATAAATCCCTTCATTTTGTTGCTTTTTAAATTGTGATAATGCCTCTCCATTTTGTTGCTGATTATTCGATAATTTCTCACGGATCTGCATTTCAACATTTGCAGTTTGATTTAACCAAGGTAATAAATACTCGCTGACATCAGTTGTCTCGTAGCGTAATGATCCCGTTATCTCATTCCAATCTTGCAATTGTGTCATTGCCTGTTCAGATGGATTATAGTCTGGCTTAAATTCTATTTTATAATTCATCAAATAGGGCTGCTCTACATGACCTCGTAGGAGCGACCAATCTTGCTGAGAAAGCGTTGTGATAACCTGTAAGACTTGACTTAATGATTGTTGAGAAACATTTGATTCTGTAGCGGGTGGTTCTGCATTTTCAAGACGAGGTATTAACGCTGCCATACTTTCAATCGAGGTTTGATACCAATTATTCAAATCGTGATTTATTGGCGCTTGTAGTGAGCCATCGGTCAATTGACATTTGTATATAACCAAAGGACGTTCTTGATCATCTATTAATGTTTCCCATGTTGGTGAAATACAGTCTTTGCGGTGATTGAGTAAACCACCTAGAGTCACGCTACGATCATAAGAATAAATTAATCCTTGAACCCGTTGGATGTCAGATTCTGTATTCTGAGTGTTAGATGCAGCGATAGCATTACAACTTGTCACGAATATTGCAGTATTAATCAAACTTAAAAGTCGTATTTTTTTCATGATAGTTCCTTTGTATTAAATAAGGATTGGATATATTGATAATGTGGTAAGGCTTGAATAAACGCCTCTTCACATAACCGTTGGTTGAGTGCTTCACGATAACGAAAGCCCCGCGCCGTCATGACCACATCTTGCAAGGCCATCACATCAAAGACATGAATGTGCTCCGCGATATCGGTGGCGAGATACCAATGACCGTGGTAATAAATCAACTTATACGGGGCAACGTTCGTGATGCTTTTTCCTTGGTGGGCAAATTGCAGTAAACGCCGTTTTACAATGGCTTGTGTAAGGACATAAAAGCCCCCAAACAGCGAGGGACGCTGCTCAGGTGGGGTATGATAGACAATGAACGGTGAATCAATCGTCGGGTCGAGCAGAACTGCTAGCAGCTTTCTGTCTAAGGCAGGAAACAGTGAGGTGACATGCGTAATCGCGGCAAAGCGCAATATGTCCTTATCGGTACGGAAGGGGCGCTGTGATGCAGCCAATCGATAGCCACCTTGGTGATATTCCAAATCCAAATACTGAAGGCGCTCATTAAAGTCACGCCGTAGGGTACGGGTTGAGACGTTCAGCTCCTCTGACAGTGCCGATAAATAAACGGTTTCTCCTCGAAATAATTGACTGATAATAAACGCCAACCGAGACGCAAACCGGTCATGGCGAGACACGGATGTCGACATGATGTTGTCCTTATTAAAATAGCTCCGGCAAGCGGATAGAATGGGATTGATAAACCTTATTGTGATAAGGCTTTTTGTCGTAAGTACGCCACAATGATGCAGGCAGGAACGGTGACGCGATAAGCGGGTCCCGCTAAGTCAGCGACAAGCCATGCCGAGCTCACGGCAAGACCAATCGGACCCGCAATCAAAGACAGCGCCCGATGCGCAGCAAAGAGTGTACCGAGGGTGGCAACCCCGCCGAGCGCATTAATCACACCAATGGCTGAGAGTGTGGCCACTTCCAGTGCAGCAATGCCAGAGGTTCGGATAGCTGCTTGAACCGCAATCAAAATCAGTTGAGGCGTGGGGTTGGTGAGGTTAAGTTGCATATCACGAGAGAAGGCTTGTAGCTCTTCCGTGGTCAGCGCATTTAAGCTTTTTTCTAATACTTTCAATAACAAATTTAATTCCAAGGTTTCGGTATTACCCTCCTTTGGATAATTGACATCAAGGTGGTCACAGACGTCCTGTAAGATTTCACGGTACAACACGCCCTTATTGCCTCGGACGAGACTCATCAAACTGTTAGCCCCAAAAGCTTGCAGCTCCGCCGCAATCGACATCCAGTATTGCTGGTGCTCAGGGTGGTAGAGCTGGTATTCAGGCGAACTGGTTAAGGTTTCAGTCCAGCGCTTTTGTCCATCTTTGCTGTCGTGAGTCAGGATAGACACAAGTAAGCCCAGCTCTTCATTGCTGCATTCACGTAAAAATGCTAAATCGGTATCTAATCGGTAAGTTGCCATCAGTGTTATTCCCCAGTATGAAAAAGAGAACACCACGATAACAACCTTACCGGACAGGTTATGTCCGGCTATTTGACTTTTTTTCGAGAGAGAAATGAAGGGAAATGACAGGGTGTGTCGCAAAAACAACTCAACATATTGATATATAGCAAATAATTACATTACCCATAAAATGATATATATGTGAAAAAAAATTGAATCGTAATGAATTTTATTTATTCATCTTCTTTTTCAATTAGATACGTCAGGTACTCGTTAATTTTCATTCGATTTTGTTTAGCTAATCTCGATAGCTTATCTTTCACACCTTTATCTAAATACGTGTTCAGCACTTTCTTTTCCACGATTTGGGTTCGATAGTTTTCTTGTGACCACGCCTTTTTCATTTTAATAATTAATAACTCTTTTGAGTCTGCCGATATATCTAAACTAACATCAAAACACCCCATTAATTGCACTCGTTCACTAGCAAATGTATAAACTTCTGAACGAGACCATCGAGAAAATAAGCGAGACCTTGCAATATAATTTTTCGCCCATTTCATCTGCATTGGATTACGTTCATCAATCCATGACAGGTAGTTTGTATCCTTGATTAACATCCACTTTCGTTTCAAATATGCAAGAACTTCCTTTTTCTTTTCTATTGAAGAACCCAGTAAATCAAAAAAATACATAATATTATTTAATGCATCTTTTGCATTGTTGGGTGATTGAGATAAACCTTGCTTACGATACTCATACTCACCCAATGGAGTTGGGTAATCAATAGGCTCATATTCAGATGTCCGATGCATGCCTCGATATCGATGGTTATTAATAGCAAAAATCTTTTTGTTCGTTAAATAATGATTGATGTAATAGAGAATAAAAAACGTACATCGCTCATTGGATTTAATCCAATCAAATTCTTCATTTTGTATAACTTTACAACTAAATTCGTCTTTCGCCTCACGAATGAATCGCATACGCTCTGTCGTATCTTCCAACTTATTTTTTATCGCTTGATTAAGCTCTTTTTCACTTTGTGAATGGACCTTCATTAATGGAAGATTCAACGTTTTTGAAATGTAAGAACTATAAAAATACCGTTCTCTGTCATTGCTTATTTTTAAGTATTTATCTTGATTAGACATAAACCACCCCCTAAAGAACTACGTAGTAATAGTGTAGCTTATTTTGTCTTTAATTAGTCTCTATTATGTCACAATTTACGTTGTTTTTATGTCATATCTCATGTCTTACACACATATAGACAGATTGATTATAAAATTATTAATTTCAATATATTAAAACAAAAAGCACTAACTTAAAGCATATGAAAAGTACCTAAAATCAAAAAATAGGTATGATAACCCCAAGCATAACCATTCATTAAACATTGAAACCCGAGTTCAGCTTCTAGGATTGTTTATTATTAATGAGTTAATCAGTATGTCTCTTGTTTATCTTGACCCATTCACAATCATGTTAACTACAGAAGAATGAGAACATGTAAAACCATGCTCAATTGTCACTGAAAAACATTACGCATAAGCAATACAACTCCATGCTGATTTTTACCTAAATCAGCATTATTCACATCGAGGCCTATAAAAAATTAAAAATAACTCCTCTGCCTGATAATACGAACCTTTATTCGATCACAGGCAAATAAAATGACAAATCGCGCACTTCACTTAAATCAAGTTGTTCTCTCTACTGTTTTTGAAAATGACCGTCTAACGCTCACTCGAGACCACTCAATGCGTGAGTTGGTCTCGCTACTCATGGGAAATATTAAACACCTTTCAAAACGTCTAACTCATAAATTAGATTTATACAAAGGCATTCCCTTGTCACCTAATAACCCACGCTTGCAACTCACCTCGGTGTCCCCCAAAGGTGAGCTCTTTTTAGAAACGCTGAAGTTCATCAATTACATTCAATCAATGAAAATATCGCGAATACAGCGTTTGCATCCTACCCTTGAGTTGTTGGTCTCTCTTTTTAACAAATACCGCCTAAGCGACATACTCACAGACAAAGATAAATACTGGCTGGTGGATACTCCTGAACACCTTCAGTGGCTTAACGAGGCCTTCCATGAGTTCCAAAGCACGTTAAAGAGCCCTGACTACAAAAAGCAAGTTCGTACCTTCGAGCAAGGCGCTCAGAAGAATTACAGACGAGCTCAGCAGTACATTGATTCGTTGTATCAACGTTACTCCAAACTGTTAGTTGTGCGTGTAGATCTGTCTTACAAAAGTGGAATTAGTCATAAAATCAGAGCTCACCACCTTCGTCAGCATCGCCAAGCCCTGTACAAAGCCATTAATAGCGACCCACTCTTTTCATGCTGCATCGGGTATATCTTGAAATTGGAATTCGGCATGGAAAAAGGATTTCATTATCACGCCTTATTTTTCTTTAACGGTCAAAAGGTTTGGGGAGACATCACTCTGGGTAAGCTCATTGGTGAACTCTGGCAAGAACGTATTACGAACATGGCAGGCCTGTACTTTAACTGCAATTACCAGAAAGAAAGATATCGCGAACTGGGGATTGGCTTACTAAAACGTGCTGATGAGGGGAGTAAGAAAGGATTGCTCAATGCGGTGAGGTATTTATGTAAAGCTGATGCATGGGTTCGCCTTGCTGTGCCTGAACTCAAACGCACCTTTTGGCGAGGAGAAATCAAACCGAGAAAACGCCAGTAGTTAGCAACCAAATTATTTTTTACACATCCGGTTAATGATGTGGAGTGATATCCACATCAACCGTTTCGATATCGCTCCTGCTTTTTACCTACTTTAAAAACAGGAGTTTTACCATGAGCACTCAAACTGAAAATATTGCATTACTTGCTGACCAATTCATTGACATGAAATTTATCACCGCATATACGGGTATGA
Source organism: Providencia sp. PROV182 (assembly GCF_028480325.1). NCBI lineage: Bacteria > Pseudomonadati > Pseudomonadota > Gammaproteobacteria > Enterobacterales > Morganellaceae > Providencia > Providencia sp. PROV182. The sequence continues at coordinate 224,887 of NZ_JAMPOL010000004.1, read as the reverse complement.
CGGATAAGTGGTTCTATAAGCTCATTCAGGATGGTGAATTCCCAAAACCTATCAAGTTTGGTCGTATGTCGCGCTGGTTAAAAAGTGAAGTTATTCAATGGATACAAGCACGTATTGATGAATCGAGAGGAGCCTAGCGTTACCCTAGGCTCTTAAACCACCCGTACGCATTACTGCACATCTTATACATCACACCTAATCCTTTGACCATCTACTTCCCTTAAACCGCACCGGGCACGATTGAGTGCGTTTGAGACTCAGTACGCCTTAACACGAACCTCCTTCAATACCAATACAGGCGCATGCTCTGCGCCATTCGTATTTTAAAGATGAGTAACCAATACCACCCTGAGTTTTAGATACTCAGGGTATTTAATATTAATTGTCCAAAAGGGTTGCACCCATGCTTAAATTACATGAAATCAAAATGTCTCTCGCCCTAACACAAAACAATCGATTCGCGGGAGCCACTCAGGAACCAAGTGATTCACGAGAAAGTTATTACTGTTCTCACTGCGGCGAACCTGTCACATTGCATAAGACACCGACGGAGTCATGGTTTACCCATTCAGAGCCTCGGACGGCAGAACATTGTCCACTGGTCATCAGTAAGCGCAAGAGCCTACAAGACAAAGAACGGCTGAACACTCACGTTCGGTCAGTGTCCCCAATTTTAAATGTCAAGGATTGGTTTTGTGTCCAGTGCCGTGACTATTTTACAAGTAATCGAAAGCATTGTCCGAACTGTAATGAAGGGATCTGGTGCATTCCAGCGGAGAATGTGACTAATGAGCATCAACCTAAAACAGAAAAATAGTTTTTATTGTTACTTTTTAATGTTCATGGTGTTGGATTAACCAATCAGAGGGTTGTAATGTCTGCCCTTAAAGGGAGTAACGCCCAGATTTTACGTATGCTAGCACACTCTTGACACTGGTCTTTCATCTGCAATTTTGGCGGTGGTTTGCATTCATAAACCCGTATATTGATTTACTTTGTACATAAGTTTGAGCTCACTCATAATTAAATTAGTCTAAATGATTTTTCCACCAGTTGTAATATCATGAATAAATTTTGTTCTAGCTCTTTTTTTTCTGTTCCTAACTCACTATTTTTCCAAACAAAAAATTTTACATATGATGATATCCTCATTAATTTAAGTAAGTCCTGACTATTTGGCAATCTTTTTGCCATAAGCCAATCTTTGACCGTTCGTTCGCTCACATTTAGGTTTTCTGCAAGAATTTTGCTCGTCCATGCTTGTTGATGCATTTCTTTGCGCAAAGCTAATGAAAACTCATTAATAAGTTCAAGACGATTTATTCTGATTTTGGGCAATTTCTTGCCTTTTGAGTGCAACATTTTTCACTTCTCTTTAGGTAATATTAAAGGCGAATAGGAGTCGTTAGAATGCGTGCAAAACTTAATCTACAGAATCAAAATAATGCGGTTGCCTACATTAGAATGTCTACGGATCATCAAGAGTTTTCGCCAGATATTCAGCGTTGTTTTTTGCAAGATTATGCGGAAAAAAATCAGCTTTGCATTGTAAGAGAATACATTGATGCGGGTAAAAGTGGATTAAATGCTGAAAATCGTCCGGAATTTCTTTCCATGATACAACGAGTTCAAAGTGGGCAAGCGGATTTTCAACATATTCTTGTCTATGATATTAGCCGTTGGGGACGCTTTCTTAATATTGATGAATCAGGCCATTATGAGCAAATTTGTACGAATGAAAAAATAAGAGTGCATTACTGTGCAGAGCCGCTTTTAGCTGGAAATGATGTTGGTGCACAGGTTTTCAAAGTTATTAAGCGTTGGTCTGCTGGGGATTATTGCCGTGAATTAGGCATTAAAGTGTTTAATGGCCAAAAAAACTTAATAGAAAAAGGTTATCGCCAAGGTGGGCCTGCAGGGTTTGGTTTACGACGGTGCTTAATTGACAGTGATGGTACCCCTAAATTTAATCTAAAGCGAGGTGAGCGTAAGAGCCTTCAAACTGAAAGAGTTATCTTAGTCGCTGGGCCAAAAGATGAGCAAGACATTGTACTCCAAATTTATCATGAATTTATTTATGAACATAAAAATGAGCAACAGATAGCAAATAGCCTGAACGAACGTGGCATTTTGACTGATTACGATACAGTTTGGACTAAAGGAATTGTTCATCAAATTTTAGTCAATGAGAAATATGTAGGCCATAATGTTTGGAATAAATCTTCCGCCTCAAAAACGAGACGCCAATATGGCAAAAATCCCCCCGAAATGTGGATTAGGCAGGAAAATGCATTTGAAGCCATCGTACCTCAATCTCTTTTCAATGCAGCGCAAGCCATTATTCATCAGAGGTCATTCAGGTTAAGTGATGAAGATATGCTTGAAAAACTTAAATTTTTACTTAAACAAGAAGGAAAGCTATCAGGTCTTATCATTGATGAAGCAGACAATTGCCCATCAAGCAGTGCATATACAAGCCGATTTGGTAGTTTGCTTAAAACATATACGCTGATTAATTACGAGCCTAAACGTGATTATCGCTATGTGAAGCTAAATCAACAACTTCGTCAGCAACATAGCCTTATTGTACAACAAACTATTGATAAAATCCGATCACTCAATGCATCTGTACATCGAAATGAAAGAACAGATTTATTAACGATTAATGGCGAATTTACCGCATCGATTGTACTAAGCCGGTGTATTTTGACTGGCAGTAATCGAAAACGCTGGGTCATTCGTTTTGACACAAGTTTAAACCCTGATCTTACGATAGCCGTTCGTTTAGATGAAAATGCGAAAGGGGTGATTGATTATTACCTTCTCCCCATAATGAGGGAACCGCAACGTAAGCTCAAATTAAATGAACAAAATCCATCTGAGATTGAAATTTATCACTTTTCTAACTTAGGACGTTTTTTTTCAATGGCAAAAAGAATTAGCTTAAAGGAGCATCTGAGATGAGAAATGATGAAATTACGGTGCTACCTATTAGCCATATTCGAGTGATAAACCCTCGTAGCCGTAATAAGAAAATCTTTGCAGAATTGGTTGAAAATATTGCAACTCTTGGTTTAAAACGCCCAATTACAGTTACAAAAGCAAAACGTGAAACGAATGATCAACCTTATAATTTACTTTGCGGGCAAGGGCGATTAGAAGCCTGTATCGCATTAGGCGAAAAATCTATCCCTTGTCGCATAATTGATGTCGATAATGAAAGCGCATATTTAATTAGCCTTGTTGAAAATATTGCGAGGCGAAAACACAGCACTGTAGAATTACTCTTTGGAGTTAAATGCTTAGCTGAACGTGGATATAATTCACAAGATATTGCGAGGAAAACAGGTTTAAACAAATCTTATATTAACGGTATTTTATTATTATTAAATCAAGGTGAAGAAAGGCTCATTAATGCAGTTGAGAAAGGATATTTACCGATGAGCGCTGCTATTTCAATTGCTCGAGCAGAAGATCAAAGTGTTCAACAACATTTGGCAGAACTTTATGCACAAAAGCAACTCAATCAAAATTCGCTGGGTAAAATTCGAAACCTCATCCATCGGCGAAAATTAGCAGGTAAAACAGCTCACAGCGGACCTTATATAAAATCAACCTCATATCGCCAAGATACATTATTACGGATCTACAAAGATGAAACAGAAAGGCAAAAAATGATGATAAAACAAGCTGAATACAGTGAACAACAATTCAATATTATTCTGTCTTGCCTTACTCGGCTTTTTGGCAATAAGTACTTTTGTTTGTTACTCAAGTCAGAATGCTTGGATGATTTGCCAAAAGATCTCAGCGACCATTTAGCGAGACATCAAAGAGAAAATAAAAATGCCTAAAAACATTACTTATGCCTTTCATAATTCATTGATATTACTTCCCTTAACAAGGATTTTGCTTACGAGAAAAATAGATAAAGTTCAAGAACAAAGTGTCAAGTTTAAGAGTATTTTCTCATCAGTCAAAGAAATCGGTATCATAGAACCCTTAGTTGTTTATCCAGAAGGTGAGGACTTTATCCTGTTGGATGGACATCTACGTTTACTGGCTTTAAAAAATCTAGGAAAAGTCGATACGCTGTGTCTCATTTCTACAGATGATGAAAGCTTCACTTATAATAAACAAATTAATCGACTTACGACAATTCAAGAACATAAAATGTTAGTCAAGGCGATTGAACGTGGTGTATCTACTGAATTAATTGCAAAAACGTTAAATGTGAATATTGAAAGTTTGAAGACTCGGGTAAACTTACTTAATGGAATTTCAAAAGTCGTCGTTACAAAGCTAGCAGACAAGCAAGTAAGTAAAGATATCTTCCGTATTTTACGTAAAATGAAACCAGAACGCCAAATCGAAGCGGTTGATATGATGATAGCAAGCAACAAATATTCGTCTACTTACGCCAATATGATGTTAGCTGCATCTCAGCCCAATGAGCTTGTTGCAGAGAAAAAGAAAAACAGTTCTGATCCTGTTTTAGGACTTGCCATTATTGAAAAAGAAATGACGAAACTTAAAAGGAATTATAAAATCTCTGAAGAAAAGTTAGCTGAACTCAATCTCAGTTTAGTCGTTGCGCAAGGTTATATTAATAAACTTCTTAAAAATCAATCAATAGTTAGCTTTTTGAAAGAAGAATATGTTAATGTTTATGAGGCATTATTCGCTATTTCTGAAAAGTAGTTAGCCACAATAAGGATAAAAAATCCCCGTCAGTGTTGAGAGCTTCGTTGATGATCTTGCTCGCCCTCCCCAACTGGATGGTCAACAATCCAGCTTCGTGAGCAATAATAGTGTGGTAAGTCGCCTCAAAATATCACACTAACACCTTTAATTACACCGATATCACGACCAGAGTAAAAAAAACAGTGTAATCATCTAAGCCAACTAAACTTACATCAAAATCAATCAATATTTAACGCTTGAAAACCTCACAAATGAAACCAAATATTCCAGTAAATATCTTCCCAAGCATTTATTCGCCAGATTAAATTTTATTTACCAAAAAATGCGATTTCATCTTATTGTCCTTCTTGTCAATTTATGTAAATGTTAACAGTAAATTTAACTTAAGGTAACATTCTCAATGAAAGTAAGTTGTCCTCTTAATTTCGTACGCAACGGATTTATGGACATATTAGCAAGGATGCCCTGAACCGACATTTCATCACTGGCACCGCCTTAATTCATTGGGTTAGATAAATACATTTGTTGATTCATGAATTAGGCAAAAATATGCAGGAAAAAGCATTACCCCTTGCGCGTCGTCATGTTGGCGAGCAACACCGTTTCTTTAAATGGAGTTTGCTAAGCTTATGTTTTATGTCAGCGCCCTTATTGGCTGACCCCGTCAACCAAGCACTCTCTATCGATGCCCGCGAGCAACAACGCCAGCAAGAACGTGAACGTATGCTACAGCAGCAAAACAATCCTGTTGTAGATACGCGTATTCAACAACCTGATTTAACGCTACCCGATTACCCACAAAATGAGCACCCCTGCTTTACCATCACATCCATTCGTCTTGATGGTGAGTCCGCCGCCGATTTTCAATGGGCGCTAAAGGCCGTTAACGATGCCAAAGGCCAATGCTTGGGTAGCCAAGGGATTTTGTTGGTCCTCAATAAAGTCCAAAATGCCATTTTAGAAAAAGGGTATGTCACCACCCGCGTGATGGCACAAGAGCAGGACCTGAATCAAGGTGAATTAGTCCTCACACTTCAGCCGGGGCGCATTAATGCGATTCGTTTTGATGAAGGCGCCTCATGGCGTGGGCGCTTGTGGAATGCAGTTCCTGCTTCCTCGGGCGACATTCTGAATCTACGGGATATTGAGCAAGGGCTGGAAAACTTTAAACGTGTACCGAATGTGACTGCCGATATTCGTATTGAACCCGGCCCGGTTGATGGCACCAGTGACTTAGTGGTCAGTTGGCAAGAAAAACGCCCTGTACGATTAAGCTTGGGTTTGGATGATAGCGGGTCAAAAAGTACCGGGCGCTATTTAGGCTCTGCGACGCTAGCCATTGATGCCCCGTTTGCCCAAAACGACATGTTTTACGCCAATATCAGCAAAGACTTATTTGATAAAGGCCCTTTTGGTAACCGCTCTTATACCCTGAACTACTTTATTCCTGTTGGCAATTGGGGCTTTGCCGCCAATTACAACGAATATAATTATCACCAAAATATCCCCAATGCCAACGAAGTGCTGCGTTATAGCGGCAAGAGTGATACCGCACAATTTACCGTGTCACGGTTACTGTTTCGCGACCAAGTCCACAAAACCACGCTTAACTTACGTACCTACCGAAAAACCGCCAGTAACGCGGTCAATGACATTGATATTGAGCAGCAACGCCGCCGTACCGCGGGCTGGGAAGTTGGTGTCAATCAGCGCAGTTTCTTAGGCAATGCCACACTCGATGCCAATGTTAACTGGCGTCGCGGGACAGGCGCCTACGGCGCACGCCGTGCCCCTGAAGAAGATACCCACAGCGGCAGTGCCCGCGTGGGGATTTTTCTTGGAGACATCAGTTTCAATCAGCCCTTCACGTTGGGCGAACAGCCTTGGCGCTGGAATACCGCTTTACGTGGTCAATGGACTCAGCATACCCTAACACCTCAAGAACGCATGTCTATTGGTGGACGTTATACCGTCCGTGGTTTTGATGGCGAGCAAGTGCTGTCGGGTGAAAAAGGCCTGTTATGGCGCAACGAACTGGCATGGAATGCTTTCTCTCAAGGGCAAGAACTGTATTTAGCCGCTGACTACGGGCGTGTTGAAGGCCAAAGTACCAAATATCTTGTAGGACACCAGCTAGCGGGAACCGCATTAGGGATGCGCGGCTCAGTTTCATCACGTTTAAGCTACGACCTGTTTGTCGGCGTGCCGTTATATAAGCCGAAAAAATTTGAAACCTCTGGGGCAAGTGCAGGCTTTAGCCTCAATCTTGAAATTTAATCGCATTTTATTGATTTGATAGTCGATAGACATTTTCAGTTTTACCCGTGTCTGCACTGTTTTTAAAGGAATACCATCATGAACAAGCATTGTTATCGTTTAATTTTCAGCCGCACTCACGGGGAATTACGTGTTGTATCCGAACTGGCGAAAAGCTGTAGTACGGAGTCAGGCCAAACGCGTGGCTCAAATGGCGGCCGCCTGTGGGTCACTCTGCGTCGCACCTCGCTGCTGCTGTGGTTAGCCTTGTGGGGTGGCTCAGCCATGGCGAGCAGCATTATTGCCGATAACAGTGCCCCTAAAAACCAGCGCCCCGATGTGATCAATACACAAAATGGCATTCCACAAGTCAACATTGCGGCACCGAATGGTTCGGGTATTTCCCATAACCAATATAAACAATTCGATGTCGATAACCGCGGCGCTATTCTTAATAACTCGGCGGTGATGACTTCAACACAAACCGCAGGGATGATCCAAGGCAACCCGAATCTTGATCCAAACAAAGCCCCTGCGCGCGTTATCCTAAATGAAGTCAACAGCAATAACCCGAGCCAAATTAAAGGCTTCCTCGAAGTGGCGGGTGGCAAGGCACAAGTGATTGTCGCTAACCCATCGGGGATCATCTGTAATGGCTGCGGTACCATTAACGCTGGCCGCATGACCCTCACCACAGGTAAACCGCAATTTAATCAAGACGGTAGCCTCGCGGGGTATCAAGTGGAGCGCGGTGTTATCCGTGTTGAAGGCGGTGGCTTGAATGCCGATAGCCGCCACGATACCCAATATGTGGATTTGCTCGCCCGTGCCGTTGAAATCAACTCCGGCGTGTGGGCGAAAGAAAAAATTGCCGTCGTTGCGGGTAAAAATAAGGTCGATACTAACAATAAAGCCACTCCGATAGAGAGCCAAACTGCACAACCTGAATTTGCCATCGACATGGGCCAAATGGGCGGCATGTACAGCGGTTATATCCACATGGTGGGTACCGAAAAAGGCGTGGGCGTACGTAACCAAGGCGGGCACATCCAAGCGAATAAAGCGTTAACCGTTAGCAGCAACGGTAAACTCAGTTGGGGCAGCGCATCACAACAAGCGACCACCCAAGCAGGCAGCGATATCACCCTAACCGCCAAAGACACCATCGACCACCAAGGCAAGTTGCACAGCGGCGGCAACCTAAACATTGAAAGCCAAACAGCTTCAGTGAGCAATACAGGCACACTGGCTGCGCTGAAAGATGTCAATATCAATGCGAAAGGCGATATTCACAGCCAAGGCAACGTACTCGCGGGCAGTGACAACAAAAGCAATATTATTAAAGATGCCAATATCACCTTAAACAGCGACGGTAAAATTAATACCCGAGGCACCCTATTAAGTAAACAAAACGTTACTGCGACAGGTCAATCTCTGGATTTAAGCCAAACACAAGTCGCAGCCTCTACCTTGGCACTCACCGCCAAACAAGGGGATATCGCCCTCGCCCAAGGCAAGATTGACGCCAACAACGTCAAACTCCACAGTGCGCGCGATATTCATGCGCAGCAAGTGCAAGTCAAAGCAGCACAATGGAATGTCAGCGCTAACAACGTGTTTAACCAAAAAGGCACGTGGGTACAAACGGGGCAAAATGAGAGCCAATTCGCCCTCACAGGACAACTGAATAACCAAGGCGGTGCGATTGAAGCCAACCGCCTCAAGCTCAATGCCAACTCACTGAATAACCAAAACGCTCGATTGGTTGCGTTAGGCAAGAGCCAACAAGATTGGCAGGTCAAAAATAGCGTTAATAATCAGCAAGGTGAAATCGGGGCGAATGGCGATTTAAGCCTAACAGCGAATACGATTGATAACCAATCGGGCACGATTAAAAGCCAAACCACACTGGCCTTGAATGCCAAAGAACAGATTGATAATCGCGCGGGTAACCTTGTCGCAGGGAATGCCGTTAACCTGCAAGCAGGCAAATCGCTGAACAACCAATCGGGGACGATTAACAGCCAGCAAGTCACTGTCACCACGGACAATCTCAATAATGCGTTGGGTAAACTGATTAGCCAGACGACCCTCGATATTGTCGCTCGCCAACAGATGAATAACGCCAACGGATTTATTGGCTCAGGTGACAAACTCACTCTCGCCACTCAAAGCTTGGTTAACAACCAACAAGGTACGGTGCAAAGCGATACTCAACTGACCATTGATGCACAGCACATTGATAACCAAACAGGGAAAATACTGTCCGGTGAGCAACTTGCTCTTAATGCAACGACTGACCTTGATAACCAAAGCGGAACGCTTTACAGCAAAGATATTATGCTGAATGCAAACAAGATTAACAACCAGAAAGGGCAAGTCGTTGGTGAAAATAGCGTTGATATTACTGCAAAAAATGCGTTCGACAACACCAAAGGTAAAGTGATTGCCAATGAGTCGTTAACCGCGTCTATCGGTCAGCAACTCACCAACCAAGCAGGTTTACTGCAAAGTGGCAATAACGCAAGCATCACTGCCAAAGCACTGGATAACCGTGACGGGCAAGTGCTATCAGGTAAAGCCCTTGATATCACAACCATCGCGCAAATTGATAATGCCAAAGGCGAAATCAGCAGCCAAAACGTCAACATCAATACCGCCCAACTGGATAACCAAACGGGGAAAGTGATTGCGACCCAAAATCTCGACCTTACCAGCCAAGGCGGTGTAAATAATCAGTCTGGCTTATTAGAAGCGGGCAATCAATTAACCCTCGATACCCAAAGGGATATCGCTAACCTGCAAGGTACGATTCAAGCAGGACAACAGGCGAACCTCAGTGCACAAAGCATCGATAATGCCCAAGGCCAGTTGTTATCGGGCAGCCAGCTCATTGTAAACACCCAAAATGACCTCAATAATAATCAAGGCAAAGTCAGCGCGGGCAAAACATTGCAGTGGCAAGGTAATCACTTCAATAATACCGCGGGCTTGCTACAAAGTGGTGGCACATTAACGTTAACCGGTAATCAACTGAGTAATCAGCAAAAAGGCCAAATCCTCAGCCAAGATGCACTGTCCTTCACCCTCAGTGGCGATTTTAATAACCAAGCGGGTATTTTAACCAGCCAAGGTGATACCGCGATTAGCGCTAACCTTGTCAACAATGCTCAAGGCGCAATCAATGCCCTTGGGCGCTTAGATATTCAAGTGGCACAGCTGATTGATAACCGCGATGGGCGCATTTTCAGCCAGCAAGTGCAAACACTCAACGCACACAATATTCTCAACCAACAGGGTTGGATGGGCAGCTTAGATTCATGGCAGGCCAAAACTCAGTCATTGATTAACCAACGCGGTGAAATCCAAAGCCAGAAAAATGTCGAACTCACGACAAACGCACTGGAAAACCAGCAAGGCACATTGCAAGCGGGTGGCTCTGCCTCACTGTTGGTTGCCAACGAAATTAATAACACCCAAGGCAAAATCAGTGCGAGTCAAAACCTCACTACCACGGGGCAATCCGTCAGAAATCTGCAGGGACAATTACTCTCTGGCGGCACATTGCAGCTTAGCGCGTCGGATGTCGACAACTCGCAAGGCGGCTTACTGTATAGCCAAAAACAGCTGCTATTATCCATTGAAAATACGCTGAATAACGCCCACGGTAAATTGCAAAGTGGTGAAAACCTCACATTAACCAGTAAAACGTTAGACAATACGTCTGGCAAAATAGAAAGCCAGCAAGCCCTGAATATCACCAGCACAGAGCGAATTGATAATACGGCAGGGTCAATCCTCAGTAATCAAAACCAGTTGCTAGAAACTAAAACCTTTAAAAACCAGCAAGGGACAGTGAGTAGCCTCGGCGAGCTTGCGCTGAAGGCAACAGAGCTTGATAACACCCAAGGCACCCTCATTAGCCAACGCGCGGGCACCTACAACATCGCGCAGCTCAATAACACACAAGGGAAAATTCACAGCGGTGATACCTTGACGTTAACGGCTACCGATATCCAAAACCAACAAGGGCAACTGGTTTCTACCAACGCACTGAAACTGATTGCACTCACGTTGGATAATCGACACAACGGTATTTTAAGCAGTCAAGGTCGCCTCAGTCTGTTACTCAATGCCTTAGATAACCGCGAAAATGGGCTGGTTCACGGCAGTAAAGAAACCACCCTAACAGTCAAAAACATCGAAAACACGAAAGGCCGACTGCAAAGCAATGAAAACTTGACGTTTTCAGGGGTGAATACCCTCAATAACCAATCAGGTCAGGTGTTAGCCAATGGGGATATTGCACTGAATATCGATGCAGCTTCCACTTCCGCTAAGCTTGCCCTCTCAAACCAACAAGGTACCCTGCAAAGTGGTTCGTCACTTGCCATCAATACCCAGTCCATTAACAATCAGGGTGGGACAATTAAAAGCCAAAAAGCGCTTTCGCTGACTGCGGCGCAGAACTATACGCACCGCGCAGGCGATACGCTGACCAGTAACCAATCGGTCACCCTAAATATTGCAGGCGCTTTGACCAACCTCACTGACTGGTTATTACCGGGTGATTTCACTCTTTCAAGCCTGAACTTCACTAACCAAGGCTCATTGGTCAGTAAAAACCTCGCCATCTCCACCGGTAAACTGGATAACCTGAATCGGTTAGAAGCCGATAAAATGACGCTCAACGTCGATGTGTTAAACAACAGTGCGACATTGATGGGCGATGAGATCCGCGTAAAAGCTAAAGCCATTGATAATCATGGGAAAAAGGCCGTCATTGCCGCCGCAAAACACATTGACCTACAAACAGAAAAAACACTCACCAACCGCGACCAAGCGCTGATTTACAGTGGCGATACCCTCATACTCACCAGTGCTGACTTAATTGAAAATAACGCCAGTTTTATTGAAGCGGAAGGTGACGTTTCCATTACCGCGCGTCAACTGAATAACTTACGTGAAGGGTTAGATATTCAGCGCGAGGCTGAGGTCGAAAATTATAAAAAGCAACTGTATAACTTTTACTGGCGTTCATTTGAAACTCAGGCCCATAAAAACCCAACTGCGATGGCACCAACCACGCAGCAGTTGACCTTTCAAAACGATCAGGCCGCGTTGGATAACAAGTATGGCACCATCTTAGACATTGATGCCAAAAATAAACGCGCACAAATGAAGGTGAAACAGCAGGATGGTCAAGTCACCACCTTGTGGGTCAATTATTTGGCGCTCACCCCCAATAGCGATGGCAGTTATGCCATGACTTTCTATGAGTCACGTGGCGTACCGGGGCGTATTCAAAACCCGCCAACGCCGTACCATGGTGCGGTATGGCGTAAGCATAACCAATATCGCTATGAAGTGTGGGATCCAAATCAACACATTGATATGGCAACTGCAACCGGCATTGATGATTTTAGTTGGATACGCGAACGTTCGGTCACAGGCTCTGTCACCCGTGACAAATTGATCTCCGAAGGAATTGGCGCGCGCATTTTGTCGGGCGGCAATATGACGCTCAACATCACGGATTTACTCAAAAATGATGCCAGCACCATTACCTCAACCGGTGATTTGGATATCAAAGGTAAAGGGCACATTGAGAATACTGGCTATTCCGTGAATGAACGCCGTAAAGAATTTTATTCCGACCATTATGATGTCAGTAAAAGCCACTGGTATCCACAATCCAGTAGTGACAAAACCACGGCACTCACCACCATCGATGGCATTATTTCCGGTAATGGCAATGTCTCGATCACCAGTGCCAATATCACCAATACCACCGTCAATGCCGCGCAAATCACGGCGTTAGAAGCCGCGATGAATGCGGCTAAAGCGGAACGTGCCGAATGGGAACGTAATTCACTGGCGTTTGATATTGATGGCGTGAATAAACAAGACCTCAATACCACTGTCACTGAACAGGGAAAATCTGAACTCAATCAAACAGAGGGTACTTCGCCAATCGACCGCCCTCTGCTCCCTGCTGAACTCGCATTAACTGAAAAACAGCACATTGGTGATGTAGCAACCTCAATCCCAGATAATGGCTTATTCCGTCCAAACTTAACCCCGGACAGCCCATTCTTGGTGGTCACTGACCCGCGCTTTACTGACAGAAATAAATTTATCAGTAGCGACTACCTGCTTGAGCGGGTTGGCTACTCCCCTGCCGATGTGCATAAGCGTTTAGGGGATGGCTTCTATGAACAACGTCTGGTCCGCGAACAAGTATTAAAACTCACTGGTCGCCCTTCTCTGCGTGAAGAAGATGCCATGGCACAGTATCAATACCTGATGAATAATGGTATTAAAGTCGCGGAAGAGTTCAACTTGCGTCCCGGTGTTGCTTTGACCCCGGCACAAATCGCTGCCCTGCAACAGGACATCGTGTGGCTAGTCAGCGAGAGCATCGATACCCCACAAGGCCCACAAACGGTGTGGGTTCCGAAAGTCTATTTATCTAACAATACCCTTAGCCTGACACAGCAAGGGGCGATGATCAGCGGTAAGACGCTGAACTTATCCGCTGACAGCATCGATAATGCCGGAAACCTGTTGGCTGAAAAAGGCCTTGAGATCGATGCGAAACAATTTATGCACCGTGATGGGGATATCAAAGCGGATACCATCAATATCCAAGCTGATAGCCTCACGTTAAGCACCAACTTACAAGATGCACTACGCCAAGCAACGATGAGTGCCACCGATATCACCTTAAGTGGCCATGACGTTCAATTGCAAGGCGCTAAACTGGATGCAACAGGCGATATCAAGCTCAATGCACGTGACAACTTATCGATAACCGCAGTGAAAAGTACCCATACCGGCAGTATTGATGTGATTGCGGGGGCGATGGGGGAACGCGGTAATGAAGGCATGGATGCAACGGGTAGCCTTGCGCATATCAGCGGCGAATGGCAGCTCGCGCAAAGTAGCGAACTCAACGCGGGTGGAAATCTCAGCCTCAATGCTGGAAAGGACATCACCGTCAAAGGCAGCCAAGCCCAAGCGGGCGGCACGCTGAATGTCAATGCGGGTGGCGATATCAATATCCTATCGGATAAAACCACCAATAAAAGCCAACTTGATGCACAAGGCAACGGTTCTTCCGTCAGCAATACCCGTGAAGAAGACAGCTTAGTGCTCAGTACCCTCAGTGGTGACAAAGGCGTTTCACTGAATGCAGGCAATAACTTGGTGGCAGAAGGCGCCCAAGTCGATAGCCAAGCAGGTAAAATCAGTGTCTCAGCGCAAGATGTGACCATTACGGCGGCAACCCAAGACACCCACGCGCTAGACCAAGAACAAACGCGCAATGGCAGCAGCAAAGGCTTCCGAGTCGATGAGACCTCATCCCATGAGGTGGTCGGCAGCACATTCAGCGGACAAAACGGCGTCGATATTACGGCGCGTGATAAAGACATCACCGTCACGGGTAGCACCATCCACAGTGAAAAAGGCGAAATCACCCTTGATGCAAAACAAAATGTGACACTCAATACCGCCACGGAAGAAAATAAAAAATATGTTGAAGAGCAGCGTAGCAGTAAAGGCTTCTTAAGCGCCAGCAGTGAGCACACTATCCAACACGATGAGACCACTCGTGAAAAAGGCAGCTTGCTCAGTGGCGAAAAAGTCACCATTACCGCAGGTAATAACCTGACTGTCAAAGGCTCCTCGGTGGTCGCAGAAAACGATGTCAGCTTAACCGCTGGCAACAATGTCGATATCACCGCCGCCACGGAAACCGACTCGCATTATCTCCTCGAAGAGAAGAAAAAAAGTGGCCTAATGAGCAGCGGTGGCATTGGCTTTAGTGTGGGTAAACAATCCTCCCGCCATGAAGTGGATGAAAAAGGCACCACCCAAAGCCAAAGTGTCAGCACCATTGGCAGCACACAAGGCAATGTCAACATCACCGCAGGCAACAAACTGCATGTAGGCGGCGCTGACCTGATTGCTCAAAAAGACTTAAACCTCACAGGCGATAGCGTCCAAATCGACCCGGGCTATGATGAGCGTACCCGCACTGAAACGTTTGAAACCAAGCAAAGTGGGTTTGGTATCTCGCTCTCTGGCAGTGCAGGCAGCGCCCTCAATACCGCCGTCAGCACCGCACAACAAGCTCGTAAAGAAAGTGACGGTCGTTTAAGTGCCCTGCAAAATACCAAAGCGGTATTATCGGGCGTTCAAGCGCAGCAAGCTTATGAACTAGACGGACTGAAAACCGATGCGGCAAATGCACACAACCTTGCCAACAACCTCAAACCAGGCGATGAAGGCTATCAAAAAGGCGCGACCAATACAGTTGGCGTCAGTGTGTCTTACGGCAGTCAATCGTCGAAAAGCGAAACCCACACCGACAGCCGCCAATCCCAAGGCAGCACCTTAAATGCAGGGCACAACCTGTCGATTACCGCAACCGGTAAAAATAAAGACAGCAATCCAGACAGCGGTAATATCACGGTCGTCGGCAGTGAACTCAAAGCCGGCAAAGACTTGTCACTGTCTGCCACGCAAGATATCAACCTTGTCTCAGCCCAAAACACCGAGCAGACAAACAGCAAAAATAGCAGTAAAGGCAGCAGTGTCGGGGTTGGTGTGGGCGTGGGTACAGGTGGCTACGGAGTCAATGTCTCAGCCTCCGTCAACCAAGGTAAAGGCCATGAAAAAGGCAATGGCCTCACCCACACCGAAACCACATTGGATGCGGGCAATAAGCTCACCTTAAACAGCGGGCAAGATACTACCCTCAAAGGGGCGCAAGTCAGTGGTGAACAAGTCACTGTCAATGTCGGTCGTGACCTCACCTTACAAAGTGAGCAAGACAGCGACCGCTATGATGCGAAACAGCAAGAGGTCAGTGTCGGTGGCGGCTACACGATAGGAGGCACGCCAAACATCAATATCAGTGCCAGCAAAGATAAAATCAAGAGCAACTACGACAGTGTGAAAGAACAAGCCGGTATCTTTGCAGGCAAAGGCGGTTTTGATGTCAACGTCAAAGAACACACTCAGCTTGACGGCGCGGTGATTGCATCAACGGCAGACAAAGACAAAAACAGTCTCGATACGGGTACATTAGGCTGGAAAGATATCGACAACAAAGCCGACTTTACCGCCGAACACACAGGCGGTTCGATTGGCACTGGTGGCCCGATTGGCAGTCAGCTGGTGACCAATGCCGCGGGCGGGTTACTCTCTAACGCCAATAACAGCGGCCATGCTGAAGGCACCACAAAATCTGCCATCAGTGAAGGCTCCGTGATTGTTCGCAATGAAGACAAGCAAAAACAGGATGTTAATGAGCTCAACCGCGATACCGAGCACGCCAATGACGGCAGCATCAACCCGATATTCGATAAAGAGAAAGAACAAAACCGCTTAAAACAATCCCAGTTGATTGGCGAAATCGGTAATCAGACCATGGATATCATCCGCACCGAAGGGGATATTGCTGGCCTGAAAGCGCAAAAAGACCCTGATGCCCTTGCTATTGCCAAAAAACAGCTGGAATCTGAGGGGAAAACACTCACCGATGACGCCATTAAGCAACAAGCCTACAACAACGCCATGGCACAATATGGCACGGGCAGCGACTTCCAAAAAGCGGCTCAAGCCGTCACCGGTTTGCTACAAGGGCTGGCAGGTGATAATTTAGCGGGTGCATTGGCAAATGCCTCTTCCCCTTACTTAGCAACATTGATAAAACAGCAAGTGGGTGAAGATAATAAAGCCGCGAATGCAATGGCACACGCCGTATTGGGTGCCGTCGTCGCTGAGCTAAATAACCAATCCGCCGCTGCGGGTGGATTAGGTGCTGGTGGCGGTGAGTTGTCCGCTAAAGTGGTTATGGATACCCTCTTCCCGGGCAAGAAGGTTTCAGACTTAACCGAAAGTGAGAAACAGCAAGTCAGTGCACTGAGCCAGCTGGCTTCAGGATTAGCTGGCGGACTGACTACCGGTGATGTGGCTGGGGCGATTACTGGCTCGCAAGCAGCGAAGAATGCGGTTGAGAATAACTCATTGTCTCAAGCAGGGAAAGTGGCTTGGTGGTTAGTCCGCCCAAGCACTATTGGGGCTCCAGTTACGACTACAGCACCTGAAGTATTAATGAGTCAATTAGGGTTAACTCAAGCTCAGGCCGAAGACTTTTTATCGGGCTTATCGCCATTTGGTGAAGGAAATGCAATTAGGCTAGCTCTTGCTGACCCAGCAGGAAATGAAGAGTTCACGAAAGTAGTATTGGCTACTTACGAACAATATGGTTCTTTGGCTAATTCATCTAAAAATGAGGGTACTGATTCAGACAATAAACCCACATCTGAACAGAATAGTACAGTTGGTGTTAGTACTGGTTCTCCGAATGGGGTAGAACCACCAAATGATGACAAAAAGAAGAATGAATCTAAAAATAAAGAAACTACGGTCGATGACTTAATTGAAACTTCGCAAGAAGGAAGGAAAACTACAGGTAGGGCTAAGCAATATGAACGGTCTGGAGGAATGGAATCAGCAAATAGAGATTTTGACGCTCTTTCACCTACAAACGTTCGTGAGATACCATCAGGCAGAGTCGGAAAATTACCAGATGGTAGTACTGTAATAGTAAGAACTAAAAGTTCTGATGGAAGGCCAACTCTTGAAATTCAGCATGTAAAAAATAAGCAAACTAAATTTAGATATGGAGAATAAAGTAATGCAAGAGTTGTTAATTAGTTTAGGTAATAATTTATTAACTGATATCCAGTTAGATGATTTTAAATATGATTTAGAGTCTCTTTCTCTAACCCTAAGCAAACCAGATGAATCATTCACTTTGTCATTTGAATGGGTATATTCATTTAGAGTTACAGGAGAAGGAGATCTCTTAAAAATGCAAGAACACTTTGATGGGCAAATGACTACCGGTCTATATAAAGTAGAAAACTCATCTTATTTAAAATGGTTCCACGAACAGAGTGAAAATATTCACGATGATGTCATTGAACATTATTTAATCGTTACTATAGATGATGTTATAGAGGTAATTACATCAGCAGAACCATCAATTCAAACTATGTGAAAATTAAAGATCCCAGTGTAAGACTGGGATCTCCTTCCTGCTTCATTTCCCTCCAGCCAGCCGGATGATCAACTGCCCGGCTTGGCGAGTGAGGGTAAAGTGACTGTCCACCTCAAACCCTCAGCCACTTACCTCTTAACGTGAGTTGTGGGCTGGGGTTGGTTTTACCGCGGTTAGGGGCGTAAAGCGAACCCATCATCATGACGTTAAAGTTGATGGCTATTGGTTTAGAGTGACTAAAGATACTAAAACAGGGCAAGTCAGTAATGCTTTCATTACAATGCCCCCAAGGAATAGTAAATGATAGATAATTTAGCTTGGTTAAAAAAAGTAGAACAACACCTCATAAATAATGGAGCTGGCGATTTATATTGCTTGTTAGAAGTGATGTATAAAGAACAAAAAATGAACTTTCAACAATTTATTTATGATGCATCAAGAGGAATCGGCTGTGTTGTCTCTGAAGGATTAGAGTATGTATTAGATCAAGATTTAGATGATCCAAGCGAGTTTGATGGTGCTTGTTTTATACTTGGTGATTATGAAAGTTCGACGCTTTCACCTCAAAAATTTGCTGAACTAATGCAGATTATTACAGATAGTTATATAACTGAGCACCCAGAAAAAGAAGAAGTGATAGAGCGCTCTATGATGAGACTTAAAGAACGCTATACATAATATCGAAATAGTCTTATCCCCCTCCGCCAGCCGGATGATCAACTGCCCGGCTTGGCGAGTGAGGGTAAACTGGCTGCCCACCTCAACCCCATCTCTTTCAGCCACTTACCACTTAAGGTGAGCTGGAGTTGGGTTTACCTCGGTTGGGGGCGTAAGCACCGTCATTATCTTCTCGGGTTCATTAAACAATTTTGGTTAGAATCAGGCGGTGTTTATGGTTATCGAAAGATATACAGTGATCTACGAGAAGAAGGAAAGGCTTTTGGTATCAATCAAGTGTATCGACTGATGAAACAGGAAGGAATACAGTCGCAAAGAGGTTATAGAAAACCCAGATCTAAGGCAGGTACTGAAATGTTATTGTAGCAAATAAGTTAGCACGGGAATTTAATCCCACAGCCCCAAATCAATCTTGGGCGACAGATATTACGTATATAAAAACACATGAAGGATGGCTATATCTAGCCGTTATCGTTGACCTGTTTTCTCGACGTGTAATCGGTTGATCAATGAAAAGTAGAATGACGAAAGAAGGACGTAATTTATCAGGATCAAAGGATATATCATCTTCAGCAAGTACAGCTCTGCCGATTGCTTGAGACGATAATACAAGAGAAAGATAAAGCATTGATTTTTGTCCATCGCTCAACCGTGAGAAGTCAACAAGTGAACCATCGTGACTAGGAGTGAAAGAAATCGATAAATGCCGTAATAAAGCCTCAATTTCCGATGCAACAAATGTTACTTTTGGATCAGCGAAAAATGTTCCTTTATGTAACGAAGCCCAAGTCGTTTTTAAAGTTTCACTAAATGCATTTACGGAAGGGTTTGCTGCAAGGCTACCGCTGATTTGATCAGTTAATTGCTTAATTGTATTACGTTCAGCATCCCAGCGTACGGAACGAAGTAAACGCCCTAGTAAAGCGTTTGTACCATAAGTAATATGATCAGCTGGATCTCGTCGAGCGGGTAAATAGTGAACTTGGATGTTATTACGTTCTGACCGTGGAACCTTAGATGTATTATCAGGAGAGCCATCTTCATTTATATCCAGAACATAAACTAAGCTTTCATCGATATCTCCATCCAATCCCATTGTTGCCGAGAGACGAAAACGTATACGTGGTACACCGTCTAGCTCATCTAATCGCATATGACCAAAATGAGGCGCTACAGTACTATTATCCTCATCTCTTGCAAGTTCGGGAAATATAAAGTCAGCTTCTATCCATAACTGGCGTTCACGAGGGGTTTCTTCCTCATCAAATGGAATATAGAAGTCTGAACGTTGAACTCTACGTAATCCAGGGTCAAACGCAAAAAGACGGCATAATGCCTGAAGCACCACAGTTTTTCCTGATCCATTTGGACCAATCAAATAAGTAATGTCTTCCAAATTCAATTCTGTTGGCTCCTGACCAAAAGATTGAAATCCTGATAGCCTAATTATTTTAAGCTTCATTCTATCTCCTCAAAGCAGGTTACCTAGATATTAAAATTTACACCCTAATAATTGTAATAAATTAAACAATATTAATAAGTTAATTTATAATTCTAAAACAATAGCAATTAATTTTGATGATAACTTATTACTAATGATATTTTTCTGACTTAGCTCTCATACAACCCCAGAATTCCAAGCAATAGATATAAAACAATAATTACCCCATTAAAATAGCCATCTTTACACCTAACCATAAAGATGGCTATTTATCACTTAAAATTCACACTCACCACATTCCCTACCCCACACTCCAACTCATCAATATAGTCCGCATACCACTGGATCATTTCTCTTCTGTTTTCAAGGTACTGAGCATGGTTATACGTACCACGGATGGTATTCTTATCAACGTGAGCAAGTTGAAGCTCAATCCATGCCGTATTGAATCCCTTCTCATGCAAGATAGTGCTCATTGTGTGCCTAAAACCATGTCCAGTTGCTTTTCCATGATAACCAATACGTTTAAGGACCTGATTAACACTTGCTTCGCTCATTGGCTTGGTAATGTCATTTCTACCGGGGAATACCAGTTTATAACGTCCGGTAATAGCTTGAACTTCACGTAATGCCGTGATGACTTGAGTCGATAATGGAACTAGATGTGGACGGCGCATTTTCATTCTTTCTTTGGGGATCTCCCAAATACAGCGTTCGAAATCAAACTCACCCCATTCTGCTAAACGTAGCTCAATAGTTCTCACGCCTGTTAACATCAGAATTTTAGTTGCTAGCCGAGTGATTGGGCTACCTGAATAATGATTTAATGCATTAAGAAATTCAGGTAATTCGTTAGCAAGCAAATGTGGATAGTGTTGTGCTTTGGGTGGTGTTAATGCGCTAGCAAGTTCAGAAGCAGGGTTATATTCAGCTTTACCCGTTACAATAGCGTATCTGAAGACTTGGTTACATGCTTGACGGATCTTACGTAACTTGTCTAGCACTCCCCTTTTTTCTAGTTTACGCAGCGTACTGAGTACCTCTAGTGGCTTTATTTCAGCTATTGACCTTTTACCTAGATCAGGAAAGATGTCATTTTCAAATGACTCCATTAAATCTTCAGCATAACCTTTCGACCAGTTTGGCTTTTTATATTCGTGCCATTCGAGGGTTACGGCTTGAAATGTATTATTAACCGCCGATTTGCGTTCTATCTTTTCAAGCTTTTTCTGTTCTGAAGGATCAATGTTGTTAGCTATTTGACGTTTTGCTTCATCTCGACGCTGTCTTGCATCAGCTAAGGAAATTTCAGGGTAAACGCCAAGAGCTAATGTTTTTTGTTTTCCGTCGAATCGATATTGTAACCGCCAGTATTTAGAACCATTAGCATGCACGTAAAGGTGCATCCCTTCACCGTCAGTGAGTTTGTATCCTTTATCGGCAGGCTTTGCCGTTCTTACCTTCACATCTGTTAGTGCCATATAGGAACTCCCATGAGTTTGTGTTGGTATAAGAATTCATTGAACCTGTATGTACCAACGCATATACCAACAAATATTACTTGATGTAGGTTGATATAGGTAGACGTCAGTTGAACGAAGAAAGGTTAAAATCAGCTAATTAACTGAATTTTAGGCATAAAAAAAGACATCGGTTGATGTCCATTGACTTCGAAATGGTACGCCCTACAGGATTCGAACCTGTGACCTACGGCTTAGAAGGCCGTTGCTCTATCCAACTGAGCTAAGGGCGCATTGATAATGCAGGCAGCCTATCTGGCTGATGGCGTTGAATTATACGGTTGCTGAGCGCTGAGTCAATGGCTTTTCGCTACTAAAATAACTATATGCTCATTTTATGTAATAGTTTGAACTGACAAGGGCGCTAACTTCTGACAAAATAGAGCCATTACCGTGTCTCATATATGGATTAAGTTACAGATGTTAGCAAAAATTATTGATGGGAAAACGATTGCGCAGACAATTAGGCAGGAAGTTGCCCAAAAAGTACAATTACGTTTAGAACAGGGAAAACGTGCTCCCGGTCTTGCCGTTATTTTAGTCGGCGCTAACCCAGCTTCACAAATCTATGTCGGCAGCAAACGCCGTGCTTGTGAAGAAGTCGGTTTTATTTCACGTTCTTATGATTTACCAGATACAACGACAGAAGCTGAATTACTCAAGCTAATTGATGATTTAAACCAAGATCCTGAAATTGATGGAATTTTAGTTCAATTACCATTACCTGCCGGTATTGATAACGTCAAAGTCATTGAGCGCATTCATCCAGACAAAGACGTCGATGGTTTTCATCCCTATAATGTTGGTCGCTTGTGCCAACGTGCACCACGCCTTCGTCCATGCACTCCGAAAGGGATTGTTACTCTACTTGAGCGTTGCGGTATCAACACTTATGGTTTAAACGCCGTCATTATTGGCGCATCCAACATTGTTGGTCGTCCAATGAGCCTAGAGCTTCTGCTAGCAGGTTGCACCACAACAGTAACGCACCGCTTTACCAAAGATTTAGAACACCATGTTCGCCATGCTGATTTAGTTGTCGTCGCTGTGGGGAAACCCAATTTTATTCCTGGTGAATGGATTAAACCTGGAGCGATTGTGGTCGATGTCGGTATTAATCGTTTAGAGAGCGGCAAAGTCACGGGGGATGTCGATTTTGACGAAGCCGCGAAAAACGCCGCTTGGATAACCCCTGTTCCTGGTGGTGTTGGCCCAATGACTGTTGCAACTTTAATTCAAAACACCCTTCAGGCATGTGAAGAGTACCACGATATTTAATGTAATTTTGGAGTTATCATGGATATATTCAATTTAAATGGCCATCCACACGTCGAACTGTGTGATTTGCTAAAAATTGAAGGCTGGGCTGAAAGCGGAGCAATGGCAAAAGCCATGATTGCAGATGGCTTAGTTGAAGTTGATGGCGTGGTCGAAACACGCAAGCGCTGTAAAATTGTAGCGGGTAAAATCGTTTCAATGGGCAGCGAAAAAATCAAAGTTGTAGAATAGATGCAATTAGGTAAGCTGAAAAGCTTCAGCTTACCTCCTTTCTAGAATCAACAATGCACTCCCCCTCCCTTTTATTCAAAATATTCTGATTTATTACAAGACTGACAAAGCCATTTTGAAGTTCTAGAAGAATTTTTTCTTTAAATCATTTTTACTGTATTAAGCATTTAAGCAATCAAATATATTGAAAATCTAATTTATTGTTTTATATAAATAAAAATCTTCAGCAACCACTTCAGCTTTAACTTAAAACAGATAAAAAATGCGAAAATCACCCCTTAAAAAAATTTAACTTAGATCTCATTTTTTGTATTTCACACCTTAACTGCATAGACAAGACTAAACGATTCAGCTAATCTTGTTAACGATAACATGATTAACAAATAATCAGGTCCGCTTGCAAGTCTTCTGGCTGATCCGTCTATGAATAATAATCAGGAGAAATTATGTTTAACTTACCAATAAGTGATATCCACCTTGCAGCTGCTGCATCTGATAAAAAAAATGCAATAGAACAAGTCGCTAAAGCATTAGAAAATGCTGGCTATGCAAAAAGCGGTTATGCGCAAGGGATGCTTAACCGAGAAACCCAAGCTCCTACCTTTTTAGGAAATGGCATCGCTATCCCACACGGGACAACAGAGACACGAGACCAAGTGTTGAAAACAGGTTTTGCTGTTTTCCAATTCCCTGATGGTATTGATTGGGGTGATAACCAAACTGCTTATATTGTTATTGGCATTGCCGCTCAATCAAACGAACATCTCGAATTACTTCGTCAATTAACCCATATAATCAGTGATGAACACACAGCGGATGCAATGGCCAAAGCAAACACCCCCGAAGCCTTAAAACAACTTCTAATGGGTGAACGCCAAACTCAACCGGTGAAACTTGATGACTCTATGGTGACGGTTAATGCCAGTGTTGATAATATAAACACATTAAAAATACAGAATATTATTAACCTACAAAACGCCCAAGCTATTAGCACCGACTTCATTACCCAAGTTCTAACTCAAACACCTTCGTATTTAGGTCAAGGTATTTGGTTAAGTGATAGCCCTATTGGAAATATTCAGAATGCAATTGCAATAGCGACCGTAAAAAAACCATTTAACTTTCAAGATAACCCAGTCAATGCCCTGATCACCCTTTCTTATGCCAACTATCAAATAGAGTCTTTTTTACTAAAAATTAATGACTTATTGAAAAATAAAGAAGTAAATCTAATTTCCGATGATGGTAACGTTAACAGCCTAATTGGTTTATTGCGCAGTGAAAACTCACACGCAGAAAACGAATCATCGGATACGAGTACATCTGGAATCACTCAGGACTTCACCATTCTTAATCCACATGGGTTACATACGCGCCCTAGCACCCAGTTAGTTACCACCATTAAGCAATTCGAAAGCACAATTACCGTCAGTAATCTTGATGGTACTGCAACTCCCGTAAATGGCCGTAGCTTAATGAAAGTTGTTAGTTTGGGCGCTAAATGTGGGCACCGTTTACGAATTCACGCAGAAGGCACAGATGCACAAAAAGCCATCGTTACCATCGGTGAGGCAATTAATTCAGGTCTTGGAGAAGAAATCGCATGAGCAGAAGAGTCGCCACTATCACTTTGAACCCCGCCTATGATTTGGTTGGGCTATTACCTGATATTCATCGAGGTGATGTGAATTTAGTCAAAACGGCTGGGCTTCATGCCGCTGGAAAAGGCATAAATGTGGCCAAAGTACTTAAAAATTTAGGGATTGATGTCACTGTTGGTGGTTTTTTGGGCAAAGAAAACCAAGATGGTTTCCAAAAAGCTTTCAGCGAAACAGGAATTGCTAACCGCTTTCAAGTTGTTGAAGGCCGCACCCGTATCAATGTGAAACTGACAGAGCACACAGGCGAAGTTACCGATTTTAACTTCTCAGGCTTCAGTGTCACTAAAGCGGACTGGCAACGTTTCGTCACCGACTCACTTAGCTGGGCAGGTCAGTTTGATATGATTTGCGTCAGTGGGAGCTTGCCTCAAGGAGTTGATTTAAAAGACTTTACTCAATGGATGTTACGCCTTAGAGAACAGTGCATGTGTGTCATTTTTGATAGTAGCCGCGAAGCCTTTGTCGCTGGGCTCAAAGCTTCTCCTTGGTTAGTAAAACCTAATCATCGTGAACTTGAAATTTGGGCAGGCAAACCGCTCCCAACTCATCAAGATATCGTTGATGCCGCGAATCAACTTCGCCAACAAGGTATTGCGCATGTAGTAGTTTCTTTAGGCGAAAAAGGCGCGATGTGGGTCAATTCATCAGGCGCTTGGTTTGCTAAACCACCTGAGTGTGACGTTATTAGTACTGTTGGCGCAGGGGATTCAATGGTTGGTGGATTAATTTATGGGTTAATGATGAGGCAAACAAGTGAGCACACACTACGCTTAGCTACCGCTATCTCCGCGCTTGCAGTCTCTCAACCCAATGTCGGTATCACTGACCGAGCGCAACTTGCACATATGATGACAAAGGTTGACTTACAACCGTTTACGGCTGAATGAGGATGAAAAACATGAAAATATTAATCGCTCCAAGCCACCAGCAAGGCCCTGCTATTTGCTGGCTAGCCATCGATGCTTTAAAGAATGTATCTGCCTTACAAAATATCACTTTCACTGAACAACTTACTGATGCAGATATTGTGATTTGTTTTGATACCGAGTTACCTGAAAATTTTAATTGTGCAGATAAAAAAATCTATTTCGGTCACCCCGATATCGCTGTTAGGCAACCTGCTGAATTCCTAACATCAGCAATTAACGAAGCCACACTTTGTGAGCAACACATCAGTGAGCCACAGCACACGAAATCGTACTCTGTATTAGCCGTTACAGCGTGCCCTACAGGGGTTGCGCACACCTATATGTCTGCAGAAGCACTTGAAGCTGAAGCAAAAAAACGCGGCTGGAATATCAAAGTTGAAACCCGTGGTTCTGTCGGGGTTGGGAATGAAATTACGCCAGAAGAAATTGCACAAGCTGACTTAGTCATTGTCGCAGCTGATATCGAAGTCAATGTGGATAAGTTTACGGGGAAACCCATGTACCGCACCTCCACCAGTGCCGCATTGAAGAAAACAGCACAAGAAATGGATAGAGCAGTAAAAGAAGCGAATATATTCACACCACAAAATGGAAAAAATTCATCACAATCAAGCCAATCCAACGAAAAACGCGGAGTATATAAACACTTACTTACCGGGGTATCATATATGCTCCCCATGGTTGTCGCTGGGGGATTATGTACTGCGCTTTCATTTGCATTTGGCTTAGATGCATCCAATGTAGAAGGATCACTGGCTTGGGCGCTTAGCCTCATTGGCGGGCAAACTGCCCTTGCCTTAATGGTCCCCGTGTTATCCGGTTATATCGCCTATTCCATTGCCGACAGAACGGGTTTAACCCCAGGTTTAGTCGGTGGGGTACTTGCAACCACTTTAGGCGCCGGTTTCTTAGGCGGGATCATTTCCGGTTTCCTTGCAGGTTATAGCGCTCACTTTATTAGCACCCGATTAAAATTGCCACAAACCATGGAAGCGTTAAAACCAATTTTAATCGTGCCACTCATTTCCACTTTATTTACGGGTTTAGCCATGATCTATGTTATTGGTCACCCTGTAGCGTGGTTAATGGATTGGCTAACTAACTGGCTAAATACCATGGGGACGACTAATGCGGTGATCTTAGGCGCAATTTTAGGGGCGATGATGTGTACGGATATGGGAGGCCCAGTCAATAAAGCGGCATATGCCTTTGGTGTCGGTCTATTAAGTTCACAAACCTATGCACCAATGGCGGCCATTATGGCGGCGGGGATGGTGCCACCACTAGCAATGGGAATCGCAACACTATTAGCACGACATAAGTTTGTACCTGCTGAACGCGAAGCGGGTAAAGCCTCTTTTGTTCTCGGTTTATGTTTTATTTCAGAAGGTGCAATCCCATTTGCCGCCAAAGACCCGATTCGTGTTCTTCCTACTTGCATTATTGGTGGCGCAATAACAGGGGCGCTATCCATGTACTTTGGTATTCAGCTAATGGCACCTCACGGTGGTTTATTTGTGCTGTTAATACCCGGAGCTATTAATCATGTATTGATGTATTTATTCGCGATAGTGGCTGGTACGGTGGTTTCAGGTGTGCTTTATGCCATTGTCAAAAAAGCAACACCTAAAGAAGCCCAACAAGAAATGGCGAGTATAGCTTAATCACACAACTTTAAGTTCCATTCCTAGTCCCTGTTGGTAGTCTTACTTCCCCCTTAACTGGGGGATTTTTTATCCATTTAATCACGTCCCTATGAGGTTTGCCGCATATTCATCATTAAAATGAAGTAGAGAAACACCGTTATGAGATTGATATAACTCTGATTTTGCTCTAATCTTAGCTTTTTCATCCCCGACTTTATCCGCGTAATTGGATAACTCATACCAATCATTTTTTTCAATTACCATTTCAGACCAGTTTGTGGCATGTACAACTCTCATAGAAACTGATTTTCCATTTTTAGCAATACATACTGTACGGTTATCAATATCAAGATAACCCAATTTATTTTCAGATAAAGCACAAGGAAAAGAGGAAACTATATATTCGCCATATTGCTTAATTTTGGGATGGCTAAAATATCGAGGAACATTATTCTCCAAAAAACTATTATCTGACGCTAAGACAAGTAAAACATCTGGTGCATTAGTGAGTAATTCATCGAAATGTTTTGTTAGATGCGCTATATTCACTGGCGTTTTTTCAACAACAGTATTCGCATTTATGGTTCCCTGAGAACGTATTTCCCCAATCTCAAATTTTTTGACCATATTCCTAGAACTTGGTTTTACTCGGGTTTCTACATTCACTGTTTTATCTGTATTTTTAATTACTCTAATTAATGTGCTAAACCAATTATATAAACGATTTTTTAATTTATGCGTATTACTAGGCCTCTTAACATTAGTGCTATTTATTAATCTAATAGTGTCATATACTTTATTTCCTCTTTTACTATCTTTCACTCGAAAAAAATTAAAGTTCGCGTTAATTGTATCAACCCCTTTAGACATAATCCCCCCTATATTATTGTTGTTAATTTAAACTATGCTTCATTAACGACGATTATTTTATAAATGAATAATCATGTCTTTCAAATTTAGCCATCCAAATAAAAGCGGCTAGATATCTATATCTAACCGCTTAAATATTTATAACTTTTTTAACTCAATTAGCATTCGAAATATGACTCTTATTAATGCGCTAAATAGTTCGTGTTGTGGCTAGGCGCCGAACGCGGATAACTTGGGGAGCATACAAAAGTATGTGACTCAAGTAGCCAAGTGATGGCAACACCGCCACAGCGCGAAATATGACGCGTATTATTTGCGACGCCACGTAGTGCCAGATGCACCATCTTCAAGCACTATCCCCATGGCAGTAAGTTCATCACGAGCCGCATCCGCTTGCGCCCAATCTTTATTCTTACGTGCATCTAGACGTTGTTGAATTAATGCCTCGATTTTTGCCACTTCCGCATCATCTTCAGTTTGTGCGCCGCCTTTTAAAAAGACTTCTGGGTCTTGTTCTAGTAAACCCAGCACGCTTGCTAACTCACGCAATTGTGCAGCCATACCATTTGCTGCTGACATATCTTCTGATTTCAGGCGGTTAACTTCACGAACCATATCAAATAATACCGAATAGGCTTCAGGTGTATTAAAGTCATCATTCATCGCTTCAATGAAACGTGCTTTAAATTCATCACCACCAGCAGGTACGGCTGACTTATCTGTACCACGTAATGCAGTGTACATACGCTCAAGTGCTGAACGTGCCTGCTTCAAATTTTCTTCCGTGTAGTTTAATTGGCTGCGGTAATGGCCTGATAACAGGAAATAACGCACTGTTTCTGCGTCGTAATACTCAAGTACGTCACGAATAGTGAAGAAGTTATTGAGAGATTTAGACATTTTCTCTCTGTCTACCATGACCATACCGGAGTGCATCCAGTAGTTCACGTAAGGGCCATCATGAGCACAGGTAGACTGAGCAATTTCATTTTCATGGTGTGGGAACATTAAATCAGAGCCGCCACCGTGAATATCAAAATGGTTGCCTAACGTTTTACTGTTCATTGCCGAACATTCAATGTGCCAGCCTGGGCGGCCTAAACCCCATGGGGATTCCCAACTTGGTTCGCCTTCTTTAGACATTTTCCACAAGACGAAATCCATTGGATTACGTTTTACATCAGCGACCTCGACGCGAGCACCTGCTTGCAACTGCTCTAAATCTTGGCGAGATAACAGACCATAATTTGGGTCGGTTTTGACTTCAAACATCACATCACCATTCGCAGCGACATAAGCATGACCACGCTCTATCAAGCTTTGGGTTAATTCAATAATTTCACCAATATGACGCGTTGCTCGTGGTTCGCTATCAGGGCGTAAAATATTTAAGGCATCAAAATCTTTGTGCATTTCAGCCAACATACGCGTTGTTAGCGCTTCGACGCTTTCATTATTTTCTGCTGCACGTTTGATGATTTTATCGTCAATATCGGTGACGTTGCGTACATAATTTAAGTCGTAACCCAAATAACGTAAATAGCGGCTAATTGCATCAAATGCCACAAATGTACGGCCGTGGCCGATATGACACAAGTCGTAGATAGTGATGCCACACACATACATCCCAATCTTCCCTGCGTGGATGGGCTTAAACTCTTCTTTTTGACGACTTAGTGTATTAAAAATTTGTAGCATCTGAACTTTTCCATTTATTTGAAAAATGATTATCGATTTCTACCGATAAAATATCATGTTATTGAACCCCGATCACCTTAAGAATGCAAGGGTTTACCCGCTTCCTTTTCAGTTTATTGATTAGGTTTAATACACATCTATTATGCTATAAACGGCCGACTAAGCTTCCTTCCGCTTCAAGTCAGGTTTTATCTGTGATATAAACGTGCTGATCTTAACGCTTTCGCAAGTTAGCGCACAAAAAACAATTATTCAGGATAGCTATTATGGTTACATTTCATACCAATCACGGTGACATTGTTATCAAAACGTTTGACGATAAAGCACCCGTTACAGTCGAAAACTTTTTAACTTACTGCCGTGAAGGTTTTTACAATAATACCATTTTCCATCGTGTTATTAATGGTTTCATGATCCAAGGCGGTGGTTTTGAGCCAGGAATGGAACAAAAAAACACTAAAGCGCCTATTAAAAACGAAGCAAACAACGGTTTAAAAAATACCCGTGGTACTTTGGCAATGGCTCGTACTAACGACCCTCATTCAGCAACAGCACAATTCTTTATCAACGTTGTTGACAATGACTTCTTGAACTTCCGTTCAGAGCGTCCAGATGGCTGGGGCTACTGTGTATTTGCTGAAGTCGTTGAAGGCATGGATGTTGTTGACAAAATCAAAGGTGTTTCAACTGGCCGCAGTGGCTTCCACCAAGACGTTCCACGCGAAGACGTCATCATTGAAAAAGTGACTGTCAGCGAGTAAACCTGAACGCATGTCCACTTACATCATTGCAGATTTGCATTTGAGTGAAGATGAACCGGCGATCACCGCCGGTTTTATTAATTTTATTCAACAGCAAGCCATCCATGCCGAAAGCCTATATATTCTCGGTGATTTTTTTAATTATTGGGTGGGCGATGATGATAACAATCCGCTACATCAACAAGTTGCCAACGAACTCAAACAACTCACTGACCGTGGAATTCCCTGCTATTTCATTCATGGAAATCGGGATTTTTTAATCGGTCAACGCTATGCGAAACAGTGTGGCATGACCATACTCCCGCAGGAAACATTGCTCGAACTTTACGGCAAGCGCATTTTAATTCTGCATGGTGATACATTATGTATTGACGATGCTGCCTATCAAAATTACCGTAAAAAAGTTCATACCCCTTGGGTTCAACGGCTGTTTTTGTTACTCCCTCTTTTTGTGCGTCGCCGTATCGCGCAAAAAATGCGCCAAAATAGCCAGTATGCAAGCAGCATGAAAGCCGAGTCGATTATGGACGTCAATTCACAAGCCGTTATTGATGCATTACAAAGGCACCAAGCGCAATGGATGATCCATGGTCATACTCACCGCCCTGCTATTCATGAAGTAAATATTGGAGGCAAGTTGCATTATCGGGGTGTATTAGGTGCTTGGCACTATGAAGGTTCCGCCTTTGTAATTAACGAGCAAGGTATTGAACTGATTTTCTTTCCTTTCGAGTAATTTTGCCTAACGAACCATTTTTAATATATCGCCACAACTGTTTGCTCACTTATTAATCACGCAAACGTTTTCCTTGCTGCTTTACCATGATATGATCGAGACAATTCAATTTCCCACCTCAGGGTGATGTTTTTTTCAATACAGGAAAGCACCAAATGACTGCCCAAGTTCCTGCTCAATCTGCGGCAAAAATCGCCATTGTTATGGGTTCGAAAAGTGATTGGACGACAATGCAGCACGCAGCTGATGTATTAACAGAACTCCAAATCCCTTTTCACGTCGAAATCGTCTCTGCACATCGCACCCCGGATAAATTATTTTCCTTTGCTGAAAATGCGAAAAAAAATGGGTTTGATGTGATTATTGCAGGTGCTGGTGGCGCTGCTCACTTACCAGGAATGATCGCCGCTAAAACATTAGTCCCTGTTTTTGGTGTTCCTGTACAAAGTGCTGCATTAAGTGGTGTTGACAGCCTATATTCTATCGTGCAAATGCCTAAAGGTATCCCTGTAGGCACACTAGCCATCGGCAAAGCAGGTGCCGCAAATGCAGCACTTTTAGCCGCTCAAGTATTAGCAATAAGTGATACTGCTATTTTCAACCGCCTCTCAGCGTGGCGAGAAGCCCAAACCAATGATGTGCTGAACAACCCAGACCCGAGGGAAGCATAATGAAACCCGTTTGTGTGCTTGGTAATGGCCAACTCGGCCGCATGCTTCGTCAAGCGGGTGAGCCTTTAGGCATTGCTGTTTTTCCTGTAGGGCTTGATGCAGAACCTGAAGCGGTTCCTTATCAGCAAAGCGTCATCACCGCTGAAATTGAACGTTGGCCAGAAACCCCGCTAACAAAAGAATTAGCTCGCCATAATGCCTTTATTAACCGTGATATTTTTCCACGTTTAGCCGATAGGTTTCCACAAAAAAGCTTATTTGATAGTTTACAACTTTCTACTGCACCTTGGGCAGTATTAGAATCCCCTGAACAATGGCCTGAGCTGTTTGCCACACTCGGTGAGTTTCTCATTGTAAAACGTAGAACTGGTGGCTATGACGGGCGAGGTCAATGGCGTGTTCGCCCTGGTGATGAAAAAAACCTGCCTGCTGAAATTTATGGTGAATGCATCGTTGAACAAGGTATCCCTTTTGACGCGGAAGTGTCTGTCATTGGTGCACGAAATGCAGCGGGGGAATCCGTTTTTTACCCGATCACCCATAATTTACACCAAGAAGGCATTTTGCGTACCAGTGTGGCCTTCCCTAAGTCAACTAATCCGCAACAAGAACAAGCTCAAGCTATGCTCAGCGCAGTGATGGATGAACTTGGTTATATCGGTGTGATGGCAATGGAATGCTTTGTCGTGGGCAATAACTTGCTGATTAACGAAATTGCGCCTCGAGTACATAATAGCGGCCATTGGACACAAAATGGCGCATCCATTAGCCAGTTTGAGTTACATCTACGTGCTATTTTAAACCTGCCAATGCCATCTCCAGAGGTATATAGCCCTGCCGTGATGGTCAATTTAATCGGCACTGATGTAAATATAGACTGGCTGAACTTACCCCTCGTTCACCTTCACTGGTATGAAAAAGAGGTACGCCCTGCCCGAAAAGTGGGTCATTTAAACCTTTCCCATCGTGACTGCCACCAATTATCTGCCACACTGGCGGCTTTGATCCCACTTCTGCCAAATGAGTACAAAAGTGGCATTGAGTGGGCAAATGCAAAATTAGACTGGTACTCTCATCAATAAATAGGGAAAATAGCCCGATTCGATGCCCGAAACTATTTTCGGGCATTATGCTATTTTCGCCGTCATCCAGAAAACAAATATCCTGATTTAAGGTGTGCGGCATTACTGGAGTCAATATGTCCTCGCAGACTTTTAGTCCGTTTTATCAGTGGTGCATTCTTATTCTGTTAGGGCTGGTTTATTTTTTAGCCACCGCGACAACCTTTACCTCTCTTGGCGTGGTTTTACCTGAGATGATTAGTGAGCTCAAATGGAGCTGGAGTGAGGCTGGTTTTGGTTTTACGCTACTGGGTTTAACTTGCGGGCTGGCGAGTTTTCTCCCGTCTCTGTTAATCCGCAAAGTGGGTGTACGAGCCACTTTATTGCTAGGCACCAGTGTCTTTGTTGCTGGCTTTTATAGCCTTTATTCCACACAAGCCATCAGCACCTATTTTTTAGGTACTGCATTGATTGGTATTGGTTTCACCTTACTCGCCACGGTTCCGGGGACTTATGTACTTTCGCGGCTATTTGAAAAACAATCCCTTGCCTTTGGGTTATATTTCACCATCGGGGGATTGGGGGGTGTTGCAGGCCCTTGGATTT
The DNA here is from genome assembly GCF_028480325.1 of Providencia sp. PROV182. Taxonomy (NCBI): domain Bacteria; kingdom Pseudomonadati; phylum Pseudomonadota; class Gammaproteobacteria; order Enterobacterales; family Morganellaceae; genus Providencia; species Providencia sp. PROV182. Next base: position 191,063 of record NZ_JAMPOL010000004.1, on the reverse strand, counting down.
ACTTTTACGCCTCAAACCAATTAGGCTCATGGCGTATGCATTGGGTTCTATGTGCCGTTTATCTTAGCATTGTCACGTTAATCACGATTTTTATGCTGCGAGAAGGTAAAAAAGAGCAAGAGCACGCAAAAAAGGTAATGCAAAAACAAGTTAGTGACGCAAGTAAACCTATTTATCGCACTGCAGAAGTATGGACAGTCGGCAGAGCACTACGTACATGGCAGTTCTACTTGATTGCTGCGACTTATACCTCGTTTTTATGGTGTGGTATCACCGTTAACAGCTTTGCTGTCGCCCATATTGAAGAGCGCGGCTTTGGCATGACAGTGGCGGTTTCATTATTAAGCACAATGGCATTTGTGAATGCATTCTCAAGGTTTATTGGTGGGGCGGCAGGCGAATGGTTAGAACCGAAGAAACTATTAATCGGTAGCCTAATTATCATGGTATTAGGTGTCATTTTCCTCAGTATTGCCACCTCATGGCTTTGGCTTATTTTATTTGTGTTATGCGTTGGTATTGGCTACGGCATGACCTTTTTGGCATCAAGTGTTTTACTGTCAAATTATTTCGGCCGAGGCCCATACTTAGAACTATTCTCTGTCGTAAATTTAATTTCAACGGTTGCCTGCTTAGCACCTTTTATTGCGGGTGCAATAAAAGATTTCACAGGAAGTTTCACCCCTGCTTTTTTGGTTATCGCGGCTCCCGTTGTGGTTATTTTATTCCTTACTTTGATGATGAAGCCCCCAGCCCTCAATCACAAATAAAAAATCCCGAGTGATTAGCTCGGGAAAATTAAAACCAAAGGGAAAACAAGCTTAAGACCAGATATTGGATCAAAACATACTGCTTATTTGCGCCACCGAAAAAATTAAATGGTGGCGCAAAATCAATTACGGCGTTAACAACTCAGGGACGTTTAATAAGATAAACTCATTATCATCCGCTTTATTTGGCTCACGGCTAGATGAAAACGGATAGTTATTGTCATTACCAACAATAATGTGTTTACTATCAACCACATCCACGTTTTCAATAGTGAAGAATGGGAAAGTAAACACCCCGTTATTAAGCGGTTTTCTTGCCATATTATTCGGGTCTTTGATATTCATTAAATCAATATAAGCCTGCTTATCTACTGGTTTGCCTATATTGTTATCTGAAAATTCAATACGATAAACACGCTTGAATTTAGCTAAATTACTAAAGCAATTTTCAGTATTACTGCTTCCCGCCGTGCAGGCTTTATCTGCGGTACCTTCACCATTATCACGCTCAATGATTAGGCCGCGGGTATCATCAATTAAGTTAAAATCACCAATGGCATTCTGATTGTCTTCAAAGACATACAACCAGCTTCTGCCTGTCCAATTTTGTTTTTTCACATCAAACTCAAGAATACGTGCTGCGCGTTTGCCATCAACATGTTCATAATCTTGTTTGTCATCAAGCCAAATCGCCCCTTCTAGCATTGGGTAGAGCTTAGAACCGTCTGGCGATGACGCCATACCTTCAAAGCCTTTTGAACGGTTGACTTGGAAATTCACTTTATCTGCGGGTTTACCCGGTGTTGTGATTTGGTAGTGATCAGGAGAAACGACTTTCTTTCCATCTACTTGTGTCTCAAATAAAGCTAATACTTTGCCATCCAAATCCATTTTGATTAGGTAAGGGCCAAACTCATCGCCAACCCATAGAGCACCACCCGCAAATTGAAAACTTTCAGGGTCAAAATCACTGCCTGTTAAATAGCGTTCTTTTGTGCTCTCATTCGTAATATGAAAAGGGATAATTTTATCGGGGTCATGGAAGAAAACCGTTTTTAATGGCGTTGTATTACCTGATTGAAAATCAATATCATATTGAGTGACATACAACATCGAATCAGGAGAATTGGCTTTGTTGCCGAATCCATTATCAGTTAAAACCCAGTAAGTGCCATCCGCCATACGTTTAATACCCGAGTGCCCTTGGCGTGGCTGGCCTTTGATTGGAATATGCATTCCTGTTGGGCGATCTGCGGATTTACCTTCCACTTTCCCCAAACTATCAACACGAACGCCAGTGGTAAATTTACCACTCACTTGCATGTCTGAAGGTGCATTTTCGGGGGAAGAAACCGTTGAATTAACTGGAAGAATGGAGTGACCCGCTAACGTTGCTGGCACTTCTTGTTGTGCAAACCCGGTGATGCTAAATGAAATTAAACCAGCCAATAAAGATAACGAGCCCAGTTTACGTTTAATCGAATGGTTATTCTGCATTGTTATGTTTCCATTTTAAGGTCATCAATAATTGATGTGGGAATCATAACCATAATGAATGACATTTTTGTGATGAATTTGAGACAGTTATTTTACTGAAAAATCGATTGTTTTTAGAATATTCAATAAATAGTGGTATTAAGGTATTTCCCTAATACCACCATATTCTAAATAACTCGAGTTGCATGTAGATCAACCTATCTAAGCGCAGTCAATGACCATGCAACTCGAAGTATGACGAGCATTTAACTATTAGGTAAACGACGGTGCTGACTCCCCGTCCCTAATAAACGCAGTCCTAACCAACTACCACAAATAGACAATAGAATTGCCGCGCACAAAGGCAATAATACCCACATACGCCATTCTGGCTGCCAAGGGAAGTCAAACACTTTACTTTGCAACAACCATAATGCAATTTCTGCCCCAAATACCGCCGCAAGCCCTGCCATTAAGCCAAGTAATGCAAATTCGCTCCATAATGTTCTACGCATTAACTTTTTGCTGGCGCCTAACGTTCGGTATACCACAAGCTCCCGCTCTCGCTGACTCATTCCCACTTGAATTTGTGCCAACAGCAGTAACAAGCCACAGAAAATAACCAATACCACCATCACTTCTAAGGCTTGGCTCACTTGCTGAAGAATTTGCTGAATTTGGGTGATAATTGCACCGGTGTCGAGCACATTAATGGTTGGATAATGGCGGCTAAGTTGCGTTAATAGCTGCCCATCGCCTTCATAGTGGAAACTGCTCAGCCAAGTAGCTGGCATTTGAGAAAGACTTTCTTCAGAGAAAATAAAATAGAAGTTCGGTCGCAGGCTTTCCCAATCAACCGTACGAATACTACTGACTGTCGCACTGAAGACCTGAGCCCCTGCGTTAAATGTAAGTTTATCGCCTAATTTCAACCCGAGTTCTTTAACGACCGTTTGTTCAATTGAGACTTCTCCCGCTTTCGGTGGCCATGTCCCTTCATCAACCACATTGGCTGGCGCTAAATCAGATTGCCAAGTTAAGCTCAATTCACGTCGTACCGTATTATTATTTGGATCACGTTGATCCGCCCACTCAATCGCTGACTGGTCATTAATATCGGTTAAACGCGCTAACACCACAGGGTTGAACTCTGTGGGTTTCACGTCAAACTCAGCTAATAGCTTGGTGACAGGCTCAAGCTGTGACTGGTTCATATTAATCAAGAAATAATTCGGGCTATCTGCGGGTAATTGCTGCTGCCAACGGTCAAGCAAATCACCACGCACTAAAATCAGCAGCGCCAATAACATAAATGACAACGAAAAAGCACTCATTTGTGTGATGGTTTGCAACGGCTGGCGCAATAGACGGCTAACAGATAAACGCAAGCTTAATTGACGGAACTTAATATGGCGTAGCCCCCATAAGCCTACCCAACCAATCAGCGCAAGTAGAACGGCAACCACGACAATACCCGCCAAAATTGACCACAGCAGAGGGTTAACGCCAGCAAACACAAATAAGCCGCCAACCACAATTAAAATAACAATCGGCAGATAGTAATATAGCGGCCAAACGGGTGATTTGGCATCTTCACGTAATACCCTAGAAGGCTGAGTTGCCATCAGTTGGTAATAGGGACGGCTGCCAACAATAATCGCAATAATAAATAATGTACCAATCGCCCAAACCCAAGGCATCAAACTCGCAGGCGGCAATTCCTTCGGCAACATAGCCCCTAAGATTTGCATTAAAATGCCTTCAAAAGCCAAACCTAATAATGAGCCGAGTAAAGCCGCAGCGGTTAAAATCACTAACCACTGCCCAATAATCCACTGACGTAATGCGCTACGCCCTGCGCCTAGAGTTTTTAATACTGCGATTAGTTGATGACGGCTGCGGCAATAATGCGTCATTGAAACCACGACCGCAGCAATGGCTAGCAGCAGGGTTAATAAAACTGACAACAATAAAAATTGTTGAGCACGTTGAAACGTTTTCCCTACTGCGCCGTTATCTTCGCTTAATGTATACCAACGTTGATCATTTCGCAGATCTTGCTCATATTTTTGTTGAAATGCATCAATAAGCTGGCGATCGCCGGCAAACATGTCGCGATAAGTTAACCGGCTACCTAATTGAATTGCTCCCGTTAATGGTGCATCTTCAATTGCTATCAATACTCTTGGGGCAATCTGGAACGGGTTAAAACCGCTGTCAGGCTCTTGAATTAGTTTACCCGAGACTTTTAGCGTTGCATCTCCGATATCAATGTTATCCCCTACATTGAGGTTCAATAATTCTAATAGCCGCGGAGCGACTAATATCTCCCCTTTTGTCGGGATTAACCCAGCCGGTTCTGTGATGAGCTCGCCATATAATGGATATGCCTTATCCGCTGCTTTCACTAACACCAGTTGTGGCCGAGCGTCTTCATCTTCTGTCGCATAAGCCATAGTAGAAAATGATATTTGTTGGCTTAACGTTAAACCCTCTTTTTGGGCCTCTTGTAACCATGCTGGGTCGCTTGGATGAGAAGATCGTAAAACTAAGTCACCCGCTAATAGCTCACGGCTTTGGTAACTCATGCTATTTTCAATGCGATCGCTAATTCGCCCTAAAGCCAGTACACAAGCAACAGCAAGGGTGAGTGCAAGCCAAACAATCAGTAACGAGGGAGTTTTCCATTCACGCCAAAACCAACGCCAAATCATGCTTCTTCCCTCAATTGCCCATCGACCAAGCGCAAACGGCGTTGGCAACGCGCAGCCAGCTCGTTATCGTGAGTCACTAAAATAAGGGTCGTCCCGTGCTGTTTATTCATATCAAACAGTAAATCTGCAATTTTATCCCCTGTGTGGCGATCGAGATTTCCCGTTGGTTCATCAGCAAATAAAATCTGTGGGCGGCCATTAAAGGCACGAGCAAGTGCAACACGCTGTTGCTCACCCCCTGACAACTGTGGTGGCATATGTTTTAGGCGATCTTTTAAGCCTAAATCCGTCAGTAAACTCGCCGCGTGTTGATAACTTTCAGACTCAGATTCGCCACGTAACAAAGAAGGAAGTTGTACATTTTCAATGGCATTTAAGGTTGGGATCAACATAAAGGATTGGAACACAAAACCGACACTTTGTGCCCGTAAGCGTGCCCGCTGCTCTTCGTCCATTTTAGTGAGGTCTTGACCTAATAAATTAACCGTTCCACTGGAACCGTCATCCAACCCAGCAATAATCCCTAGCAAGGTTGATTTCCCCGAACCTGACTCCCCAATTAAAGCAATTGTTTGCCCGGACTCGACAATTAGCTCAACACCTTGCAATATAGTCAGTTCATGTTCACCTTGACCAACACGTTTAATGAGATGATGAACTTCAAGAATATTATTCGCCGACATATATTGGTATTTCTCCTGTTACTGACTGCAAGTGGGCACGCACTTGCGTCAACTAAGCTATTAATCTTAGGTGATAGCCTAAGTGCAGGCTACCGTTTACCGGCTGAGCAGGCTTGGGCCTCCTTGCTTGCCGAACGTTGGCAGAAACTTTCCCCACCCGTTGCTATTGTTAACGGTAGTATTAGTGGGAATACCTCTGCACAGGGGTTAGAACGCCTTTCCGTTTTACTCGAACAAAACAAACCTAACTGGGTATTGATCGAATTAGGTGCAAATGATGGCTTACAAGGTCTCCCAGTTGAGCAACTCGAAGCTAATTTACAACAGATTATCGAGCAAATCGTGCAATCGGGTGCGAAACCGCTCTTAATGCAAATTCGCATTCCACCTAACTATGGAAAACGTTATACGACAAGTTTCGAAAAAGTCTATCCGAAATTGGCGCAAAGTAATCAAATTCCATTACTGCCGTTTTATATGGAAACCGTGATAACTAAGCCTGAATGGATACAACAAGATGGTATTCACCCTACCATTGAAGCCCAGCCATCCATTGCTGATTTTATGGAAAAACAGCTTTTCGAACATATTTTACCGTCTAGCAAATAAAACAGACGTTAAACAAGGGTACTAAAACGCTCTTTTATACCCGAAATAGATTCAGCTGCATGAAACCAAGGTAAAGTTATGCAAACATCGGCACGAAACAAAAAATCAGTTCTGGTCACAGGTGCATCAAGCGGTATTGGCTTTTGTGCTGCACAGACACTTCGGCAGCGTGGCTACCATGTTATTGTTGCCTGCCGTAAAGAAAGCGATATTTTACGCCTAAAAGAGCTAGGTTATGACACCGTTTCCCTTGATCTCGATAATAAGGATAGCATAGAAACCGCGGCTCAAACGGTGTTAACACTCTGTAATCACCGCCTTTTCGGATTATTCAACAACGCTGGTTTTGGGGTGTATGGCCCATTAAATAGCGTCAGCCGCGAACAACTTGAAGCCCAGTTTTCCACTAACTTTTTTGGTGTTCATCAGTTAACTTTTTTGCTATTACCTGCAATGCTAGCGCACCATGAAGGGCGAATTATCCAGACTAGTTCAGTGATGGGCGTTATTTCAACTCCCGGACGTGGCGCTTATGCTGCCAGCAAATACGCACTGGAAGCATGGTCCGATGCACTACGCTTAGAATTGGCAGGAACAGGGGTGAAAGTGAGCTTGATTGAACCGGGCCCGATTCATACGGCTTTTACTCAAAATGTTGAACAAACACAAAAAGATAAACCCGTTAAAAACCCAGGTATTGCTTCACGTTTCACCTTAACACCAGAACATGTGGTAGAAAAACTGATCCATGCGTTAGAAAGCTCGCGCCCAAAGGTACGCTATTCTGTCACGTTATTAACCGTCGCAGTGCGTATCTTAAAACGTATTTTACCTGACAAAATAATGGATAAAATACTGGCAAATCAGGGGAAAAAAGCTTGAAAAAAGCAAAATCAGCCCCATTTTATTACTATTGCTCACAAATTCTATTGATAACAAATTCAAAAGAGACTTCTTATGTTTGCTAACGCTCAGATAATTGATATTAACGAAACCAACCTACACCAAGTCATTGAACAATCAATGAACTTACCTGTCATGTTTTATTTTTGGTCACCGCGTAGCCCTCATTGCCAAGATTTCGGTACCATGTTGGAAAAAATTGCCAACGACTACGCAGGGTCATTTATTTTAGCTAAAGTTAATTGTGATGAAGAACAAATGATCGCAAGCCAGTTTGGCTTAAAAGCGATCCCTACTGTGTATGTATTACAAAATGGCCGCCCTGTTGATGGCTTTGAAGGGCCACAACCAGAAGAGGTGGTGTTGGAAATTTTATCTCGCGTGCTGCCAAGCCCAGAAGAAATGAAAGCAGCACAAGCCGCTGAATTAATTGCAGAAGGTAAAACACAAGAAGCGCTGCCATTATTAAAAGAAGCACATCAGCTGAACCCAAAAAATAGCGACATCACTTTATTATTGGCAGAAACCCAAATCGGTTTAAATCTCGTTGATGACGCACAAGCTACTTTAGAAGCTGTCCCATTACAGGATAAAGACAGTCGTTACCAAGGTTTAATCGCACAAATTGAATTATTGAAGCAAGCTGCGGACACCCCTGAAATTCAGCAATTACAAGATGAATTCAATCAAGATCCACAAAATACAACGTTAGCGGTTCAATTAGCCCTAAAACTGCATGAGGTGAACCGCAACGAAGAAGCGCTGGAAATGTTATTCGGCTTTTTACGTACCGACTTGGGTGCGGGTGACGGCGCAGTAAGAAAAACCATGATGGATATTATGTCGGCAATGGGAACCGGTGATGCAATTGCCAGTAAATACCGTCGCCAAGTATATTCATTACTTTACTAATTAAGGGTTAAATATGGACTTGTTCGCCTTTGGTGCAATACCGATTATCATTTTTGTCGCTGTCGTTATTGTTTTTACCTGTGTTAAAACAGTACCGCAAGGCTTTCAATGGACCGTTGAGCGCTTCGGTCGTTATACCCGTACGTTGCAGCCCGGCTTACATATTATTGTCCCATTTATGGACAAAATTGGCCGTCGCATCAATATGATGGAACAAGTCCTTGATATCCCATCTCAAGAAGTTATTTCTCGCGATAATGCCAACGTCACTATCGATGCTGTCTGCTTTATCCAAGTCGTTGACCCAGTACGTGCAGCCTATGAGGTTAGCAACCTTGAGCTTTCGGTACTGAATTTAACCATGACGAATATTCGTACCGTATTAGGCTCCATGGAACTAGACGAAATGTTGTCACAACGTGATTCCATTAATAGCCGCTTGCTGCACGTGGTGGATGAAGCAACCAACCCTTGGGGTGTCAAAATTACCCGTATCGAAATTCGTGACGTGAAGCCACCAAAAGAATTGATTAGTGCGATGAATGCGCAGATGAAGGCTGAACGTACTAAACGTGCCGATATTCTTGAGGCCGAGGGGATCCGACAAGCGGCAATTTTAAAAGCTGAAGGTGAAAAACAGTCACAAATTCTCAAAGCCGAAGGGGAACGCCAGTCGGCATTTTTACAAGCCGAAGCGCGTGAAAGAGCCGCGGAAGCGGAAGCAAAAGCGACACAAATGGTATCTGAAGCTATTGCCGCTGGTGATATGCAGGCTATTAATTACTTTGTGGCGCAAAAATACACCGATGCACTGACCAGTATTGGTTCTGCCGAAAACAGCAAAGTCATCATGATGCCATTAGAAGCCAGTAATTTAATGGGCGCAATTGGTGGGATTACTGAGCTAATCGGAGAAAGCAAGAAAACCAGTGCCATGAAAAAGCAGGTAAAAGAATGATAGAGCTTATCAGTGCTCAACCCGCATGGTTTTGGCTGTGCCTTGGTGGGCTATTGCTGATTGGTGAACTTCTTGGTACCGCAGGCTATCTTTTATGGTCGGGTATTGCTGCGGTGCTTGTTGGGGTTATCGCTTGGGCACTGCCATTTATCGGTTGGGAGTGGCAAGGGATTTTATTTGCCATTTTTACCGTTGTCTCTGCTGTGTTATGGCGCAACTGGTTGAGGAATAGGCAAAAAAATAAGGCAGATAACGTCAACCAAATTAGCCATCAACTCATCGGTGTTAAAAGCCGTTTGTTGTCAGATACTGAAGAAGGTTTTAGCCGTGTACGCCTTGCGGATGGCAGTTGGCGTGTCTATAGCGACACGCCATTAAGTGCCAATACAGAAGTGGTGGTCATCGCAGTAGACGGCATCACCTTGCAGGTTAAGCCTTCGCATGATGACAGCACCCACGCGCCAAGTGGTCAATAATTGGGCAATCCGCACCATCATCCCCAGGGCATACGTCCACGAGCTCTTGTAATGTATCTCGAATAGCAGACAATTTAACGATTGTCTGCTCTATTTCATTTATCTTCGCTATCGTTGTCGTTTTTACATCCGCACTATGTCTGGTTGGATTACGAAATAAACCTAACAGTTCGCCACATTCATCCAAGGTAAAACCCACATCTTTTGCCTGTTTGAGCAATACGAGTTCGTTTAAATGACGCTCCTGATAATAACGGTAGCTATTTTCCCCTCTTTCAGGCGGTGTAATTAGCCCTTTGTCTTCATAAAAACGAATAGCTTTTGCAGTTAGGCCCGTTTTTTTGGCAATTTCACTAATATTCATAATTCCTCTTGACCTTAACCTTGCTGGAAGGTGTAACCTTTGTTCATTGTCGAATTATAGACCTAATTGTAGATAAAGTTATAGACCCAATACATCAAACGGGTTTTGGAGGCTGCAAAATGAGTAACATGATTATTTTAAAATTACAGGGGCTAAGCTGCATGCACTGTGTCGGCTCAGTCACTAAAGCGCTCGAAGGGCGCGGTGATGTCACTAACTTAAAAGTCACTATCGATTATGCCGTGATGGAAAGTGATGCCAATGTGGCTGATTTAATTAAAACCATCGTTGACGCAGGTTATGAAGCTGAAGTGGCTACAGCCCCAGATATCGAATTACAACTTTCTGGCCTCAATTGTATGAAATGTGCGGGTAAAACACAAAAAGCACTCGAAGAGGTTGACGGTGTCGCCACTGCTGTTGTCGATACGACTAGCGCCAAGGTATATGGCACTGCTGATGCGCAAACGTTAATCGCTGCCGTTCAACAAGCAGGCTACAACGCAGAACTGGCTCAAACAAAAGCGATCACTTTAGCCCTTTCGGGTCTAACTTGCATGAAATGTGCCGCTAAAACACAGCAGGCGCTAGAAGCGGTTGATGGTGTTGAAAGCGCAACTGTCGATACCCAAACCGCTGTTGTTCGTGGTACGGCCTCCGTAGACGCCTTAATTGCTGCGGTTCAAGCCGCTGGCTACCAAGCCACTGAGAATGAATCTCACCCAAAAACTGAGCCGCTGAGTACCACAACTGAACAGCCGGAAGCTGATTCAGCGGCAATCTGTGAGATCCCGGCACAAGAGTCTGATTTAGGTGAACAGCCTGAAATTAGCCCAATGGATGACAGCATACAGTTACTGCTCGATGGCATGACCTGTGCCAGTTGTGTCAACAAAGTCCAGAAAGCCTTAAATAGCGTACCGGGCGTTGAAAATGCACGTGTCAACTTAGCAGAGCGCAGTGCTTTAGTCACCGGAACTGCTGAACCAAATGATTTAATCGACGCGGTTGTCAAAGCAGGCTATGGCGCGGAGATCATTCAAGATGAAGCCAAACGCCGTGAGCGCCAACAAGAAGTCGCGCAAGCCAATATGCGCCGCTTCCGCTGGCAATCGGCATTAGCTCTTGCCCTTGGTATCCCTGTGATGGTATGGGGGATGATGGGCGATAACATGGTGCTGACTGAGCAAAACCATACCATTTGGCTCACCATAGGTGCATTAACCCTTGCGGTAATGGTATTTGCAGGGGGGCACTTTTATCGTAATGCATGGCAAAGCCTGAAAAATGGCAGCGCCACTATGGATACCTTAGTTGCGTTAGGAACAGGAGCGGCTTGGCTTTATTCGATTGTGGTGAATATTTGGCCTGAGTTATTCCCAGACCAAGCTCGCCACCTTTATTATGAAGCCAGTGCCATGATCATCGGTCTTATTAACCTTGGTCATGCCCTAGAACAGCGAGCTCGCCAACGTTCATCAAAAGCCCTTGAACGCTTGCTAGACCTGACACCGCCAACTGCCCGTGTTGTCACAGAGCAAGGCGAAGTGGATATGCCACTGGAGCAAGTCAAAAAAGGGATGGTTTTACGCTTAGCAACTGGTGACCGTGTCCCTGTTGATGGTGAAATTATCGAAGGCGAGGTTTGGTTAGACGAAGCCATGCTCACGGGTGAGCCGATCCCACAGCAAAAAAGCAAAGGGGATCAAGTCCATGCAGGTACTGTGGTACAAGATGGTACCGTGCTATTTCGTGCCGCTGCTGTTGGCAGCCAAACGACTTTAGCTCGAATTATTCACCTTGTTCGCCAAGCACAAAGTAGTAAACCACAAATTGGCCAGCTTGCTGACCGTATTTCTGCCGTCTTTGTGCCGATTGTAGTGGCTATCGCCTTAATTTCAGGTGCAATTTGGTACTTTGTTGGGCCCGCACCACAAATTACTTACGCACTCGTTATCACCACAACCGTGTTAATTATTGCGTGCCCTTGTGCGCTTGGCCTTGCAACACCAATGTCGATTATTTCTGGCGTGGGCCGAGCGGCTGAGTTTGGCGTGTTAGTACGCGATGCAGATGCATTACAGCAAGCCAGTGAATTAGATACCATTGTATTTGATAAAACAGGTACATTGACTGAAGGCATGCCTCAAGTTACGGATATCCACGTGTTTAATGGGTTCGAACAAGATACCGCCTTACAGTTTGCCGCTTCATTAGAAAATGGCTCTAATCACCCACTTGCCCGCGCTGTTTTAAATCGCGCAAAAGGCTTAACACTACCCGCTAATGAGCAGTTTAGAACCTTAGCTGGGTTAGGTATTAGTGCAATAATTAACGGCCAAACTATTTTGTTAGGTAACCAAAAACTGTTAGCGCAAAATAATGTTGATACCCGTGACGTTGAAGAAACATTACACCAACAAGCCACTCAAGGCGTAACGCCTGTTTTACTGGCTGTTGATGGTAAAGTTGCCGCACTGTTATCTATCCGTGACCCATTGCGTGAAGATAGCATAAGCGCACTGGCGCGGTTACATAAACAAGGTTTCCGATTAGTCATGTTAACCGGGGATAACCCAGTAACTGCCAATGCGATAGCCAAAGAAGCGGGTATTGATGAGGTAATAGCAGGCGTCATGCCAGACGGTAAATCCGCCGCGATTGAAGCCTTACAAGCTAAAGGCCACAAAGTTGCGATGGTGGGTGATGGTATCAATGATGCCCCTGCTCTAGCCCGAGCTGACGTTGGTATTGCGATGGGCGGCGGCAGTGATATCGCTATTGAAACAGCATCGATTACCCTGATGCGCCAAAGCTTACATGGTGTAGCCGATGCAGTGTCTATTTCGAAAGGAACACTGCGTAATATGAAGCAAAACTTATTTGGGGCCTTTGTTTACAATACCTTAGGTATCCCAATTGCCGCGGGTATTTTATACCCAATTACCGGGACTTTACTTAACCCTGTCGTTGCAGGCGCAGCAATGGCTTTATCATCCATTACCGTGGTCAGTAACGCAAACCGCTTATTACGCTTTAAACCTGAAAAATAATACCCAAAAGTGGGAGGAACATGAGTTCCTCCCTTTTTAATGATGAATGCTGTTCATATCTAAACCTTATCACTACAACACTTCATTTTCTTACTAAGTAAAAATCGCATTATTTTTTATGTCATTAATATCAAGCTAAGCCTATACTTATAAATAGTTAGTTACTTAATATTTGGAGTACAAAATGCTTAATATTGATCGTGAAAAACTCGCCAAACTTGCAGGCGAAGAGTTTAAAAAGCAACGTACCTTTTTGGTGATCTTATCCATTTTACTGTTGGCTGGTGGAATTTTTTGCATTATCAACCCAATGATTTCAGGCATTGCCGTTAGTACCGTACTTGGGGTGCTCCTGATTATTGGGGGCGTTGGCGCGATTGTAAGCATTCTAAGTACCGTGATCTATACCGGTTGGTCCCGGTTATTTGGTTTTGTTATTGGCCTTATCTATATCATTGTCGGCTACTCGTTTATTAAAGACCCGTTACAAAGTTTGGTAGCTTTGGCTATTTTAGTGGCGGCTTTGTTTATCGTGGGTGGGGTCATTCGGCTGTATGTCGGCTTCCAACAAATTAGCTCAGCGGGTGGCTGGTTACAAATCATCATTGGGCTGTTAGATTTCTTTATTGCCTATTTACTTATCGGTAATGGCCCAATTACATCAATTACCTTACTGACAACCCTAATTGGTATCGAAATGGTGTTTAGTTCCTTTAGTTTGTTCACGTTACTCAGTGTATTTAAAGGTATCAGTAAAAATAATTAACCCTACCATGCCCCTTTGACAGGGGCATTTTTTCGCCTCCACGATGTCATCAATCTGCTAAAAAATGCGCAATTCGCGATGAGTATTCGCAAATTGCGGCTAGATTGTTTAACCTAATAAAATGAGAGATAACACAGGGGCGAAATCGTGGGTAAACTGTTCGAAAATTTAAAAAATTGGCTTCATACGCAAACCGCTCCGGCTTACCCTTACCCTGCCATTGATATTCGGCTATCAAAAAATCTTAAATTGCACGTTGTGGGTAGCATCCATATGGGAACAGAAAATATGTTTCCTTTGTCTGCCACATTATTAGATAAACTCAATCTCGCAGATGCCTTGATCGTTGAGGCGGATATCACTGAAACTCACTCCCCATTTCCTAGCGATACCACCGAACTTCTCCCTGTCGAACAACGACTCACTCTTGATGAATATCACCTTTTTCAACAATATTGCTTAGAGCTCCGCCAATCCCCCGAACGCTTTGATGCCTTACCCTCATGGCAAATCGCCCTGATTTTGCAAGCAACCCAAGCCCAAGAGCTCGGGCTTAGAGGCCATTACGGTATTGACTACCAACTTATCCGTAATGCGCAATCACAACTCAAACCAATTATTGAACTAGAAGGAACCGCCTCTCAAGTTGAATTGCTGCTTTCTTTGCCTAATAATGGGTTAGCGTTATTACAAGACTCATTGAACCACTGGCGTGAAAACGCGCGCTCGCTACAAACGATGATAGGCTGGTGGCTAGACTACCAACCCAATAATCGTACCGCTTTACCCAATACCTTTAGCGAAGATATTTACCAAGTATTGATGAAGCAACGAAACGCGAATTGGAGCGAACAACTTAGGTCACTTCCTGATGGTAACTATGTGGTTGCCGTTGGTGCGTTACACCTGTTTGGTGAAAATAGTCTAGTAGAATATTTGCGAAACTAAGTCATAAATAGAAGGCTCAAAATGACCCCAGCCGTTAAATTACTCGAAAAACAAAAAATTTCCTTCACTTTACATCCTTATGACCACGACCCAAATGAAAGTAACTTTGGTGATGAAGCAGTACAAAAACTTGGGTTAGATGCCAAGCAAGTGTTTAAAACCTTGTTAGTCGCACTCAATGGCGATCAAAAAACGTTAGCCGTGGCCGTCACACCTGTTTCAGGGCAATTAGATTTAAAACAGGTTGCCAAAGTGTTTAAGGTCAAAAAAGTTGAAATGGCGGACCCACAAATCGCTCAAAAAACAACGGGATACTTGCTTGGGGGAATTAGCCCATTAGGTCAAAAAAAGCGCTTACCAACAGTAATTGACGACCAAGCTCAGCAATATGCCACTATGTTTGTTTCAGGTGGGAAACGTGGGCTAGATATTGAACTTGCTCCTACCGATCTCGCCAAAGTGCTGAATGCAACCTTCGCTGAAATACGAAAATAGCATTACACTTTGATGGCATTGAGGATTATTGGATAGTATTAAACTAAAAAGCCCCACTGTGAAATAAAGTGAGGCTTTCAAGGTAATAATGATTTAATTATTTATTATTATAAATAATCTCACCTTTTGGCTCATAGTCTGCCGCTTTCAGCGGGGAGTGTTTTTCAATATACCCTTTGAGCACTTCCGCATCGACAAAGCCGGTATTAACATAATTAGGGTGGTTGTCAATTTTCGGGTAACCGTCCCCACCAATTGCATTGAAATTCAACGTTGCCATACGATACGTTTTGGCCGGGTCAACAGGCTTCCCATCAATTTTGACATCACTAATCGTGCCATCTTTATTCAGGGTTAAATTCACATTGTAGAACTGACCATACGCGCCTGCATCTGGTTTCATATTCGCAACCGCAGTCAGATATGGGATAACTTCATCACCTTTGAAGTCCACATAAACTAACTCATTGGCAAACGGTTGAACCTTAAGCACATCTTTATAAGTGATATCGCCACTTTCAATGGAATCACGAACACCGCCACCGCTCATAATCGCGAAATCAGCCCCTGCGCGTTCTTTTTGTGCAGCTAACAGAAGATGCCCCATATTGGTTTGCACAAAACGCACTTTACTGCGATCACCTTCAAGTTTACCTTCAACAGAGCCCACTTTAACACTCAATTGCTTGTCACCTTTTTCTTGATAAGGTGTCAGTAATTTCATCATGTCAGGGTTATGAGCAATTTCTTGCGTATAGTAAACTCGCTCGCTAGTCCCATCTTCTTTTGTGACTTTTTTCTTCAAGTTAATTGGGATTAACTGGTAGTGCTTCAGGGTAAACTTACCGTTTTTAAATTCAAAATCCGCACGGCCAACATATTTACCCCATTCATGGGCTTGCACAATCCAAGTTCCATTTTGGTTATCTGGCGCACACGGTGTACCGGGTACATAGTCTTCCTGTTTGTAGTTTTTCTTTTCTTGAGACATACAAACAGGGTCTTGTGAGTGACCACCCACTATCATATCTAAATAACCAGCGGGTAAGCTGCGTGCCATTTCTACATCGCCCGGGGCATTCGAACCATGGTTGCCATCATCATAATGCCCCATATGGGTTGCGGCGATGATAATGTCTGGTTTTTCTGTCGCACGGAGCTCTTCAACCACTTTTTTGGCTTCGTCCGCAGGCACACGGAATTCGACATCAGGGAAGTTGGCAGGGTTACCAATACGCACGGTGTCGTCAGTGGTTAACCCCATAACAGCAATTTTTACACCTTGTTTATCAAAGATTTGGTAAGGTTTGAAAAGGCGTTTACCTGTACTGCTTTGATAAATATTGGCGGATAAAAACGGAAAGGTTGCCCATTTTTCTTGCTGACGCAGCGTCTCAAGTGGGTTATCAAACTCGTGGTTTCCTAATGCCATTGCATCGTAACCGACTAAGTTCATTCCTTTAAAATCAGGTTCTGCATCTTGTAAATCAGACTCTGGTACACCGGTATTAATATCGCCACCAGAGAGCAGTAAAACACTGCCACCTTGCTTAGCAACTTCGTCACGAATTTCATCAACTACCGTTTTTTGCGCTGCTAAACCATATTCACCGTGGTCGTTGTGCCAAAAGTGGCCATGATGGTCATTGGTATGCAAAATGGTAATATTGTATGTTTTGTCTTTTTCCCACGCATTTGCCATAGTTGCGGGTATTAACGCTAACGATACCGTTAATGCGCATGCCTTAAATGCAAACTTCATACATTTCTCCCTGCTGGTATAGGAATTTTTATACAGTCATATTAGATTATAGTTTGTCACTACCTGCTGTCTTATAGCATAAAAATATGAGCAGGATTTGATACCTATTGCAGAATAAGAAATTCGTTTCATAAAAATGAGATCGCCATCAAATAATTAACGGGCACTAGTTATTCACGTGATTTATTTATTCATTTAAATAAATTGTATTTCAGTTATATTAATAACAATTATGTAACACAAAAAGTTGATAATGACATGAGTGAGCAAACCACAACCCCCAACAACCCAAGCCCGTCAAAGCCATTAAATAAAACAGGGAAAACGGTCTTTAGTATCCTAACTGCGATCAGTGTTTCTCATTTACTCAATGACATGATCCAGTCACTGATCTTAGCCATTTATCCTTTATTACAATCTGATTTCTCATTGAGTTTTGCCCAAATCGGGATGATTACCCTTACTTATCAAATTACCGCATCACTGTTGCAACCGATTATTGGCTACTATACGGACAAACACCCACAACCTTATTCCTTGCCAATAGGAATGAGTTTCACGCTAACGGGGTTAATCTTGTTAGCGATGGCAGAAACCTTCCCGACCATATTACTTGCAGCCGCATTGGTTGGAACTGGTTCTTCTGTCTTCCATCCTGAATCTTCTCGTGTTGCTCGTATGGCTTCAGGGGGGCGTCATGGTCTGGCACAATCATTTTTCCAAGTCGGAGGCAACTTGGGCGCCTCCCTTGGGCCACTACTTGCAGCACTAATTATTGAACCCTACGGAAAAGGCAATATTGGCTGGTTCTCGCTCGCAGCTTTGCTTGCAATTGTTATTTTGTTGCAAGTCAGTAGCTGGTACAAACAACAACACCGCGCAGCAAGTAAAAAGCCGATCAGTGCAGGGAATGTTAAAGTCCTACCACGAAAAACAATTATTGGCTCTTTGGCAGTACTGTTAATTCTGATTTTTTCAAAATATTTCTATTTGGCAAGTATCAGTAGCTATTACACCTTTTATTTGATCGATAAGTTCGGTGTTTCTGTACAAAATGCTCAGATTCATTTGTTTGTTTTCTTATTTGCCGTTGCCGCAGGTACTATGATTGGTGGGCCAATAGGTGACAAAATAGGACGTAAATACGTTATTTGGTTCTCAATCCTTGGAGTTGCGCCATTTACCTTAATTTTACCCTATGCATCTCTTTATTGGACTGGGGTACTTACCGTAATTATTGGTATGATTTTAGCCTCTGCATTTTCGGCTATTTTAGTCTACGCACAAGAGCTGATCCCTGGTAAAACCGGCATGGTATCAGGGTTGTTCTTTGGGTTAGCATTCGGCATGGGGGGCGTTGGCGCTGCCGTTTTAGGCCATATCGCAGACCAGACCAGTATTGAACAAGTTTATCATTATTGTGCTTTCTTACCCTTACTTGGGATTTTTACAGTATTGCTGCCAAATATTGGCAAAAAATAGATTTATTTTCTTATTTTACCCATACTTACCTAAAAATAAGTATGGGTCTTTCCTTCCATAATTCAGATTAATTTCAGATAAAAATCTCACAAACACACAGCTTGTAACGATTTAGCTCCTTTAACCTGTCTTTTTTTTAAAAACATTTCATTTTTTTAAGGAAATTTATCTCAAAAAAAGTTAGAATATAAAAACATGCAATTTGCATTTTAAAATGAAGGCCTCATTTTAAAAGTCAACGGCATGTACCCACCTTTCTATTTTTATATTCACCAGAGGAGACTAAATGGAGCATTCAACGCCCTTAATCACAACCATTGTTGGTGGTCTCGCCCTTGCATATTTGTTAGGTATGATCGCGCAGCGATTAAAAATTTCCCCTTTAGTTGGCTATCTTGCGGCCGGTGTTCTCGCTGGCCCATTTACCCCTGGCTTTGTTGCTGATGCAGCATTGGCGCCTGAACTTGCTGAAATCGGTGTTATCTTACTGATGTTTGGGGTAGGCCTACATTTTTCATTAAAAGATTTACTTGCTGTTAAAGCTATCGCCATTCCTGGAGCCATTGCACAAATCGCAGTGGCAACCTTACTGGGTCTTGGCCTGTCCATGTTATTTGGCTGGGGAATATTTACAGGTGTTGTATTCGGCCTGTGTTTATCAACCGCCAGTACCGTCGTATTACTACGTGCTTTAGAAGAACGCCAACTGATTGAAAGTCAGCGTGGGCAAATTGCTATAGGCTGGCTGATTGTTGAAGACCTCGCCATGGTCTTAACACTTGTTCTTCTGCCTGCTGCTGCGGCTATCATGAACACCGATGACGCTAGCTTCAGTGAACTCACGTTAGGCCTTGCATGGACAATAGGTAAAGTTGTTCTATTCATATTTATTATGATTGTCGTGGGGCGTAAAGTTATCCCATGGATTTTATCACGTACCGCATCAACAGGTTCTCGTGAACTGTTTACTCTTGCCGTACTAGCACTTGCATTGGGTATTGCCTATGCCGCTGTGGCTATTTTCGATGCCTCATTTGCCCTCGGTGCGTTCTTCGCAGGGATGGTATTAAATGAGTCTGAGCTCAGCCACCGTGCTGCACAAGACACGCTGCCATTACGCGATGCCTTTGCCGTCCTGTTCTTTGTCTCAGTTGGGATGCTGTTCGACCCAGTGGTATTAATTGAGCAACCGCTAGGGATTTTAGCCGTTCTCGCCATTATCATTATTGGTAAATCCGCAGCCGCCTTAGTACTTGTTAGGATGTTTGGTCATTCACGACGAACTGCATTAACCATTTCTGTTAGTCTTGCACAAATTGGTGAGTTTGCCTTTATCTTAGCCGGTATGGGGTTAACCCTAGGCGTCATGGATAAAGATGCACAAAACTTAGTATTAGCAGGCGCAATTGTCTCGATTATGCTAAATCCTGTGTTATTTAGCTTATTAGATAAGTACCTTGAGAAAACCGAGACAATCGAAGAACAACTGCTGGAAGAGACTCTGGAAGAAGAAACCCAAGTTCCTGTCGATATCTGCGGCCACGCAATCATCGTCGGTTATGGTCGAGTAGGTGGTATGCTTGCAGACAAACTGCGTAGAAGGGAAATTCCGGTTGTTGTTGTTGAAGATACCCGCGCTCGGTTTGAAGAACTTGCTGAAAATGGCTTTAGTGCAATTTTAGGCAATGGTGCAAATAAAGATATCATTAGCCTTGCGCGTATTGAATGTGCCAAAACATTGCTTTTAACAATCCCTAATGGTTATGAAGCCGGTGAAATTGTCGCAACCGCAAAAGAAATGAACCCAGATGTCACTGTGATTGTTCGTGCCCATTATGATGATGAAGTCAGCTTTATCAAAGAGCGTGGAGCAGACCATATCATTATTGGTGAACATGAGATTGCTAAATCCATGGCGACTCTCATGTGCAATGATGTGGAAGAGTTCGGTTGTTCAATCGATGATTTTATTGATAATGACAATAAAAAAGTTGAAGGCAAAAACTTAGATGAATATCTAAAACCTAGCCACTAAACACAGCCCTATCTTTAAAGCCGTAGCCTTTGGGTTACGGCTTTTTTACGCAAACTTTTTGCTCATCTATTAGGTAGTATTCCGTAAATATAAATCACCTAGGAACTTACCGAATGAAAAAAACGTTCTTATTTCCCCTATTAACCTTGCTTGCTTCATCTGCTTATGCAGCTGAAAACTGTAGTGATGAACAACGGAATATGCATCGTGATAACTTGCATTTGATGATACAAAAAATCGTTTATGGCCCTGTCAAAACAATTAAATCTATAAACTATAGCTCGGTTCCTAAAGGCTCATCGTTAGACACTAAAACGATTGAAATGATATTTTTACCTTGTGGTGAACTGGAAAGCTATCAAAGTGAATCAAAATGGTTTTTAAATGGAGAGCTCTTCTCATCACTGAAAAGAACAATCCAGAAAAAACCAGTTTATACAATGGTGAACCTGATTTCATTCGACCAACCCGTGCAGAATATGGAAAGCAAATTCACTTTTGAACAAGACTCATCAGGCAAAATATCAGAAATCAAAACTCAAGACCAAGCAGGTAAAGCCTATACTGTCACAGCTAAGTATAAAAATGGCAAAATAGATTCGACAAAAGGGTTTTCTGAAGGGACAGAGGTGTTTTACCAGTATTCCTATGATGACCAAGGTAGGTTAGCCACCATTAATGGCAATTCAGGCCGAGATACTCGCCAATTTACTTATGACTCTGATGGCTTTTTTCAGAAAGAAACACGGGCAATTAAAATTGATACTGATGAAATAACTACTGTCATTGAATGTCTCGAAACTGATAAATATGGTAATTGCTTAACTGAAACAGTAACCAATTTACATAGTAGCCAGCCAACCCCTTTAATTGAGACGTTTAAATACCAGTACCAGTACTATTAAAATTAATTAATATTCCACAAAAATCCATGACGATAAAACGTCATGGATCATCAAGATAACTATAAATAAGCGTTATTCTGCCATTTGTACTTTGAACTCATCCCCTGTCCAAACCGGCAACCCTTGGTCTTTAAAAAACTGAATTTCCGCTGCAACACCACCGCTCTTTTCCCAGCCTGGCAATGTCAGCACAATTAAACCATCACAGCGCTTTAGAAATTCCATATCAATAGAAGACCATGCGACTTTTTGCCCCTGTGAGGCCAAGTATTGGTTAATTGGATGGGTCATCGTGATTTGGCTATAAGTAGCGATACCTTTAAGCGCAAGTTCTGCCGCAAATTTAGTACATTCAGCAAAGCGCATTTCTACGACACTGCTGTCGGGGTCTGAATAAGGGCAAGCAATAAAATAGAGGCTCATAATCATTCCTAGTATTGGCGTTAATCAAATTTTGGGTAAAGTAACCCTATGAAAAATAATTAAATATATTTCATAGGGTGTGTTTATAATTGAATGATGAAAATTAAAGCTTATTCAACATCCGCAACAATAATTTTCGTTTTAGGATGTTTTTTATTCTCAGGTAATTTAAATTCTTTGCTGGTTGTCACCAAATAATCAATATTGTCCCAACTCGTCACAAAATTAATCGCATGCTTATTAGCCTTTGTTCCATCCGCTAACACCATTAATTTATCGCTGTTTTCCATCATCTTTTGCGCGATTGCAGCTTCATCGACGTGCTGATCCATCACACCATGCAATGCATGTATCGCCCCTGCCCCAATCACTGCGTAATCTGCAAAAAACTCAGCAATATTTTTTAGCGCAATGGCGCCTAAACATGCGTTTTGTGCGGCGTTAAATTGCCCACCAATCAAAATTGTTTCGATAGTTACGTTTTCTTGTAACGTATTTGCCAATAAAGGCGAATTCGTAATAACCGTTAAATTATCAATCAATTTGATTCTTTGGCTAAATTCAAAGGTCGTTGTGCCAAAATCGATAAACAATGTGTCTCCGGGTTTAATCAGTTCCGCGGCTTTCGCTGCAATCGCTTTTTTCTCATCAACCGCGGCTTGGGCTCTTTCCGTAAAATTACGTTCAAATTTTGACTGAATGTTTACGGCTCCACCATGGACTTTTTTTAGTAACTTTTGTGTTTCAAGTTTACTAAGGTCACGACGGATAGTTTCTTGCGCGACATTAAAATGTTTAGCAAGCTCCTGTACGTAAACCTGCCCTTGAGTAGAAAGTAACTCAATGATGGTTTGATGACGTACTTTTGAGGAACGTCCCTCACACATAGTTTAATCCTTCTTAACCATTTAACTTTCCAGCACTATACAACAGTGATGCTAATTTCAGTAGCTCCCCGTTGTATTTTTGTTAAATCAATGTTTTTCAGTAAAATACGTCGGGTTGGTAAGCAGCGATGCCGTTTTTCATATAACAGAGTATTCCCTGCCATAACACGGATGGTTCCGCTTACTGGTTGTGTAACTTTGATATTAAAATCAATCTGTCGCACCGATAAATCATCAATATCTATACATGCTGGAACACTAAAACAAATTTTCGGGTCATACTGCACAGGAATACATTGGGCCACTTTTAATTGCTGCTGATGATGATTCGCTAATAAATCGTCAGCAATCCGCTCTCCTGTCACCAATCCTTCTTGATAGCATTGGTCGCCCATATCGGCTGGATGCAACATATTACCAGCAGCATAGTAACTGGCATCTGAACAACGCCCATATTGGTCTGTTACCGGTTTTCCTGTCGCCGCATCAAACTCCAAATGGCTTTTACGGATTAACGTATTTTCACCGACAAATTGCCCCGTAAAAATGACCGAATCACACATAATTTTGTGGCTTTTACCGTTAGTTTCAACAACCACATATTCCACACGATCTAAGCCACCAATTTCAGTAATTTTACTGTTTAGATGAATGGGGGTTCCCATCACTTTGGCAAATAAAGTCGCGGGTTTAAACGCTAAAATCCGCTCGCCACTTTCAATCATCGCTTGGGCTTTAACACCGGCGTTTTTTAGTGTCCATAGCGCAGAAAAACTCACTAATTCACTGCCTACAATCACTGGATTACGGCAAGGCTTCTTACCGTTTAAATAAACAAATTGCTGTAATGCCCCGGCTGTTAATACCCCTTGAGGGCGCAAACCTGAAACTAAGCGCGGGTGTCGAGGTGTCTCTCTTACCCCCGTCGCTATCAATACTCGTTTAGCTTGCATTTCAACAAGGCCTTCTGGCGTTGAAACGGTTAATTTTCCATTAGGTTGTAACGCAGTCACGGTACTACGGGTGAAAATTGGCGTGTTTCCCAGTTGATTGACAATTTTTTCTGCAAATTGATTGCCTTTCATCGGCCGTTTAAAGGCTAATATGCCAAATGTAGGGTGCTGGCAGTGACGCGGAACGCCTCCCGCCTGTGCTTCACGTTCAATAATAGCGATATTTTGAACACCACGACGGCGTAACGCCTGCGCTGCCGCAACACCAGTAGGGCCAGAGCCAATGATAATCACATCATAATTTAAACTCATTTTACGGCCTCCACTGCCAGTGTGTGGTCAAAGCGACCATTAATGATTTCAGCCACCTGACTACTACAATAAAACCCATTACAGCGCCCCATCATCACTCGTGTTCTGCGGCGTAAAGCGCCCAAACATTCGGGAGGAATATCCGAATCAAATGCGGCTTCAATCTCCCGCTGAGTCACTAATTCACAATGGCAAACAATACCGCCATTGCTTTTGCATTGGTAATCCCGTTGGTGATATTCAGAAATCATTGGCATGGTTGGCCAAATTAGCGCTTCTGGCGGTGATAATTCAAAAAGTGGTGTGAAGTTTTCTTGATACAATTTACCAAGATAACTAGCCACCCCTAAAGCTGAAGTTAGGCCTGTTGAACGAATTCCCCCCGCACACATCCACTGCTTTTCAGGGTAATCATTAATGCGGTAATATTTTTCTTCTGTAGCAGGACGTAACCCCGCATAGGTTGCGGTCACACTGTAATTATGCAATGAAGGTAACATACGTGAACCTTGGGCAATTAAGTCTTCAAGGACTTCTTGTTTTACCTCAGCTTTCCAGCGGTCATCTTGTTCTTCCGCTGTTGGACCAAGCAAAAGGTTGCCGAAGATAGTTTTTGATAACAATACGCCTTTTGTGATAGCGGTCGGTACAGGTAGGATAATTGCATTGATATCCGCTGCTGCGGCTTTATCATAGACGAGAAACTGCCCTTTACGTGGCTTTATTTGGAACGGTGATGGGTGGCAAATTGATTCAACAATGTCACCATTAATTCCCGCACAATTAATGACCAAACGGGCAGAAAACTCACCTTTTGATGTGGTTAATCGCCATATTCTATCATTGAGTGCTCCACCGCTTACCTCACAATGAAAACGGTATTCAGCCCCATGTTTCACCGCTTGGGTTAAATACGAAAGTGGTGTACTCCATGGGTCAATAACCGCTTCACCTGGCACAGAAACAGCCGCGAGTGCTCCCGGTGCTAGATGAGGTTCTCTGCGATAGAGTTCTTCTTTATCAATAATTGCCACATCTAATACATTGTTAGTGTGTGCTTGCTCTACTATCGCAGGCAATTTACTAAGCTGCTCATCATTCCATGCAACCACTAATGCCCCTGTTTCAAGAAGAGGTAAATTCATTTTTTCTCTGATTTCAATGAATTCACGATACCCCTCTTGCATGCACTCAAGTTCTAGACTCCCTGGTGTGGCGTCAAAACCTGTATGTAATAGCGCACTATTTGCCTTACTTGCTCCCGAAAGGATGTCACCTCCACGTTCAAGTAACAACGTGTTGGCACCCATCAGTGTGAATTTACGTGTCACAGCACAGCCAATGACACCACCGCCGATGACAATGACATCCCAAATTTTTTTATTATTAATATCCATGGCTGAGATCCTTAACTTAAAACTTGCACACATAAAACCACATAATTACCACAATCACAATAATTAAAACAACACAAAGCACAACAACAACCAAAAAATTACTCACATTGTTACTTTATTGTGATTTTTGTCACATTAGTGAAACTTACTGTGAGTTTTTTGTGGATTTTATTTCCGATTAAACGATAGTAAGCAAAAAAACAGACCTATTTACAACATTTATAACACTGGGAATACTGTGATGCTCAATCAACGTTATGCGGCTATCGATCAGGGAACAACGGGAACCCGGGTCGTTGTCTTTGAAGAAGGCGGCCATTATCACTCCCCTATGAGCATTCCTCATAAACAAATCACATTGAATAGTGGTTGGGTTGAACATGACCCAGAGGAAATACTGGCCAATATCATTAAATGCTTACATAGCTGTGAAGTGGTTGATGCTATTGGACTTTGCCATCAAGGCGAAAGTATTGTGGCGTGGGATGCGGACAGCAAGCGCCCTTTATACAATGCTATTGTTTGGCAAGACTTACGGACAGAAAAAACTATCTCAATGCTCAAGGAAGCAGGGTTAGAGCCGCTGGTACAGTCTAAGTCAGGCTTACCGCTAGACCCTTATTTTTCCGCCAGCAAAATGGGTTGGATTATTGAAAATGTCGTCGGTGCGAAAACATTAGCGGATAAAAATAAATTACGTATTGGTACGATGGATGCATTCTTCCTCGACCGCTTATGTGGCGTATTTGTCACCGACTACAACTCAGCGTCTCGAACTTCATTACTCAATATTCATACCTTGGAGTGGGACCAAGAACTATGTGACATTTTTGGTGTTCCCATCCACTGTTTACCGCCTATTAAAGACAATATTGGTGACTTTGGCGCGATAAATCTTGATGGGCACCTCACCCCAGTCACCGCCATTATTGTTGACCAATTTGCTGGCACATTCGGCCATGGTTGTCGTGAAAAAGGTGATGCCAAAATCACCTTCGGTACAGGCGCGTTCTTGCAAGCACTTACTGGCACCGATATTCCACAAACTCATAACAGTGGTTTATTACCGACACTCTGTTGGAAGTTTCCCAACCAACCCCCTGTCTTTGGCTTAGATGGTGGCGTATACAACGCAGCATCTGCCATTAATTGGGCTCGCAAAATCGGTTTGTTTGACTCATTCGATGAACTGGGTGATTTCAGGGCTGAATCCGCCATTAAACGTGGTCTTGCCTTTGTCCCAGCGTTATCTGGTTTAGGGTGCCCATACTGGGATCGCAGTGCCGCAGGTCTCTGGGCTGGGCTTTCATTAGATACTGACAAAAAAGACATGATGCAGTCTGTCTTGGAAGGTATAGCAGCACGCTCCGCTGAAGTTATTTTTGCAATGGAAAAAATTTCACCGCTAGGCCAATCAATCTCAGTCGATGGAGGGCTTTCTTCAAATCAATATTTTAAGCAATTTTTAGCTAATTTATTACAAAAAGACATTGAAGCACCAGCAAACCGTGAAGTAACCGCACTAGGAGCTGCCTTACTGGCTCGCAAAGGCATAGGGATCACTCACGAAATGGCGGTAAGACGCAACGCTACTGTGACACATCCTGATGGAACGAATATGCAAGGTGTGATGGAACAATATCGCGACATCATTGCCCGTTCTCGCCAATTAAGACACTAAAATAATAAAAGGAAACCCTACCATGGCTGAATTCGGAAATTATATTATTTATTTGATCATGTGCGGAGCCATCATTGGCGCAGTCGCATCCATAGTGAAACCAACCAGTGAACTTGGGAAAGAGTTTGTTAACGGGATCTTTTCTATCGGCCCTGTATTTCTTGCTCAAGCGGGGATCATGGCCGCAGTGCCGCTGCTCTCACAGTTAATCTCTTACATCCTTGGTCCCGTCTTTTCTTCAGTCGGATCAGACGTCTCCATTGCAGCTTTATCGATTATTGCGGTTGATATGGGCGGTTACCAGCTAGCTGATGCTTTGACAACTAATCGAGATATGTGGATCACGGCAATGCTGATCGGTTATACCTCGGGTGCCACCATTGTTTACCTGATCCCTGTAGGGTTAACAATGTTAAATCGCAAAGATCATAAGTATCTTGCGCTTGGTGCAATGGCAGGGTTGATCTCAATACCATTTGGCGTACTCGCTTCACTTCTGTTAATTACGTTCAATAATATTCCTGTCAGGGATATTATTTCCACGAACTCACCGGCAGCACATCAATTAACCTTAGATTTCTTTACCATGTTGCAATACTTGATGCCGCTGTTTGTATTCTGTTTCTTATTGGCTGCTGGGCTAAAATATCGCCCGATGTTAATGGTAACTGGCTTCCTGATTTTCGGTAAAATCATGGATGCATTCGTCAAATTAGTCTTAGCGTTTTCCATTGTTGAACACTTTACTGGTGTATTCACTAAAGTTTTCGGCGCATGGGGCTTCGACCCACTATTTGCTGACCAAAATGAGCTATTCCGTGCCATCGAAATTGCAGGCTATATCGGTATTATGTTAGCGGGGACATTCCCAATTTGTTATCTGTTCCAACGCTACTGCAAGCCTTTAGTACGTGCATTAAGTAACCGTTTAAAGCTGAGCGATACGGGTTCTTTAGGATTTATTATGGTTATGGCAAACATTATTGCTACTTATCACTTATTCAAAGAAATGCGTGCGAGGGATAAAGTATTATGTGTCGCATTCGGTGTTTGTGCACAGGCAACCATCGGTGACCATCTTGCTTTCACCGCTAACTTCCAACCCACTCTCGTTTTACCTATTTTACTTGGTAAGTTGGTAGGTGGCTTCTTAGCGGTATTTATTGCAATTAAAATCTCAGTACCGCAGGCGATGCGTTATGAAGCTGAAGATGCAAAAGCAGCCGAAATAGTTAAAGAAGAAAGTGAACTCGCGGTTGCTAAACAACATTAATTAGCATTAACCATACTTATATATTTAAAGATAATTAGCTGTATGCCAAATATGAATACTCATAAAGTAGCATACGGCTTTTATTTATTAGTCTGAAATTAACTCAAACTCTCATCAATTATTAATATTGTACTCACTATATGGTTATCTATATTAGTCATCATTAACCATTACATTATTTATAGATACATAATTTGAATGTAAATAATTACTTCAATTAATAAAATTTAGTGACAACAACTCATCAAAATAATTGTTCAAAAAGAAAGGCACCTCAATAACAATTATATTGAAGTGCCTTAAAATCGATATCATTAATTAAAATGAGAATTATTTCGCTTTAACGTTCCCAATAAGACTCTTCTAAGCTATCTTCTTTTTCAGGTAAGCCACGAGTCAAACGAGGCGAATGCTGAGTTAATACTTGATAACTTACACGATTAGCATATTTACATACTTGAGCTAAAGAAGAATACGTTAAGTATTGGCGCTCATGTTTACTGGAATTAGGCACATTAGAACGGTGGTAAGAATTGGCGGTAATATCGTGAAGTAATGCCGATAAAGCCCCGTCTCCCGCCCCATTTGTGTTCATTATTTTCTCAGGTCCCCCCATATAAGGCTCGATATGAGAGAAAATTCGTAATGGAACTTGGCAATCTTGCTGGCGCATTGCTCGGCTAAACTCGTACAAGTTAAATTCTGCAATTGCCCCCGGTAATAGTGGATGTTGCGTCGTACGTTTATAGGCGTCTTCGGTGTAGCCTGCCATATACAGGCCTGATGGGCCCGCCGTACATAAAACTAAATCTACCCAGTCTAATGCCATATTAGAGGCAAGTAATGGGTCACTCAGCCCTGTCAGTTCCTGCGCTTCGTCTTCATTCATTGCAACTACTGAAATATGCTCCGCTAAAAAATCACGCCAAAACTGAGGGTCTTGAGCAATAACAAATTTAGTTCCAAGCGTTAACACTACGGGGACATTGTGCTTTTTCGCATATGCAATAGCCTGCATAGTCGCATCAGGCATGGTTTCTCCGGGTTTACAGCGGACTAAATAAGCCGTTAATACCAACGCAGAAGCCCCAGCAATAATGTCCTCGGGAATGCTATTTGGGTGCAAGCGATTCATATGGCCAGGG
Source organism: Providencia sp. PROV182 (assembly GCF_028480325.1). Classification (NCBI taxonomy): domain Bacteria; kingdom Pseudomonadati; phylum Pseudomonadota; class Gammaproteobacteria; order Enterobacterales; family Morganellaceae; genus Providencia; species Providencia sp. PROV182. The sequence goes on along the minus strand of NZ_JAMPOL010000004.1, from coordinate 161,681 downwards.
CTGATAGCAAACGTTCGCTCGCCATTTTCAGTGATCAAGGTAAAACAGCGCCCGATAGGGCCATCCACACCTTGTAGAAAATTCAAATCCATGCGACTTGAGGTGTGACACAAATAGCGATACGCATAGCTACCAATTTGGATGCTATTGCACATTGTGCCCAATAAAACTGACCTGTCATCGGCTAAAACCGAATAGTTGTGCAGCGTATTGCCAATCGTTCCACCTGCAAACTCATGAGTAATCAAGGCATTATCTGTAAGTTCTTTATACAAAGCTTCGGCGACATCGTCTTCAATAACCAGCGAATGCCCCTTACTCAATTGATAGCGCTGAATGAAGTCGTCATCCACTTTCGCTTCAATATCGACTAATGTTTGGTCGATACCAACAATATAGGACTTACAATTCTCATCATCCGCCAATGTTTCTTTTAAAGGCTGTAATAAAGGATCTCTGAGACTAACAGGAAAATAGTGTTTTGACTTGCGTTGACCGGGGAATTTCATAATTAGAAGATTAACAATGGAACATCACCCTATTCTAGCACGATAAAATAAAGCCAGCACCTGCAAAGAAGGCACTGGCCCCATTGTTTGTCATTTGGAAGTTATTTTATTGATTTTGATATTTATAATCGCGATAAAGCTCCCGACTTAACACAAATGCACAGCTCAAAATTAAACCGAGTATTGCGCTTAATGCAACAATTAACGATGATTTTGGTGAATCTTTATGCAACGGTAAGTCTGGCGTTAAAATAAACTTAACGGGTGTAAAATCTAATTCTTTAGCGGTTACTTCTTGTAAATTATCAAGGTAAATTTTACGGTTCTGTAAATTTTCGCTCATCAATGCCAAATCACGATTTTGGGTTTCAATCAGTAATTTTTTCTCTAAAGCTTCAGTTCCTAACGCAATAGGGTAATCAGGGTCATCATTGATAGCAACAGAATCGCTGGCTATCGGCTTTTCAATTCCAGCTGCTTTTGCAATATCAACGGCTCGTTTAAGCCTTTCAACCTTAACATCGTATTCAGTTTGAATTTTGCTAACTTCGCGTTTTAGTGACTCACTGGCATAAATAAGTTTCTCTGAAATCATATTGTCGATTTCAACTTTTAACTGTTGCCTTACTTTCGATGCGCTATAGCGAATATAACCTTCAAGTAAATCTTGGGCTTCCGTTGGCAAAGGTGCAGTAAAGCTCAAAACAATATCATTTGAAGTACTGTTTTTCTCTTTTGAGAGATCTTGAATTTTAATATCATTAGAAATGATTGAATTTACTAGCCTTTGTTGAGCAATAACATCATCTTTCGGGTCAATTTTCTCTGCCAGATTATGGTAATAATCAGTACTTCTTATATAACTTTCTTGATTAACTTTCGAACGATACTGGTCAACAAATGCATTAAAAATACGTTGAGCACTTAAATCAATAGGAATATCTAATACATCCAGTTGAGCTTTAAATGCGTTAACTTCTTTGAGCTCTTCAGATGCAGGAGGAATAACAATAGCAGTACTGCTCCATTTTTGAGGTAATAGTTTTACAACACCAACACTCACCACAATACAAACAACCGTAAATATAAGAATCAAAAATTTATGTTTTAACAAAATGGAAAACAAGGCCATTAAATCAATTTCATCGTTTTGCTGTATTTGAAATTGATGAGCAGAAGGTGACTTCTGCTCTATATTACCTTGTGGTGGCTGCTGCTTATTGCTCATATTAATTCCAAAAGACATAACATTTATTCAATCATTTATAATTTCAGATAAGTGATTATAGTCTATAATCAGCTTATTGATATATCGATAAGCAAACTTTTCTGCATTAATTTACTGAATTGATTACTTTAGAACATCTTGAATTATTGAATTAATCATATGAATGCTATTCGGATTATCATTTAATGCCGGTATATAATTATATTTGTTACCACCACTACTCATAAAAAACTCTTTATTTTGCTCGCTAATTTCTTCTAATGTTTCTAAGCAATCAACTGAAAAACCAGGACAAATGACCTGAACCGACTTTACGCCTTTGGAGGGTAATTCATGCATGGTTTTATCCATATATGGCATCAGCCAAGGCTCACGTCCAAAGCGTGACTGATAGGTCAGCATGACTTTATCACTTGGGTAATTTAACGCTTCACGGAGCGCCTCTGCCGTTTTTTCACATTCCTGCTGGTAGATATCACCTGTATCACAATAACGCTGTGGAATACCGTGGAACGACAATATAAGCCTATCGGGTTCACCATGCAGAGCAAAGCTTTCTTCTATCGAAGCCACTAAAGCTTGAATATAAGCAGGGTGTGTCGCATAACTACGAATGAATTGCACGCTTGGAATGGTACGTCTACTTTCAAACGCTCTGGTTAATGCATCATAAACCGCAGCCGTTGTTGTGCAAGAATACTGTGGATACAGTGGAAGAACCACTAAATCGGTCACGCCTTGGTCTAGCAAGCTATCCACCGCACTTTTGATTGAAGGCGAACCATAGCTCATGCCTATCTCTACGGCAATATTAGGCAATAGCTCAGCTAATTTTTGTTTTTGACGTAAAGAATAAACCAGTAATGGCGATCCCCCGTCTAACCAAATAGATTGGTATAACTTCGCCACTTTAGAAGAACGAAGAGGTAAAATCGCCCCATGTAAAATCGGCTTCCAAATCAAGCGGGGGACATCTATAACGCGTTTATCGCTAAGAAATTCGGCTAAATAGCGTTTCACTGCTGAGGTCGTTGGGGCATCAGGGGTTCCTAGGTTAGCTAACAAAATGCCGTATTTTTTTTCTGACATGAAACAACTCCTAATTGATAATTATTCCCAACTTTAGCACAGTTAATTAACGATTTTTGTCACCAAGTGGTATAAAAAACAAAGGCAGCGATGATCGCTGCCTCCATATAATACCTTATACTTAAAATAATTCGAATTGCAGTTACGATTACTGCAACACAAAGCATGGTAAGTACAAATATTAACCTAAGATTTTTGCTAGTTCTTCACTAACTTCTGCCACTTTACGAGTACCGTCTAATTTGAAGTACTTGGTATTACCTTGTTTAGCTTCATTTTGGTAATACGCAATTAAAGGTGCAGTTAATGCATGATATTCAACCAGACGCTTACGCACGGTGTCTTCTTGGTCATCTTTACGGATGGTTAATTCTTCACCTGTTACATCGTCTTTGCCTTCAACCTTTGGTGGGTTGAAGTTGATGTGGTAAACACGGCCTGATGGCGCATGTACACGACGACCAATGATACGCTCAACAATGATATCGTCTGGTACATCAAATTCCAGTACGTTATCAACCGTGATACCCGCTTCTTTCATCGCGTCCGCTTGTGGGATTGTACGAGGGAACCCATCCAACAAGAAGCCATTGCGGCAGTCATCTTGTTTGATGCGCTCTTTAACTAATGCGATAACTAATTCATCAGTAACTAATTTACCGTTATCCATCAGCTCTTTAGCTTGTAAGCCGAGTTCGCTCCCTGATTTAACAGCTGCACGTAACATGTCACCTGTTGAAATTTGAGGGATCCCAAACTTTTCCATAATAAATTGAGCTTGAGTGCCCTTACCAGCGCCTGGAGCGCCAAGCAGAATGATACGCATTGCGTAAACCCCTTGCTATTTAGATTTTTATAATTTGAAAAGAAAACAAGCTACCATACCATTAGCATACGGCTTTACTCAAGAACACACGTAAACGATTTCGCATTTATCTTTTTTCGCAAAAGAAAAAAACCACGCTAAAGCACAAGCAAAAGCGTGGTTTATGCTCAATATCGAAAATATCAAATTAAATTACTTTAAAAGTAATTCATTGATTTTACGAATAAATAGGTTTGGATCTTCCAATGTACCACGTTCTGCTAATAATGCTTGATCCAACAATACATCTACCCAATCAGCAAACACAGATTCATCTGACACTTCTGCGGCTTTTTTCACCAATGGATGTGTTGGGTTCAATTCGAAGTTATATTTTACTTCTGGCGCGGCTTGCCCTGCTGCTGCAAACAGTTTTGCCATTTGTGTACTCATTTCATCCGCATCTGTCGTAACAATGGCAGGCGTATCCGTTAAGCGATGTGTGAGTTTAACTTCTTTAACACGCTCACCAAGGAATGATTTAACGCGTTCAACAAATGGCTCTAATTGTTTATCCGCTTCCTCTTGTTCCGCTTTGTTTTCATCCGCTAGCTTATCTAATGACTCGTCTGCTTTGCTCACGGATTGGAACTGTTTACCGTCGAATTCAGACAGATAGTTCATCATCCATTCATCAATACGGTCAGATAACAGTAGGACTTCAATACCTTTTTTACGGAATAGCTCAAGGTGTGGGCTGCCTTTCGCCGCCGCATAGCTATCTGCAGTGATATAATAGATTTTATCTTGGCCTTCAACCATGCGGCTTACATAATCTTCTAAAGAAACATTCTGTACGCTGCTATCGGTATGAGTTGTTGCAAAACGCAGAAGTTTAGCAATAGTTTCACTATTTGCCATATCTTCCGCAGGGCCTTCTTTCATCACCAAGCCAAATTGTTGCCAGAAGGTTTGGTATTTTTCTGTGTCAGATTTAGCCAGTTTCTCAAGCATTTGCAGAACACGTTTCGTTAATGCGCTGCGTAAACTACGAGTTAATGCGCTGTCTTGCAGTATTTCACGAGACACGTTCAGTGGTAAATCATTGGAATCCAACACCCCACGAATAAAACGCAGGTAATTAGGCATAAACTGTTCTGCGTCATCCATAATAAATACGCGTTGAACATAGAGTTTCAAGCCGTGCTGTTGGTCACGATTCCATAGGTCAAATGGCGCTTTAGACGGCACATACAGCAAGCTCGTATACTCTTGCTTACCTTCTACACGGTTATGTGACCATGTTAGTGGGTCTGCGTAGTCATGGGAAATATGTTTATAGAATTCAGCGTATTCTTCGTCTGAAATTTCAGATTTGCTACGAGTCCACAATGCTTTCGCTTGGTTAATTTTTTCCCAAGTTACCGTACCGTCTTCTTCATTTTTTTCTTCGATTTCAACTGGTAAAGCAATATGGTCAGAATATTTGCTAATCACTGAACGTAAGCGCCAGTTATCCAGATATTCCTTTTCATCATCGCGCAAATGCAAAGTGATTTCGGTGCCGCGCTCCGCTTTTTCAATATCAGCGATGGTGTATTCACCTTCACCAGCAGATTCCCAGAACACACCTTCATCGGCAGGGGCACCAGCTGCGCGGCTACGTACAGTCACTTTATCAGCCACAATAAATGCAGAATAGAAGCCCACACCAAATTGACCAATCATTTGGCTATCTTTGACTTGGTCACTACCTAATGACTCTAAGAATGCTTTTGTGCCTGACTTCGCGATAGTGCCGAGGTTTTCAATCACCTCTTCGCGGCTCATACCGATACCGTTATCACTGATGGTCAATGTACCTTTTTCTTTATCGGCACTAATACGCACGTGCAGGTCACCATCGTTTTCATACAGTTCTGGTTTAGATAATGCACGAAAACGCAGTTTATCCGCCGCATCTGATGCGTTGGAGATCAATTCACGTAAGAAAATCTCTTTATTTGAATAAAGAGAGTGGATCATTAATTGGAGGAGTTGTTTAACTTCTGATTGGAAACCACGTGTTTCCTGACCTTTCATACTCATTAATCGCCTCTATTTCATCAATTCAATTGGATAGGTTTGACTTATCGATGCAGATTAATTGGGGGCGAAAAAATAGAATTCAACCACTAACCACAAATTAGAAGCTAAATTAATATGAATGAAAGGAAATGACCGAAGACTACGATGCTTTTGCTTGAAGGATATTTTTGAATTAAGGGTTTTGCTTTGAGGGGTTTGCCTTTAAATTTTAAAAACAGCACCTCACCATCATCCTCTAAATAATTTGTGCCGTAGCTAGGCGTCGAATGCATTAATCCCTGGGAGCATACACAAGTATGTGACTAGGGTTGATGCATGAAGACAACGCTACGGCGCAAAGAATGACGAGGACTTTAGAGCCGTTGGCGCCCCGCCAACGAGTGAGAAAGTGTGGTTCCATCAACCATTTCCAACTCCCCCCCCACAGGCACCCCGTGTGCAATTCGGCTCGCAGCCACCCCATATTGCGCGCACATTTGGCCAATATAGTTTGCTGTCGCTTCACCTTCAACCGTTGGGTTGGTTGCTAAAATCACTTCATTGATAGTCTCTGATGCCAAACGCTCTTCTAGTCTATCAAGACCGATATCCATTGGGCCAATACCATCAAGTGGTGACAAATGCCCCATCAGCACAAAATAACGCCCGGAAAATTGCCCGGTTTGTTCTATTGCATAGATATCTGCTGGGCTTTCAACAATACAAATCAAACCATTTTGTTGGCGGCGAGGGTTATCGCAGATATTACAGACCTCTTGTTCTGTAAATGTTCTGCAATCACGGCAGTGACCTATTTCAGACATGGCACGAGTGAGCGATTGCGCTAAACGCATTCCCCCACTGCGGTCACGCTGTAAAAGATGAAAAGCCATTCGCTGCGCTGACTTGGGGCCAACCCCTGGGAGACAGCGCAGAGCTTCCATCAAAGATTCAAGAAGCGGACTTGTTTGCATTAGAATGGCATCTTAAAGCCTGGTGGTAATTGCATACCACTGGAAACACTTGCCATTTTTTCTTTCTGCGTCTCTTCGATACGACGAGCAGCATCATTAAATGCCGCAGCAATCAAGTCTTCTAACATTTCTTTGTCGTCTTCGAGTAAGCTAGGGTCAATTTCAACACGGCGGCAGTTGTGTGAGCCGTTAATCGTCACTTTAACTAAGCCAGCACCAGATTCGCCTGTAGCTTCTAGTTGAGCGATTTCTTCCTGAACTTTTTGCATTTTATCTTGCATTTGCTGGGCCTGTTTCATCAGGTTACCCAATCCACCTTTACCAAACATAGTTATCTCTCACAACTGAGGCTACAGCTTAACAATGAGACTGTAGCGTTAAACGGGGCGAATACTCTCTTCATCTAATTGCGCATCAAACATTGAGCGCAGTTTTTGAATCGTTTTATCCGCAATAATAGACTGGCGCGCTTGTGCCAGTTTTTCTTCATAAATCGCCTGTCGCCATTCTAGCGGGGTTTTCACCTCGCTATTATCATCATGAACGATTTTCAGTTCAACAGTACGACCATATAGTTCGCTCAGAGCTTCTTCCAACGCTTTATGTGCCGATGGTTTATCGAGGTGCTTCTGAGCCGAGCGCAAATGTAAAACAATTTGCGACTCACTTAATTCTTCTATATATGAATTCAAAGCTAATTGTTCAACCAGCTTGGGAATATTTAATTTTGCAATTTTCCCAGACCAGCTATCACGAATTCGCCCTTCCTCAATAATTTTAGCGGCTAATTCAGGCGTTTTTTCATATTCCAACGCCTCTTTGATTTCACTTGGCGTTGTTATTGCCTCTTTTGGTGCCATCGCCTCTTCATTTTGAGGCTTCCATTGGTACTGCTTTGGTTTTTGTGGTTTTGCTGCCTGAGCCGCTTTATTTACCACATTTTGTTGATGTTTGCTGGTCACGGCGGCCAGCCTTTCCAGTGCTGATGCCGCCGGCTTAGCCCTTTCAGGCATCACCGGTTTAGCCTTTTTTGGGCTAGGATCCTCACTTTGTGGAGATTGTAGCGCCTGCCTAGCCTTCAATAACTGTAACGTTGGGCTATTGTCTGGCAGATTTTCTGCTCGTGCTTGAACAGGAGGCACCCTTTGCACCATATTTGGTGCAGCAGGCGATGCCGATTGAACAGACGCCTGCGTAATAACTTTTGGTGGAGCTTCAATTTCAGCAATCACATTTTTCGGATGAAAAGCTAATGCACGTAACAATGCCATTTCAACCCCCATACGCCGCTCAGGAGCATAAGGGAGTTCTTTTCTTCCAACTAATAACGTTTGGTAAAACAGTTGGAGATCTGCAGGAGAAATTACCCTTGCGACCTGCCGTAGCCGCCCTTCTGTCGATGATGGGTCTGTTTCTTGTTCAGCAGGAAGCAGTTGGATCATCGCGATACGGTGTAATTGCGACAAAACTTCCACCAGCAAGTTTTCCCAATCCGCACCGCGACTAGCAGCTTGCTCTACCTGTTCCATCACCGCCATGCTATCGGCACGTACTAACGCTTCAATAATCGCTAATGGCTGTTCATCATCAAGGGTTCCTAGCATTTGGCTAACTATATCAGCCGTTACTTTCCCTTGCCCCATCGCAATGGCTTGATCAGTTAAGCTTAATGCATCACGTAAACTGCCATCCGCCGCTCTTGCAATAAGCTGGCGAGCTCGTTGGTCATGTTCAATATTTTCTGCATTCAGAATAAGTTCAAGCTGTTCACTGATTTGCGTGACATCTAATGCTTTTAGGTGGAATTGCAAACAGCGAGACAAAATGGTCACGGGGAGTTTTTGCGGGTCCGTCGTCGCCAACAAAAACTTCACATGTTCAGGCGGTTCTTCAAGGGTTTTTAATAACGCATTGAAACTATGACGAGACAACATGTGTACTTCGTCAATTAAATAAACTTTGAAGCGCCCACGTGCCGGCGCGTATTGGACGTTGTCTAATAATTCACGAGTATCTTCGACTTTGGTTCGGGAAGCCGCGTCAATTTCAATTAAGTCAACAAATCGCCCTTGTTCTATTTCAAGGCAGTTGGCACATTTACCACAAGGTGATGCAGTGATCCCTGTTTCGCAATTAAGGCCTTTGGCAAATAGGCGAGCAATCGTCGTTTTTCCTACACCACGTGTACCGGAGAAAAGATAGGCGTGATGAAGCCGCTGATGCGTTAGCCCATTAGCGAGTGCAGTCAAAACGTGCTGTTGGCCAACAACGTCTGAAAATTTTTGGGGGCGCCACTTACGGGCAAGTACCTGATAGCTCATGGATTCCACTGTCATTTAACATGGTACGTGAATATATATAATCATAGTACCATGCTACCACAGCCTCAACCTATACAGCGAGACTGTGATAAAAATAGAGGGAAAATAAAGATTAGTGGCCTGGGAATTCAACAAGGCTATAAGAAGAAACACCTTCTTTTTGCAGGCGTTCAACGCCGCCAAGGTCAGGTAAACAGATGATAAATGCGGCATCAACAACATTAGCACCGAGTTGTTTGATCATTTTAACTGTCGCTTCCACTGTACCACCTGTGGCAAGTAAGTCATCAACCACTAAGACATTATCTTCAGGGCTGATACTATCTTTATGGATTTCAAGTGTATCCGTGCCATATTCAAGGTCGTAAGTCATACTCAATACTTCACGTGGTAATTTCCCTTTTTTACGTACAGGGACAAAACCTACGCCTAAACGTAATGCAACTGGAGCGCCGAATAGAAAACCACGCGCTTCAGTTCCTACAATTTTAGTGACGCCTTTATTTTGATAATGTTCCACTAACATATCAATCGTTGCTTGGTATGCAGCAGGGTTATTTAATAAAGTCGTAATGTCACGAAAGATCACACCTTCGATTGGATAATCTTGGATAGATGCGATACTTTCTTTAATCAATTGCAGTTGTTGCTCTTTAGCGGTCATAATAAAAGCCATGTAGTAAACACGAAAGTGTAGAATCTATGTAAAGTACCATAAAAATGCAATAAGAAGCCGTCAATTTGGCATCAGTTTTGTTGCTGAATATCAATTTTCCGCTATTTTTCACATTTAATGAGAACAAAAAATGAAAATTCCCGCTCTTTTGGATGCGTTAAAAAAGCAAATTGATGAATTGAAAACACGAGTGGAGCCCATAAAAGACCTTGAGTTTTCACATTCACGTTTCGATATGCAATTGTTTAGCCGCAAATCAACCCGTTTAGGGGATTGCCAAAATGAATTACAGACGTTGTACCAGCAATTGTGCCATAGCGTAACGTTAAACCACACTGAGCAAGTTAATTTTCTTACTGAAAAAATCGTCCATCAAATGCAGGCAATTTCACGAGAGATCTCTACACAAGCTTTACGCGAAAAAGAATCAAATTTTACTAAGAAAAAGGAACAAGTTGATTTATATGAACGTTTATCACAACACCAAGACTATGAACGACGCTTGCAGGCCATGGTGAGTGAAAAAGAACTTCATTTAAGTGAGCTAACCGACCACCGTTCGCAGCACCAGTGCCAAAAAGAACTCGCTGTACTCGCAGGCCGTTTGTACCGTTGCCGCCAAGCACTTTTGCGTATTGAAAAAGCCATTGAACATCAAGAAAATCAATATTTTGATTAAATCTTAGAAGGAATCAGTATGAGTTCACTCAAGGATGCTCCACAAGAAATCCAACTTGCTGTTGATTTAATCTACTTATTAGAGACGTCTGAGATAGAAGCTGATGTGGTTCTCAAAGCACTTGAAATCGTGAAAAATGATTATATTGCAAAACAAGTGCAAGCAGCAAAAACTGCCTGCACCAAAGAAACTTAATGATTTTAGTACGTTTTATCATCACTATCTTTAGGTGTTCGCTTCACTTCTTGCACTTCATCACCTTTATTATTGTGTAAATGTACCTCTAACTGATTGAATGCAATATCAATATCATTTTCTCGACATAATTTGTCTATCGCACGGTTCACTTCATCGCTGGTTACGCCACGGTCGCCAATCTGCCGTACATAAAAACGTAACTCGTGATCTAACGTACTTGCCCCAAAACTGGTGAAATAGACATTAGGAGCCGGTTCAGTCATTACCTTGCTATTATTGGTTGCTGCAGACAATAAAACGCGTTTCACTTTATCAAGATCAGAGCCATATGCCACACCGATCGCTATGGTGATACGAGTGACGGTGTCCGATAGCGACCAGTTGATCAACCGTTCAGTCACAAAAGCCTTATTAGGAATGATCACTTCTTTGCGATCAAAATCGACGATGGTTGTCGCACGAATGCGAATTTTACTGACTGTTCCTGAATAGGTCCCAATAGTGACGGTGTCGCCAATACGGATCGGCCGCTCAAACAGTAAAATGATCCCTGAAACAAAGTTAGCAAAAATTTCTTGTAAGCCAAACCCTAACCCGACAGTTAAAGCTGCCGCCAACCATTGCAATTTGTTCCATGTCACGCCAATCATACCTAATGAGGCGATCGCCCCAATCCCGACAATAATATAAGTTAATATTGTCGTGATCGCATAAGTAGAGCCCTGACGGAGTTTTAACCGTGATAATACCAACACTTCCAGTAGTCCAGGGAGGTTTCGCGTCATTACCCAAGACACAATGATAATCACAAGAGCTAAAATTAAATTCGCTAACGTCACGAATTGTAAGATATTTCCCCCTTCTGCCGATGTGGCGGTATAGCTCCATAAGTTCACGCTATCTAAGAAAGAGAAAATGGTTATAAAATCAGACCAAATCGTATAAAACGCCAAAGCGAAAATAATAAATAACACCATTGTTGTGAGACGCAATGATTGCTGGCTAATCAGCTCAATAGTCATTGGTGGCTCTTTAATTGGCTCGTTTTCAGTATCTTCTTGCTTCGACATCGCACGGCGTTCTATGGCACGTTGATATGCTAATTTACGAGCAACCAGTGTTAAGCCTCTCAAACACGCGCTATAAGTGATATACCACAGGAGTAATAGGTATAAACTGTCTATCCAACGGTTTGCCAAGCGCAATGTGGTATAATAATACCCCGCCATCATTAAGCCCACTAAAATTAATGGCGAAAATGTCAACAATGTCACAACGATACTGCGCGTTAAGTGACTCCCTTTCTCTTGCCAAACTTGTTTGCAAAATGGAATAGTAAAGATGCACAGTAGAATAAGAGAAACCAGCACGATCAACTGGCCAATTACGTCCTCAGACACTTTCAGTGGGTTGCTAACGCCATAAGTAGAAAAGAAAATGAGTGGCAATAGAGGAATAGATAGCCTGATCATCCTGCGTCGAGTCTGGGATATTTTTTCTTTTTCGATACCAAAGTGTTTTTGTGCAATACCTTGTGGTTTTAATACTCGGAAAGTCAGCTCAAATAATGCCCAAAATATCGCCAATTGTTGGCAAAATTGCCAAAAGAATGGCCCTTGCACATTCCCTGTTTTCAAAAACCAATAGCCAAATGCCAGTAAAAACAGTGAAATAGGTAATGTTTGCATTAATGTTAACAACAGTGCCAACGGGGTACTTAATACACTGTCATTACGTAAGCTGGAAAGCCGTTGGTCAATATCCTGCAGTCGGTTACTAATTTTGCGATTAAACCAAATAAACAGCAATGCGACTAAAACCAGTGGAACAACGACCAATAATGAAGCCGTCACTCCACGCTTAATACTACGATTCGATAAACTAAAATCAAAATTATGAATCTGTGCTGCCGCAGCTTCTGGAAAACCTTTAACCCATTCCAAATCCATCGGTTTATTACTATTCACCCAAAATATTTGCTGCGCCAAGGTATTTTCAAGAGACCCCACTACACTCAATAATTGGTTTTGATCAAGTTGCAAGTTGATTGCTTGGGAAATTTGCCCGCCAAGCTGCTGGTTGAGTTCATCTAATAACCCACGACGTACTTCCAATAGTTTCAATAACGTAGATTTATCCTCAGCGGATAATAATGCGCTATTTGCCAGCTCATCCCCTGTTTTTACCTCAAATTGCTGTTCCAACTTAGTAATATAATCATTAGGTTGATAAAGCTCATCACGCTGTTGGTTAATATCAAATTGCTCAAGCCGCAAATCAGCAATCGTTGTGGGTAAATTTTTAGTTAAAATGTCTGGCGGCAAGTCAATTTGTTGTTGAAATAAAATTCGTGAGAGCAATAAACTACCGCGTAATACATTAATTTGCTCTTTTAAATTTCGTTCGGACTGCGTCGCTCTTTCAAGCCATGTTTTAACTCGAATACCATTTTGCACCAGTTTATTGCTATTTTCGGTCACTGCGATTAAACGGTCACTGAGCGCATTATTAATCGCAATTTCTTTTTGAATAATGGGATTCTGTTGCGCTTCAATATCGGTTTCAGAAGTACTCAGCGCCTCGCGTACCGTTGATTGGGAGTCATTTAGTCGGCGATGGCTAATCGCATTTTGTACTTGCTGAATATGGTGTTCCAATTGCTCAATATATGCTGCGGTATAATCACGTTGTTTTTGCAGCACATCTTGTAATTGAGTGTTAGCCTGTAGAATACGTTTTTGATATTCATTTTGTTGCTGCAATAAATACTGTTCAACTTGCAGCATGGTAATTTGAGTAGGTCTTAAATTCACAGATTCATTCAATGAACTATTTAGCTCATTGCGAATTTCTTGTAAGCGCCTCGCATTTTCCAACATCATCGCTTGTGCCCTTTCAGGCTGTGTCTGTAAGCCAATTAATTGGCTACTATAGGTTGCAAGGTCATTTTGTTCTGTTTGCAGATTTTCTAAATAAGAGGCTTGTAATGCTTCTAGTTGTGAAAGAGAACTATCTTGTATTTTTCGTAGGAAATTTTCGGTGCGTTGCTCATTTTCATTTTTTATTTGCAACAAACCTTGTGCTGCTTGTTTCGATTCTTCACTCGCGCTATTCAGTTTTTTTTGCAGTTCAGCCGTTCGCTGTTCGAGTTTATCCAGCTCGTTATAAAAATCTGAGGTTTTTTCCAGATCAGCGAGAGCAAGTTTATCTTCCTCATTGAGTGAACTTTTTTTATTCAATGCGTTGAGCGCACTTTTTATTTCATTCTTATCAGGTAAGTTATTTGATGTTAATGCCGTAATGGAACTGGAAAAAGATATGATGAAAAAAAACAGTGTTATTGATACTAACTGCCGCCACTTCCATTGTTGTTTCATCATAATGGCATTCCTTTATACAAATAATAATATTGTTTAATTAAACCAAAGTGCCGATAGTCGCCTATCAACACTTACTTTCACCTAATTAAACACATTTTACGTAATATGTTAGAAAGTTAATACTTTATCTGCCGTTAATGTCCAGCTTGCAAGCTCGACTAACGTGCCTACCTCAACACCATCAGCAAGGGTTAACTCACTTACACCTCGGGCATCTGTACAAGTTTTACATAATTTAACGGGGACATTTTGTGCCGTTAAAATCTCTAACATTTGTTGAAGATTATAGCCTTCTTTCGGCTTTTGAGCTGCCAAACCTGCGGTCACAGCATCTGACATCAGAAATATTTTTAAATCTAACTGCGGCTCTTGCTCTTTTAACGTTATCGCTAATCGCAATGAGTTGAACAATGTTTCACTGCCGTAAGGTGCGCCATTAGCAATAATCAAAATAGAGGTCATATTGTACTCCACTTATTCAGTTTGAATGGGTTTTAACCGGATTGCGGTATTACATTTTAGTGTTTCTAATAGTGTATCAACCAATGTAATTGTATGTTGATTAGTATTAAAATTTTCTGATTGGAGTAGCCAGTTTTCTAACAAACCAGACATTAATGAACGGATCATAATCGCAGCACATTCCACATCAAGATCAGCAGGAAGTTGACCTGCATCAATACAGGCAGTCAAGTTATCAACTATTCGACATTGACTTGCGACATAATTAGCGCGTTTAAAATCAACTAACTCTGCCATTTCGCTAACTAATTCACACTTCAAAAAGAAAATTTCCATCAAAGCGCGGTTTTTAGGGCTTTCAATAAAATCAGTCAAAATATAAACTAATAATTCTCTTAGTATTGAAAGTGGATCATTGGTATATTTAGAACGATAATATTCTTCAGCTTGTACTATTTGGTTATCACCAAATTCACAAGCTTGATAAAAAAGATCAACTTTGTTTTTGAAATGCCAATATATTGCACCTCGGGTAACCCCCGCTGCTTTTGCAATATCGGCTAATGATGTGGCAGAAACTCCTCGTTCAGAGAATGTTTTGATGGCAGCATCTAATATTTCCTGACGGGTTTCTTCAGCCTGTTGTTTAGTTTTTCGTGCCATTGTGACCCGTTTCTATCGAAAGCTGATTTACATACATTCGTGTATGTTTGTACTATAGCATAGTGATAAATCATATTGTTTACCATTTTTCTTATTTTTGTTTTGAACTCATATTGATTAATTGAGGTTAACTTATGCGAAAAAACAGAGGGGTGTTACCTCTGGCTCTGTTAGTTCTTTCAGGTGGCTTGGCTTTATCTGGTTGTAACGATGAACAACAAGGTGGCGGAGAACGCCCGGCGCCTGAAGTAGGAATTGTTACGCTTAAAGCCGAACCTCTGACTCTCAAAACCGAGTTACCAGGCCGTACATCCGCATTTCGTGTTGCCGAGGTTCGCCCTCAGGTTAGTGGCATCATATTGAAACGCAACTATAAAGAAGGTAGCGACGTAGAAGCAGGGACATCTTTATACCAAATTGACCCAGCACCATTCCAAGCAACCTATGACAGCGCAAAAGCGGAACTTGCAAAAGCACAAGCCAATGCGAATCTGGCTGCATTAACGGTGAAGCGTTATAAACCATTGTTAGGTACTAATTACATTAGTCGTCAGGAATACGACGAAGCAACCTCAACCTATGCACAAGCACTTGCTGCCGTCAAAGCGGCTGAAGCTGCGGTTGAAACGGCACGTATCAACCTGAATTATACCAAAGTAACTGCACCGATCAGCGGCCGTACCGGTAAATCGAATGTGACTGAAGGGGCTTTAGTATCTACAGGACAAGCCACTGAATTAATGCGTGTTCAGCAACTTGATCCTATCTATGTTGACGTAACACAATCGAGTGACGATTTTTTACGTCTCAAAAATGAGATAGCGAAAGGCGCTGTACAGCGAGAATCAGGGAAAGCACCTGTCAGTTTGATCAACAACAACGGTCAAGAATACGCACAAAAGGGTGTTCTGGAATTCTCTGATGTCACTGTTGATGAAACAACAGGGTCTATCACCATGAGAGCCATGTTCCCTAACCCGAACAAAGAGTTACTTCCAGGTATGTTTGTTCGTGCTGTATTAGAAGACGGTGTTATTGAAAAGGCGATTCTAGTTCCACAACAAGGCTTGACTCGTACGGCTCAAGGAACTTCTCAAGTCATGGTTGTTGGCGCAGAGAATAAAGTTGAAGTCAGAAAAGTTAAAGCAGGACAAGCAGTTGGCAACAAATGGCTGGTAACTGAAGGTCTACAAGCAGGTGATCGTGTCATTGTCATCGGCTTACAAAAAATCAAACCAGGAATTGTTGTGAATCCTAAGGAAGCAAACTTAGAAACGCAATCCATAGACAATCAGGCAAAACCTGAAGAAAAGTCTAAATAAGGGAGCGGCTGATTAATGCCTAAGTTTTTTATAGAAAGACCAATTTTTGCGTGGGTAATTGCAATTATCACCATGCTTGCTGGTCTGTTGGCAATTATCCAGTTACCTGTTTCGCAGTACCCGACCATCGCGCCACCGGCTGTTTCTATTTCAGCTAACTATCCGGGAGCGGATGCTGAGACGGTACAAAATACAGTAACGCAGGTTATCGAACAGAACATGAACGGTATCGATAACTTGGTATATATGTCATCGAGCAGTGATTCATCAGGTTCTGCTAGCATTACGCTGACATTTGAAGCAGGAACTGATGGTGATATCGCGCAAGTACAGGTGCAAAACAAATTGCAACTGGCGATGCCATTGTTGCCACAAGAAGTTCAGCAGCAAGGTATTAGTGTCGATAAATCAACTAGTTCATTCTTAATGGTTGCGGGTTTCGTTTCTAGCGATGGCTCAATGGGGCAATACGATATTGCCGACTACGTAGGGTCAAATATTAAAGACCCACTTAGCCGAGTTAACGGTGTAGGTGAAACTCAACTGTTCGGTACCCAATATGCAATGCGTATTTGGTTAAAACCAGAGCAACTCGTTAAGTACAACATGACCACAACAGATGTCATTAATGCGATCAAGGTACAAAATAACCAAGTCGCAGCAGGGCAACTCGGTGGTTCACCGTCTGTAGCAAACCAGCGTTTAAACGTTTCTATCATTGCGCAGACACGTTTAAATAGCCCTGAAGAATTTAGCAATATTCTATTACGTGTAAACCAGGATGGTTCACAAGTGCGTATTAAAGATGTTGCTGATGTCCAATTAGGTGCTGAAAACTATAGTACTATTGCCCGCTTTAATGGTAAGCCAGCAGCAGGTATCGGTATTAAACTGGCAACCGGAGCTAACGCTTTAGATACGTCTAATAACGTCCGCGCTGCGCTTGAGGAAATGAAGCCTTTCTTCCCTCAAGGATTAGAGATTGTTTATCCATACGATACGACCCCATTCGTTAAAATTTCAATTAACGAAGTGGTTAAAACGTTAGTAGAAGCAATCATGCTGGTTGTTGTCGTTATGTATTTGTTCCTACAAAACATCCGTGCAACACTGATACCAACGATTGCAGTACCTGTCGTATTGTTAGGTACCTTTGCTATCTTGTCGGCATTTGGTTATTCCATAAACACCTTGACCATGTTCGCGATGGTACTCGCCATCGGGCTTCTCGTCGATGACGCCATCGTCGTTGTTGAGAACGTTGAGCGTGTTATGCAAGAAGAAGGCTTGTCACCAAAAGAAGCGACCAAAAAATCAATGGGTCAAATCCAAGGTGCGTTAGTCGGTATTGCAATGGTGCTGTCTGCGGTATTTATTCCTATGGCCTTCTTTGGAGGTTCTACAGGGGCAATTTACCGTCAGTTCTCAATTACCATTGTATCCTCCATGATCTTATCAGTACTGGTTGCGATGATCTTAACGCCAGCACTGTGTGCCACCATGTTGAAGCCAATTGAAAAAGGCAGCCATGGTAGCCAAAAAGGATTCTTTGGATGGTTTAACCGCACATTTGAAAAACAAGCACACCACTACACCGACAGTGTAAGCCGTATGCTTAACGGCACGGGCCGTTATTTAGTGATTTACCTGCTGTTAGTGGTTGGTATGGCGTTCATGTTCGTCCGCTTACCGTCTTCTTTCTTACCAGCGGAAGACCAAGGGGTATTCTTGTCAATGATCCAATTACCACCAGGATCAACGCAAGAACAAACCCAAGCGGTATTGGATGAAGTGAATAACTACTACCATACCGAAGAAGCCAAAAACGTTGAGTCGGTCTTTACCGTTGGGGGCTTTAGCTTCGCAGGTCAAGGTCAAAACATGGGTCTCGCTTTCGTCGTTCTGAAAAATTGGAGCGAACGTAAAGGCGATGAAAACCACGTTGATGCGATTGTACAACGTGCGAATATCGCACTGTCACAAAAACAAGAGGCACTGATTTACGCCTTTAACCTACCAGCGATTGTTGAGTTAGGTACCGCAGACGGGTTTGACTTTGAGTTAGTCGATAAAGGTAACTTGGGGCATGATAAACTGATGCAAGCCCGTAACCAGTTACTTGGATTAGCTGCTCAGCACCCAGAAATGCTTCAAGGTGTTCGTCCAAATGGTCAGGATGATACCTCGCAATACCGTATTTATATTGACCAACAAAAAGCACAGGCTCAAGGTGTCGCTATCAGTGATATCAACGCAACATTGAGTTCTATGTTTGGTGGAAGCTACGTGAATGACTTTATCGACCGTGGTCGTGTGAAGAAAGTTTACGTACAAGGTGACGCAGAAAGCCGTATGTTACCTTCTGACATCAGTAACCTGTATGTTCGCAATAACCAAGGTAAAATGGTTCCGTTCTCTGCCTTTATGGACGAATCCAAAGATCCTTGGAAGTATGGTTCACCGCGTTTAGAGCGTTATAACGGTGTCCCTGCGATGAACATTCAAGGTCAGGCAGCTCCAGGGAAAAGTACTGGTGATGCGATGCTGTTAATGGAAAAACTCACCACTGAAAACCTGCCTGAAGGAATTGGTTACGAGTGGACAGGTATGTCATATCAAGAACGCTTAGCAGGTAACCAAGCCCCTGCTCTGTACGCAATCTCCTTGATAGTGGTCTTCCTGTGTTTGGCGGCTCTCTATGAAAGCTGGTCAGTTCCATTCTCAGTTATGTTAGTCGTTCCATTAGGTATTATTGGTGCGTTACTGTTTACCAGTGTTCGTGGTCTAGACAACGACGTTTACTTTAAAGTGGGTCTCTTAACAACCATTGGGCTCTCGGCGAAAAACGCAATCTTGATTGTTGAATTCGCCAAAGACTTGATGGAAAAAGAAGGTAAAGGGTTAGTCGAAGCAACACTGAATGCAGTTAAAATGCGTTTACGACCAATTCTGATGACATCTTTAGCATTTATGTTAGGTGTTATCCCACTGGTGTTTAGTAACGGTGCAGGTTCTGCATCCCAGAACTCAGTAGGTACTGGTGTTCTTGGGGGAATGTTTGCCGCAACCTCATTGGCTATCTTCTTTGTTCCTGTATTCTTCGTGGTGATCCGTCGCCGTTTCTCGAAGAAATCAGAAGATGTTGAACACAGCCATACACCAACAGCACAATAATTGCTGATCGATAAATCGAAAAGAGCCACTTATGTTGTGGCTCTTTTTTTATATATTAATTTAATACTGACTTGTTGTAGATAACATGGCGAAATGAGGTTTGTCCTGCTCTTTGGGTGCAGTTTGAATTTCAAAGTCTCCCTGAGTAAAATCTATTCGATTCAACAACTCCCCTAATAAAACTATCTTACCATTGATATCAAAATGGCTTCTGAAATGCATTGATAAAGACATTAAACCGTGACTGGCCAAAGCTTGCTCAGCTAATAAGCTCACATCAATATGTTGATCTGTTCCATCAATTCTAAGTTGTAGATGACGATAAGAGTGAGCCTGTAAACCATAAATTCCACGGATATAAAGAGATGTATTATTTATTGAATCTGTAATAACCAAGTCATCTCCTTGGCGATTAATAAAAATCTCCTTCAATTGGTTTTTTATGGGTAGGATAAGCAAATCAACAATTCGGTCTACCGAATAATTATCAATAATAATCGTTTGATAACGCTGCCAATCTACTTTTTTAAACTGATAAGTATCGGAGCCCTCACCACCATTAAGAATTAAAACAGAAACATCGCCTAATGCTGCAGGAATAACGACATCATCCTCCGGTGTTCCTTTAATAATTAATGATAAGCCTAATTGTTCATGAGATGATGTTGGATGATAAATAATTGCATTTTCTTCTGTTAACAGCATTAAGCCACCCGCTATTTTTTGCACTGACTTAAAAGTAAGCTCAGGGTATAAATCAACATGCTTAGGTAATTTATTTGGAAATCGAAGAACACCCTGGTTATCGAAAATATTGTTAAACCTCATCTCTCCAATCGCGTTTATTCGATATAGCTTCTTTGATTTTGAATCAAAAATAACGCCATATTGTTTATCGTGATCAAAATCGATAATTTGTAACTCACTTTCTAACGAAAATGAAGGCGCAACAACAACCATCTCGTTAAAATACCATGCTGGTAATATGCGTTCCCCATTAGTATCTTTTAATCCAAACAATGCAATGGGGTCCTTTTCATTGGAAAATTGAGCAAAACGCTCCCATTTCAAAGGCTCTCTCGCAAACCAGTCTTTATTGAGGGCAACTAATTGTGTACTACCATTCGCACCCAGCTGCCTAACAAAGCCTTCTTTTTGGATAACAAGGAGCTCCCCTTGCCAGTGCGTGACATTTTCTATTCCACTCAAATTTAAACGAAAGGCGGCACTTGGCTTATTTGGATTAATATTATCTTGCCCTAACCCTTTCTGATAAAAAATGGAGTCTTCTTTTCGGCTATAAAAGAAAAAGACTTCCTTTCCATTTTCATTTAATAAACTTCCTAATAATTCCAAGTCCTTAGGAGGAAACCAATACCATAAATCGTACCTCGGATTATAACGTCCGAAGCTTGTTGCAAATATTTTTGCAAGTGTAGGTTTAATGCCATAACGCTTTAATTGAAATATCGCCTCCTTACCATCGTTAATAGACAGAGGAAACCTCACTATCCAAATTTTTTCTAATGGAGCATTTTTTGCGAGCTCACAATCAATATATTTTAAATCTTCTTCACTTATCGAAATAAACTCATTCAAGAATAGCTGTTCATTCACATTTTTTCTTTCTGAATTGGCTCTAACCAGTGTTCCACTCTCATTGAGTAGCCAGTAATGATGCCAAAAACCATTTTCATCAGTGCCCGATATCATCACCGTGTTCGCTATGCTGGGTTTGATGGTAATTGTCTTTTGATATTCAGGACTCATATCTCGACAGGCTAAGTAGTCATGGTTACTAAATTGCTTACGTTGTTCAAATGATAATAATGTTTGTGTGTCATGTAAGTTATCGAGTAATAACCTGTTATTCACAACGCTCACGAGCTCTAATTTATCACTCTGTATTAGCCTATAGGTATTTTCAACCGTACTGCCAGTACTTCTTTCTGTTAGTGTTATATACAGTTGGTCATCAACCAATGTGACTTTAATAATTTCTGCATCTAGACCTAAAACCATATTCGCTTTAAGTTGAGTCAGTAAAGAACCTGTATTTATATCAACCTGCCAAATTACTGATTCCACTGATGAATAAAAATAGGCTGTATCCCTATTAATTTTTATTAGTTGTGCCGAATGATTTTCTTTATTTTTTGAGTGAGTAAAAATGACCCGATCATATTGAACATCATAAAATGCACGTCCCACGTTTAAACCGTTATATTGATAATTATCGATGGCAACATACTGGCCGTTAAGCTTATTTTTAATTGATAAATCATGAAGATGCTGTTTAATTGTCTGGCTTTTGTTTATCCATTGACTACCATCTACATTAATAATCTTTGCAGTCTTATTAATAAAATCTATTTCACATACTTCATGTTGAGCATTGACAAGTAAAATCGAATTACCCGCCACCGATGTATCAACATTGATAGTAATGCCGCTAATTTTAATGTGATCATCCATGATTTGAATAACATGCTCTTTTCCATCACTTTCTATTAAACTCGTATCAATTATCCAGCTAGATTGTTTTCCATACATAGCCCCCTCAATTAACGTAAGAGATGCGCCATAATTAACTGTAATTTGATATTCCCCACCATTACCAGTGACAGCGTGCGTAATATGCCCTTGCCATGGAATAGGCATTTTAGGAACGGCTAATTGTCTATTTTGGCTATCTAGATTGACATGAATGGTAGTATTTTCATATTCATGCTCTAAAGTGGTGATGACATACTCTAGGCCACAATAAAAAAAATCAAAATAGAATTGATAGCGTTCTTCCATTCCTCTCAAAATAGAAAAACCATTATCCCCTCGAGAAGTTCCACCAAAAAGAGAGCTATATCTGTAACGAATGAACGATTTAGGTACAACTGGTAATATCACCACCCCAGTTTGGCTCCCATTAAAGTTTACTCTTGGCTCAGTAACACCAACAGCTTCTCTAATATTAATTGCATATGATTTATCAATCTCTGCACTCGGGCCCGACTGAAAATCATTCAACCAGCAATGCTCTATATACCACTTTTTTTTCACACCTCGATATATATATTGGCTACCAAGGTCAAAATAGCCATTTTTGAAATCTAATTTCTCGATGACAATATTGGGTGTTGGTACCAAAAAGTCTTTTTTTGCATCATAACTTATCGCTGCATTTTGATAGTCTCGTTGATAAATCGCGAATTCTTCCCCTACAGCAACAGCTTTTTGTGCGTGTCTTTCATTAATATTAACCAGTTCGGTGATACCAATACCTATTCCCATAAGTGGTACAGCTAATGGCCCTGCAACACCTGCCACCGTTTCCGCACCAAGTAGAGATGCTCCCGTGCTTACAATACCTAACCCTAATGATGATGAATCAAAAGCTAGTTGAGTACCAAATACAGCTCGCTGAGTTTCATTTTGTGCATTCGCTAACTCATAAATATCGAAACCAACCATAGCTCCTTGGAAAATAACCCCTAACCCTTCATTCGCTGTACGTATTAGAGACGAAGAAAAGCGATTCATTACTGATTTCGCTACTCCATTCCCTTCACACCATAATGAATATGCAATTTTTCCAGTTTTCATGGCATCATTGATAGCACCATGGGCCATCATAGAATAGCTAATATAACTATGAATACGCAGTGCTGTTGCTAAATTAGATGTTGGCCTAGAAGAAACCACTTTTCCATTCTCCGACCATTGAATGATTGCTTGTATTCCCATCGCTATATTGAGGCCATCCACATGTTCTGTACCCTCAATATCTCTTTCACATTGCAACTCCCCATCACTAAAAGAATAATGACTCTTTAACATAGCCATTTGCTTGTGAAAATATTCTTTAAACTCAATAAATGTTGTGTCTTTCGTTTCAGCCCAATATATCTTTTCCTCTATCCCTTGATGTATAAATTGAATACGATATCGGCCATCTTCCAAATTCTCAACATTTTCAAAAACAGGTAACCATTTTTCATCTAGTTGATGACTTTTGCACACTTCATTAATTGAGTATTCAAGACGTTCCCCCCATTTCTCTGACTCCAAAATAATTAAGGATGTCTGTATTTTCTTATCTTTTGCTATTAAAGACTGATGTTCTAGAATACTCTCTATTTTCTTATGTAGAGAAATAGATTCCATTAAATTATCTGAATAAACCAAATCGGAAACAGTTAAACCACTACCAATTTGTACTTCAGACATTTTTCCCGTATTAATAGAGACCAATTCAAAACTACTATTTAAAACCGCATACTGCTCTGCCATCTTGTTTTTAAATAAAAACTTATTTAAAGTTGAAAATAACTTATCAGAATCATTAAAAGCATAAATACCAAAGTTTGGGTCATAAAAATAATAATTAATTTCATTACCACTTTTGACTTTACCTAATAACATTGAGTGTGTTGTGCTATTTAGCACATAAATATTTCCTTGTTCAGCATTAATCAGAATTTCTTTTATTTCATTTAACTCAAATTGGCCAATTATAGTTGATGCGTGTGCCGCCTCTATATTTACATGAAGTTCTTTTAACGCAGCTTGTAACAAAGTTGAATTCGGCTCCGTTGGTGATGCCCCAGCTAAAAACATCTTATTAAGCAATTTATTTGCACCCTCACGGCCCTCTAAGGCTAATGCAACAGCCATTGCCCTAACTAAAGAGTAACAACGTCCCCCTGAATTATCATCCATTAAATATAAATAAAAATCTTGTGGTGCGAGACGTTTCTCAATATAACCGCTATCTCTAAAGATTGAATTAAATTTATAAGTAAAATCTAAAACATCATAAATAAAACCTGAATTCTCTCTCGAGGTTATATACTGAGCTAATACTCCGCACTCAATGGCAGTAAACTCATTCTCAAAGTTAAATATTTCCGCTTTTACTGATAATATATCATTATTAAATTTATCAATAATATACATACATGGGAATAACAGTGGATCCGTAACAAATCGCTGAATATCTTGGCTTATTCTATGCTTTTTAAGCATCATACAGTCAAAAAGACTATTTTTTAAATGACCATCACGCTGAACTCGCGCAACTAAACTAGGATTATTCGTATCGTAGCCTACTTTTTTTAATACTTTCGGTAAGATTTGTTTTACTGGGCGATCTGTTAATAAAGCTTCTGTAATAGCGTCTGCAATGACCTGTGACCTGGCTTGCCCATGGCTTGTTGACTGACCTTTTGGTGTTTCCGAATAAGAAATACCAGTATCCATTTTTTGCATACCAACTGGTGTATGTTCAATAAATGCATCAGAAGGAATTAATGTATTAAGTCGCTGGGTAATTTCCTTTGCATGCTCAAGCCCCGATTCAGATAAGTAAATAACTGCTTGGTCCGTTTGTATACCAAATTTTCTAGGCCCCATAATTTTGGCTTGTTCTATACACTGAGGTGACGGCTCATGAAATAACTTCACCAAAGATTTTGCCAGCCGATTAATATATTTTTTATGTATATTTATAGTTAACCTAGCATTTATACTAGAGCGAAGTTTCATTCTTTTTTTTAAATTTTTAGGGAGAATACGCAGTGCTTGTGAACTTAATAAATCGGAATCAACAAGGTTAGATAATTCAATATCCTCTTTACCTTGAACTCTTATATCGACATCATTATTTCCTGTTGATAAATGCCTTATATTATCAATAAATTTTAGCTCTTCTTGACTACTGAGTTTTTCAATACCGATAGGAACATCATTGTTATATACAAAATAAGATTTCTGTTCTATTTCTTTCTTTAATTTATCATGTTTTTTCAATAAGTCTGGAGACCACTTTCCTGCATGACGATATTCATATTTAATCGCCTCAACCAGCATCATAATATTTTTATCAAACTTTACTTTATCCATTACATAAATGGTATGATTCAATAGAGAGCTATAGCTATCACCAGACATATTATTAAATCCCTTTATTTTTAATTTAAAAACATAACAAGTAGTAATTTATTAGCAAGGAAAATGAAATTCACAAACGGCCAAAAACATTATATAACAATTACTTACATTATATTTTTTCATTTTTCCGATTTTTCCTGAGTGCTAACCGTATCATATTTTATTAAGCCAAACTAATTTTTGATTATTATAAAAAACGACTAAATACATTATACTTTTAATCATAAAAGGATTTTTACAGCAAGGAGCTAATACCAATGAAGAAAACCATATTATTCACTCTACTAAGTTGTACTTTATTTCATACCACATCATTAGCCGAGGCCCCTGATATCACAAAAGCAAAAGTTATTAATATAGAAGCCCCTCTCAAAAATAACATCTCGTTTAATACCTTCGAAAGTCTCTCATCTAATGACGATGGTTTAATTTTTAATAATGATATTAACAGTAATACTAAGCTTAATAATAAGGCAGCAAAGCTTATTTTTGCAGAAGTAACAGGGACTGAAACAAGCAACTTACAAGGGATATTAGGAATAAAAGGGCAACGCGCTAACCTTGTTATCGCAAATCCTAATGGTATTTCATGGAAAGACGGCGCCGTTGATAATATTAATAGCCTCTCCTTAATTGCCGGTAAATTTGAAAAAAAATATATTAAAAACAAAGAGAAAGATAACCAGCTTGAACTCCAAAAATTGGAGGACTATAACCAACTGAAGTTTTCAACTCAACCTGCTAGCCAAATCAGTATTAGTCAGCAACAAGGAACTCCAATTCAACTATCAAAATTAAATATCGTTGCAGACCAAATAAAGCTGCAAAATACACTTAATATCCACTCTGCCATACAAAATTATATCAGCGCATCGGGTAATAGCACCCTTTCTCCTAGTGAAGGCGTTGTCAAGTACAGCACAAAGTTCAAAACTGACATTCCTTATATTCAAGGAAATCATTTAGAGATGGATGAGCAAACTAAATTAACAGGTCGTAACATTGTGCTTGAGAGTCACCAATATCACTGTAAAGATAATTTCCTTTGCCCACAAAATAAAATAGATATTCAAGGGCTTATTAACACGATGAGTTTCTCTGTGCGCGGAGACGCAGACATTACTTTTTCTGATACGGGCGTGATAAAAATAGGGAAAAACCAACAGGCTCTTATTGCTAAAACAACACAATAATCTCAATTTAGCGTACAACAACAAATAACGGCCTCAATAAGAGGCCGTTAAGTTAAAGTGAATTGATCCTAAGTTACATCCAGATAAACCAAGCAAACAATGAAATCACAAGGATACAAGCCACGTTTAATACCGCACCAACACGTACCATTTCAATTTGCCTAATATAACCGGAACCGAATACAATCGCATTTGGCGGTGTAGCAACCGGCAACATAAACGCACAAGATGCACCAATCCCAATAATCATGGTTAATACAATGACTGGCATACCTAATGCTTCAGCAACTGTTGCAAAGATTGGTACTAATAAAGCTGCGCTCGCCGTATTACTGGTAAACTCAGTCAAAATGATAATAAAGGTAGTAACAGCTAGAATAATAACAAACCAGTGACTTTCACCGAATGTCATTTGCATCCAGTCTGCCATGATCTTACTTGCCCCAGAAGAACTTAAAATTGCGCTGAGTGTTAAACCACCACCAAACAGCATCAATACGCCCCACTCGGTATTTTTTTGAATTTGAGACCAGCTAGCAACACCTGTTACACCAATTAAAATCGCAGCACTCATCGCAATGATTGTATCTAAATCTTTTACACCACCTAATGCATCACTAATAAACGTACTCGTGATCCAACAAACTACGGCTAAAAGGAAAATCGTCATTGCTGTAATACGCTTGCCATTCCACTCAACGTGTTCTAACTCAATTTGAAAACGATGTTTCAGGTTTGGACGTAACATCATGTACATCAATACAAACATCATTGGTAGTAACACCACCATGATTGGAATACCATATTTCATCCATGATAAGAAATCTAAACCTAAAGCTGCTGCCGCAATCGCATTTGGAGGGCTACCTACAATCGTGCCTAAACCACCGATACTTGCACTATAAGCAACACCTAATAGTACAAACACGAAAGTATTACGTTCATGACGTACATCGAGATTAGACAGTATACCTAATACTAGTGGTAGCATCATTGCAGCTGTTGCTGTGTTACTAATCCACATAGAAAGTAACGCTGTTACACCAAACAGCAATAATACCGCGACTGATAAGCACCCTCGAGCTGCCATTAGTAAGCGATTTGCAATTAGCCTATCAAGGCCTTGGATATGTAAAGCCGTCGCTAATGCAAAGCCACCGAAGAATAAGAAAATAATCGGATTTGCAAATGATTTCAATGCATCCCCTGTATTCATCAGCCCTAAGCCTACTGCCAAGATCGGAATACACAGTGCAGTAATGGTGACATGGATAGCTTCAGTTAACCAAAGCACACCGATGAAAACCATCATTGCAAGACCTGCATTTGCTTTATCATCAAATGGTAAATATTTTAGTAATAAAATTAAGAGTACGATATCAACAGCTAAGATTATCCATCCCCGTTTATTCGAGGGGGTTGGGCTCACTGATGGTGTTAAAGATTCTGAAGCGTCCATGTTTACTCCATAGCTTTGGAAGCAAGTTTATTTTTAGCGCATATTGTTAATAATTATTTATAAGCTGTGAAATATAGAGTTAATTTATTGAGATGAAAATGTGGATAAGCTAAAAGTGCGATCTACCCCGCGCAATTTTTTGTATTTTTAATATCTCTACCGAGAAATGTTCTATTTTGTAAGCAAATAACCGCATAAATTAACAGTTTCAATTGACAGAACAATTGCGCTAATACGCCAACGCACCAGTCAGCAGTTAATTCCACCCAAAGCAAAATAAATGATATCGATGAATAAAAAACAAACTTAAATTAAAATATCAACCAATGAAACTAGACAACTAATTAAGCTAGCCAGTTAAACTCCGGCTAGCTTAGCTTAACTAATTCATACCTGCTTTATCCCACTAAAACAGGCGCAGTAACCAACGAAGGCTGTATTATATCCTGATGTCTAGACATGCTTTCACGATGGTTTAATGATGATGTCATTGATGCAAGCTGTGCTAACTGATTGTCATGAGACAGCAGTATTTCTTCATCAGACTCATTCGGTGTATTAGTAACCATCAGCCCATCAGTCAATAAATAACTATCTACAATAGTTTTTACCCTAATATCTCCGTTAGAATTTAAAAATCGCAGTTTAAGGTGTTCATATCCTTGAGCATTAGTAGCAAATATCCGCCTAATAATAAGTATGCTATTTGTATTTATATCCGTTAGAATAAGGTCATCCCCTAGGCGATTCACAGCTAGAGAGTTCATATCGTCAACAGGTAAAACAAGTGTATCTGTCAAACGATCGCTCGCATTATTATCAATGATAATTGCTTGATAATGTAGCCACGCCGCTCTAGAAATAACATAGCTATCTTCTTTGTCTCCCGCACTTAATATAATATTTTTTACATTATTGATAACTGGTGGGTTGATTATATCCCTTGAATTTCCACCGTTAATTAATAAAGATGATGAGAATTCCTCTTTATTACTATCTGAATTATTCTCTCCCTTACTGTAATATAAAATCTCATCATTAGTTGTATACATTAACAATCCATTTTTTAATTTTTTAACTGTATCAAATTTAATATTTGGGTATATCTCATACATTGAAGGTAGTGATAAAGTATTTTTTAAATTATTTTTATCAAAAGCTTTAACTAAAGCAGCTTCATTTACAATTGGTTGCCAATAAAGTTTTTTATTTTCCATATCAAAAATAATTGCTGCTGAACGGTACTCGTCTATTCCTAAATATTGCAATGTATTCTTTGATGATAATTGATATGCAATAACAATACTTTTATTTTCATACCAAGCAGGAATAATAGCTTGATTATCACTCATTTTTAATCCAAGTAAAGCATATACTCCTTGATTTGACTCTAATTGACCAAAATCTTCCCACCATCTTGTTGAATGTGAATCAAACCACTTTTGATTTAGTGCCACAGGTTGAATATTACCTTGAGCGTTAATTTGACTCACAATGCCATTATTACTAATAATTAAAATTTTACTTTGACTGAATATAACACTCTCAATATTTTCGGTTTCTATCCTTTTGATTTCTTGCTTTTCTATTTGAAAGAAATTTGGGTTTTCTCCAACTTGTCGATATATTGATTTTTCCTTATGACTATAAAAAAAGAATACTTCTTTCCCATCATTGTTTAATAAAAACCCAACAAACATTAAATCTTTAGGCTCAAATAATTCTTTGTTATCGAGAGCAAGATTATATGAAGTAACATTTGGCCTTATGATAACACCGTCTCTTTCTCTTAACCAATAATGATATATATTATTATTTTTATCAATTCCTGATATTTGGATAACATCAGCCAGCTTCACACTTTTACTATATATTGTTTTTTTATCTTTTACTTTATCAATTAACAATAAATACTTACCAAAAATCATATCTGAAATATCCTTAGGTATGACCGATTTTTCTTCAAATAACTGATAATGAGTCAGCTCATCAATAGAAACACTAACTAATATAATTTCATTTCCATTTATCATATAATTTGCGACTTCATAAACTCCTTCACTAGGATAACGACATGAGAAATAAATATTTTCATTACTAACCCATAACTTAGTTAATTCAAAATTCCGCTGAGCATTATTATTAATAATATACGTATATTGAACTTTATTATCCTGATCAACTAACCACAATATATTATTATCTTTTGAGTAAAAACATGCCCCCGTCCCTAATGGAGAAAATAGATCAGCATTTTTAGTATATTGTTCCGATGAGTCAGTGAAAATATATCTCCCTGTAGAAACCTGATAAAATGCTCGGCCTACATTAACATTCCCAAACTGATAATTTTCAATTAATACGTACTGCCCCATAATTTTATGTTGTTCATTTAATTTATTTAAATGATTAGATAACTCTTCATTATGTCCGACCCACTTATTTCCATCTTCGCCAATTAAATTTACATCTAAGTTTAAAAAATCCACTTTATAAACTTCATTATTATTATTAATGTATAAAAAATCTTTTTTTGATACTGATTGGTCTATTTTTATTTTTACTCCACCTACATCTATACGGTCAGAACTAACAATAATGTCATTTTTACCTAATAACCCTCCACTAATTATCCAGTGAGAAGTCGATAACTTATTTGAGTCATCAATCAATTCTATTTCTGCACCTATTTGTGGACTAATTTTATATACTCCACCATCACCCTTTATCGAATATTTAATTTTCCCATGCCACTCACTGGGTATTTTTGGAATAACTAAATGTCTATATTGATTATTTAATTTTATTTCTATTTCTGTATCTACATATTCATGGAATATCTGAGTGATAGTATTTTCACTTGGAAATATATAAAAGTCATAATCAAATTTATCTGTGTTTTCTAAACGACGAATAACATCAAACCCACTATCATGACGTGTTGTTGCTCCTGGCCATAAATTGTAATCATATTTAATATACGATTTTGGCGTGATAGGTAAGGCAATTATTTGTGCATCTAAATAGCCATACTGTCGGCTACTCATGTTATATCCGATACCTTTACGAATATTAATTGCCTGTTGACGGTCATGTACCATTGTAGGGAAATTACCCGCCCAAAAAATATAATTTTTCCGTCCGCCTCCTGCAGAATGTGCGCTAGTCCTATAGATATACTGGCTATCAAATTCAATTTGGTTATTTCTAAGATCTATTGTTTTAAAAACTGCACCAGCGCGCGGAAGAACAATACTTTTATCAGGTAAGTAATCATATCCGTTATTTTTATATGCTTGGTCTAACTGATAGAAATATCTACCTACCGATTTAGCATCTTCTCCTATCACTGCATAATTACGCGCCAAACCAGTGAAACCAATACTTAACCCTGCAAAAATAACCCCAGCTCCCCCCATAAATACTGAAGCTTCCGTTACTCCTAAAGCACCGGTTCCTAAACTGAGTCCTCCTGTGACAAAACTCGCAGAGTCAAAAGCAAGTTGTGTACTAAATATAATCTTATGAGGTTCATCTTTTGCATAGGTCAATTCATATATATCAAAGCCGACTAAGGTACCATTAAATAAAACAGTAACACCTTCATTTACTGTTTGAGCTAATGAAGTAGAAAACAGACTAATATTTTTAGCTTCATAGCTAATATTTTCATTTAACCCACTACGAATTATACCTACAATTTTAGCTAAATCATTCAGAGCTCCATGAAATATCATTCCATAATTAATATAACTATGTATTTTCAATGCTAATGCTAAGTTAAAATTATCATTATTCATTCCGTTTCTATTATGGTTTTTATCTGAATACCATAGCATCAAAGACTGAATAGCTATTCCTGCATTTAATCCATCGAACGATGGCTCATTGATATTATATTCACTGTTATTATCTATATTCTTTTGGGGAATTAATTTTTCCCCATCAAAAAAATAACTTTCTCCAAATAATGCTACTTGCTTTTCATAATAATGATTAAACTCTTTAATTGTCGGGTCATCCATTTCAATCCAATGGCTTTTTTCAGGATCATCATAATCTATAAATTGAAGTTGATATTTACCTTTTTCATTCTCTTTCAGTGTGGAAAATATAGGCACCCATTTTCTATTAAATTGGTACTTCATTGATAAATTAGTCAAAGAAGTTTCTAAACGGTATCCCCATTGTTGGGCTTCTAACATAGCCAATGTTCCTTTCAATTGAATGTCTCTTTGAATCGCAAGTTGTTTATTAACGATACTACTAGTTTTGCTTTCACGTTTAGTAATTAAACTCAATGAAATAGGCTCACTTAAATGAGTTACACTTAACCCATTACCCACCGGAACACTCGACATATCATCTGTAATAATTGAAATCACTTCAAAAACCGGATCTTTATTGCTCCCAAAGGCTGAGTAAAAATCAGCCATTTTGTTATCTACCATAAATTTTTTAAATGCTGAAAATAGTTCTTTACTATTATTAAACGAAAACAAACCGAAGTTAGGGTCATAAAAATAGTAGTGTGATTTTTTATCATTTATAGTTTTACCAATAAGCATCGAGTGATTTTGGCTATTAATAGCAAACATCATTGTTTTTTGCTTCGCCTCTAATAAATTCTGTGTCTCTTTGATATTAATTCTACCATGAGAAAATGATGCCTCTATTGCTTCCACATTCGAATGTAATCGCTCCAATGCCGTTTTTATTAATATTGAATCATTATCTTTAGGATTCGCTGATGCTATATAAAGTTTATTAAATAAAGTATCCGCGCCTTTTTGATCATCTTTTGCTAATGCAACTGACATAGCTCTAACCAAAGGGTAACAACGCCCTCGAGAATCATCCCCTATCAAGGTTAAATAAAAATCTTGTGGCATTAATCGATTAATTTGACTGTTTAATGAATAAAATAATTCACTAACTTTTCCTGTTTCATTCAAAATATATTTTATATATTCGGCATGACCTACATTATTAATTCTTTGATATAAAGCCCCTCGTTCTATAGGACTAAGGTCTTGAGTCAAATATAATTTTTTCAGTTCTATTGACGTCATATTCTTCTTTAATCCTGATATATTAACTTCTGAAAAACCGTCCATTCCCTCACTAAAACTATTTCTAAATGAAGGTTTATTAGAATTTTTATGAACAAAAACTAAATTTTCATATCGCTCATTGATTGTCTGTTTATATTCATTAATACCACCATATATTGATTGTTCTTCATTTTTAACAACAGCGTTCATGCCTTTACTTTTTTTATTTCCCACCATAATTTACTTCTTTCTATTTGGTTCCCTTCAAATAGTATTCTATTATAATGATTATGATAAAGACTAATTTGAATATCACTTTGTGCTAATTTTCGTGTTAAAGATTTTATTTTAACTTTATCATCTATTGTTTTATTTATCTTCCCATTTAGTTCCTGAAGTTGTTTCTGCCATACCTCTTGGAAACTTTTTAACATTTTTACATGATTATTTATTTTTATACTTATAGATGTAATAAACTCAAGCCATGCTTTAGCGCTATCTAGTTTTCGTTCCGTTTCAAATATATTATTACCTTTCTCATCCATATATAAGCAATTGAATTTCTTTGCTATGGACAATATTTTAACATGTATATTTTCCCGAGTATTTTCAAATTTATTTTTATTTATACTATCCATTTTATTATTAGGAATATATTTTAATATTCTATTTTTTCCTTCTATTGCAAATGATTTCCTTTCACCTTTGTAATATTTAACCTCTTGTTTTTGTAAGACTAATTGCCAATCATTATTTACAAACTGCATATATGCTGTCGCATTACCATTTGTACCATCTTTTATTTTATAATCTTGATAATCAGCAGACATAACAACATCATCATATAAAATTGAACTATTCATTCTGCAATCATTATAGACTCGATAATGATCTTTATCATGATTGGTAACTATAATAGAATTTTTATTTAAAGTACCTGTAAATAAGAGAAACGTATCTGATGGTTTTTTAGGAATATCTACATAGGAGGGATATAAATGAGTTGCATCATAATTATTATTATTGAGTAAATAACTTTTAATTACAAACGGATCAGGCTGCTCGCTATCATAATAACTAATATCATATCGTGAGTTATCATATTTAGTTAATGTTATATCTCCTTTTTCTGCCGTTGAGCCAATTTTAATTAACTCGCTTGTATCTAGCGTATATTTATTGATGATTTCATTTATTTTTTCAATTACTTCTGTATATTTTTTTACTGTCATTGCATTCATTCCTTTGAATAAAAATTAATTATTTAAAATGAATAATGACTGTAAATTAATATCTCCTTCAGTACCATAATCAAAAAACAAATTCAGATTGAATTTTATAAAAAAATTCAATTATATTTGTTAAATTAATACAATTAATAACCAAAAAAAAGGGAAGCCTAAGCTTCCCTATTCATTAACTTGCTAAGCAATAAATAATTATGCTTGGCCTTTAACTTCTTTTAAGCCATTGAATGGTGCATTTTTACCTAATGCTTCTTCAATGCGAATCAGTTGGTTATATTTAGCAACACGGTCAGAACGGCTCATAGAACCTGTTTTGATTTGGCCTGCCGCTGTACCAACCGCTAAATCAGCAATAGTAGCATCTTCAGTTTCACCTGAACGGTGAGAGATAACAGCTGTATAGCCTGCATCTTTCGCCATTTTAATTGCAGCCAAAGTTTCAGTTAAAGAACCAATTTGGTTGAATTTGATCAGGATAGAGTTAGCGATGCCTTTATCGATACCTTCTTTTAGGATCTTAGTATTAGTTACAAACAGGTCATCACCAACCAGTTGGATTTTGTCACCAAGAACTTTAGTTTGGTATGCGAAACCATCCCAGTCAGACTCGTTCAGACCATCTTCGATAGATACGATTGGGTACTGTTTAGTCAGTTCTTCTAAATAATGTGTGAACTCTTGTGAAGTGAAGGTTTTGCCTTCGCCTTTCAGCTCATAATTACCGGTTTCTGCGTTATAGAACTCAGATGCTGCACAGTCCATCGCCAGTGTTACGTCTTTACCTAACACATAACCAGCTTGCTCAACCGCTTCTTTAATTGCTGCTAATGCTGCTGCGTTTGATTCTAAGTTAGGCGCATAACCACCTTCATCACCTACAGCTGTATTCATACCTTTAGATTTCAGTACTTTTGCTAAGTGATGGAAGATCTCAGAGCCCATACGGACAGCTTCTTTCAGCGTTGGTGCGCCAACAGGCTGGATCATGAATTCTTGGATATCAACGTTGTTATCAGCATGCTCACCACCATTGATGATGTTCATCATCGGCAGAGGCATAGAGTATTGACCGTGAGTACCATTCAAGTCAGAAATGTGCTCATACAGAGGCATACCTTTCGCCGCTGCTGCTGCTTTAGCATTTGCTAAAGATACAGCGAGAATTGCGTTTGCACCAAATTTAGATTTGTTCTCAGTGCCATCGAGATCAATCATGATTTTATCGATGTTAGCTTGGTCTTTAGCATCTTTACCGATCAGCGCTTCTGCGATTGGACCATTAACAGCAGCAACTGCTTTCAGAACACCTTTACCCAGAAAACGTGCTTTATCACCGTCACGCAGTTCCAGAGCTTCACGAGAACCTGTTGACGCACCTGATGGTGCCGCAGCTAAACCAACAAAGCCACCTTCTAAATGAACTTCAGCTTCTACAGTTGGGTTACCACGAGAGTCAATGATTTCACGACCGATCACTTTAACAATTTTGGACATTAGGTTTTCCTCAGTACAAGTTAAATTTTGGGAAGTTGGTGCACCTGCGCCGACTTCCCCATATCTTATTTCAACTCACCTTTCTGGTACTTACCAGCGGCTTTAACAAAACCTGCAAACAACGGATGACCATCTCTTGGTGTAGAGGTGAACTCTGGGTGGAACTGACAAGCCACAAACCATGGATGATTAGGGTTTTCAATAATTTCCACCAGCTTATTATCCACTGAACGACCTGCAATTTTTAGGCCCGCATCTTCAATACGTTTCAGTAGTAAATTATTCACCTCATAACGGTGGCGGTGACGTTCAATGATAGTTTCTGAACCATACATTTCACGTACAAGGCTACCATTCACTAAATGACATGGTTGGCCACCAACACGCATTGTTCCACCAAGATCGCTCTCTTCTGAACGTACTTCAAGGTTACCCTCTTCGTCGCGCCATTCAGTAATCAGCGCAACAACAGGGAATTTACAATCCGCTTTAAATTCTGTTGAGTTTGCATCTGCCATATTGGCAACATTACGTGCAAATTCAATCAATGCGACTTGCATACCCAAACAAATTCCTAAGTAAGGGATCTTGTTTTCACGTGCATATTGAGCGGTCAGAATTTTCCCTTCAACACCACGCTCGCCAAAGCCGCCTGGTACTAAAATAGCATCTAAACCTTTTAGTAACTCAACACCTCGAGTTTCAATATCTTGTGAATCAATTAATTTGATGTTCACAGTTAAACGGTTTTTCAAGCCACCGTGTTTTAATGCTTCAATTACAGATTTATACGCATCTGGTAACTCAACATATTTACCCACCATCCCAATAGTGACTTCACCAGCGGGATTGGCTTCTTCGTAAATAACTTGTTCCCACTCAGCTAAATTAGCTTCTGGCGCATCAATGCGGAAACGGTTACAGATGTATTCATCCAAACCTTGTGATTTCAATAAGGCTGGGATTTTATAAATTGAATCAACGTCTTTGAGAGAAATAACCGCTTTCTCTGGCACATTACAGAACAATGCGATTTTTGCACGTTCATTTGCTGGGATCACTCTGTCTGAACGACAAATCAGCACATCTGGTTGAATACCAATTGACAGTAATTCTTTCACAGAATGTTGAGTTGGCTTAGTTTTTACTTCACCAGCCGCTGCAAGGTATGGCACTAATGTTAAGTGCAAATATAATGTGCGTTCACGGCCAACTTCAGCTGCCATTTGACGAATCGCTTCAAGGAATGGCAATGATTCGATATCACCAACTGTACCACCAACTTCAACCAAAACAACGTCATGGCCTTCACCACCACGGATGATGCGGTCTTTAATTTCATTAGTGATATGAGGGATAACTTGAATTGTAGCGCCTAAATAGTCGCCACGGCGCTCTTTGCGCAGAACTTCAGAGTAAACACGCCCAGTCGTAAAGTTATTACGACGTGTCATTTTAGTACGGATGAAACGCTCATAGTGACCTAAATCTAAGTCAGTTTCAGCGCCGTCTTCTGTAACGAAAACTTCCCCGTGTTGGGTTGGGCTCATAGTGCCTGGATCTACGTTAATGTAGGGATCCAGTTTCATAATAGTCACATTGAGTCCACGGGCTTCGAGTATAGCCGCCAAAGAGGCTGCGGCAATGCCTTTACCCAGTGAGGATACGACCCCGCCGGTCACAAAAATATAATTAGTTTTCATGCTGAACCTGAAAGTTTAGGTTTAAAAGATGATGGATATAACAGGACGGGAAAACAGTATACCCGAACCTTAATTTCGCTACAAATGTTCTAAGCATAATAAGGCTAAATTTCATCAATACTCTAATATTATCAGCAAGTTAAAAGCGAAAAATATTTATCGCTTCAAAATTAGTCATCTTTATCTATTTTTATAGATTAACACAGTTCAAACACAAAAGCTAAATCCTTTCAGCTCATTGTATGGTGTAAAAAATGCGATTCTGCACTAACTTTGATTTTGAATAACTATTTACTCTAACTCTCCACATTTAACCTTCGAAAACTTCAACCTACATATTGTTTTTGAAGCTTTGTTTGGAGCCATTGCATGAGTTGATTTTAGAACAAACCAACCATATCGAATTTTTCTGTAGATGCTTCGTTCTAATATAATTAATGCTCTAGATAGTTCGTGCTACAGCTGGGCGGCAAGAGAAGATATCTCAGGGAGCATACACCAGTTATGTGACCTGAGTAGCCGAACGCAGCCAACAACGCTGTAGTGCGAAATATGACGAACCATTTTATTCTTGACTCTTAACCTGCTGCCAAAGCCCTTCCATCTCATCAAGTGTAGCACTTTCTGTCGTTTTGCCACTTTCCGCTAGGCTTTTTTCGATTTGACGAAAACGACCTTCAAATTTGTTGCAAGCTTTTTGCAACGCTATTTCAGGTTTATGACCTAAATGGCGAGATAAATTCACTACGGCAAACAATAAATCGCCGATTTCTTCCTCTAGGTGAGTTTGGTCAACAACCGCCTGTGTGGCTTCTTCCATCACCTCTTCAAGTTCTTCATGAACCTTACCCACAACAGGGCCTAGCGTATCCCAGTCAAAACCGACCGAAGCACAACGCTTTTGAATTTTATAGGCTTTCATTAGTGCTGGGAGCGAATTCGGGATATCATCTAGCACAGAAAACTGCGATTTTTCAGCTCGCTCTTTTGCTTTTCGTTTTTCCCACCCCTCAATCACTTCCGAGCTGCTCAATGTGTTATTTGTATCAAAAATATGTGGGTGACGATGTTCAAGCTTATCGCTCACTGCTTGGCAAATATCATTAAAATCAAACAATGATTTTTCATTCGCCATTTGCGCATAGAAAACCACTTGGAACAATAAGTCGCCCAGCTCACCTTTTAAGTCGTTAAAATCTTCACGTTCTATCGCATCAAGCACTTCATAGGTTTCCTCAAGTGTATAAGGTGCAATAGTTTTAAATGTCTGTACTTTATCCCATGGGCAACCTGTTTGTGGGTCACGCAGCTGTGCCATAATGGATAATAAGCGTTCGATTTCGGGTTTTTCCTGACTCATTGTATTAACCTTTGATTTTCTTTTGTTTCTAATTGTCATCTTTATCTCAAACTTATCAGAAATGACACCTGTTCAACAAATTTTTCAGGAAAAAGCCATTTTCACTCATTAATAACAATTAAAAAACAATTCTAGGTAACTCGGAAAATGTGATTTTTAGAATATATCGGAGCCATTTTCAAAATAGTTTGAGTTGCAGCTAGGCGGCAAGTAAACGAAACCCTAGGAGCATACATCAGTATGTGACTAGGGTGAGAGCACGCAGCCAACAACGCTGCGGCTCAAAATATGAAGAAAATGTAGGAGCATACATCGGTATGTGACTAAGATGAGAGCGCGCAGCCAACAACGCTGCAGCTCAAAATATGAAGAAAACCACTGACAATATAACAGTACTGATTTTCAAAATAGTTTGAGATGTAGGTAGGCGGCAAGCGAAGATATCTCGGGGAGCATACATAAGTATGTGACCCGAGTAGCTAAGTGTAGCCAACACCCCTACAACTCAAAATATGAAGAAAATCACTGGGAATGGCGTTTTGCCTCAATAACATCCGGCAACTGATTTAATTTTGCTAACACCCGGCTCAGCACCTCAATATTATACAGCTCAATTGTCATATCTATCGTTGCTAATTGCTGCTTCACATCGCTGCGGCTACTGACGCCAAGCACATTAACCTTCTCATTAGCTAATATTGTCGTGATATCACGTAGTAGACCACTACGGTCATTGGCGACAACTCTAACCACGAGAGAATAACCACTGGAATAGTTTTCTCCCCAAACTGCATCTATCACACGTTCTGGCGCATGACTTTGCAGCTCAGCTAATTGTTCGCAATCCGCACTGTGAATAGAAATACCTCGTCCTTTCGTGATAAAACCGACAATTTCATCCCCTGGAATTGGCTGGCAACAACGTGCAATATGGTGCATTAGGTTACCAACCCCTTCAACCACCACTCGACCACTACCATGGGATGGTGCTCTTGGGAGTGAAGACTTACTTTCTAATGTCTTCATTGCCGCGCGGTCTTCTTCTTCTGCGGTGGCTTTGTTAAATTTGCTTTGCAGGAAATTCACTAATTGGTTGATACGAATATCACCACCACCAATTCCTGCTAAAACTTCATCCAATGAGTGAACATTATAGCGCGCGATTAGCAGTTTTTCGGCCTCTCGGAGGCTGATATCAAGCTGCGATAATTCGCTATCTAGAATTTGGCGCCCTGCGAGGATGTTTTTGTCTCTATCTTGTTTACGGAACCAATTTTGGATTTTGGCTCGCCCACGGCTGGTTGTTACATACCCTAAGTTAGGATTTAACCAGTCACGGCTTGGGTTTGGGTGCTTTTGAGTGATAATTTCAATTTGGTCACCCATTTGTAATTGATAGCTAAATGGAACAATACGCCCACCTATTTTTGCACCAATACAACGATGGCCGACATCACTGTGAATGTGATAAGCGAAATCAAGCGGCGTCGAGCCTGCTGGCAAATCCACCACATCCCCTTTTGGGGTAAAAACATACACTCTGTCATCAAACACTTGGCTACGAACTTCATCTAGCATTTCGCCAGAATCTGCCATTTCTTCTTGCCATGCAATCAGCTTACGTAACCACGCAATACGGTTTTCGTAGCTACTTCCTTTGCCAATACCAGTCGCGCCTTCTTTGTATTTCCAATGCGCCGCAACCCCCAGCTCTGCATCTTCATGCATTTGACGGGTACGAATTTGAATTTCAAGTGTTTTGCCGTTTGGCCCTAATACTACTGTATGAATCGATTGATAACCATTAGGCTTTGGATTCGCCACATAGTCATCAAACTCATCAGGAAGGTGGCGAAAATGGGTATGAACAATTCCTAATGCAGCATAACAATCCTGCAAGCGTTCAACGACAATACGCACCGCTCGCACATCAAACAGTTCATCAAATGCCAATGATTTTTTCTGCATTTTACGCCAAATACTGTAAATATGCTTAGGTCGGCCATAGATATCTGCTTGAATATTCTCTTTTAACATGTACTTACGTAAGGTTGTTACGAAAGTATCTATGTACTCTTCACGGTCAATACGACGTTCATGGAGGAGCTTTGCAATTTTCTTATATTCATCGGGATGCAAATAACGAAAACAAAAGTCTTCTAACTCCCATTTTAAC
Source organism: Providencia sp. PROV182 (assembly GCF_028480325.1). Taxonomy (NCBI): domain Bacteria; kingdom Pseudomonadati; phylum Pseudomonadota; class Gammaproteobacteria; order Enterobacterales; family Morganellaceae; genus Providencia; species Providencia sp. PROV182. The sequence goes on along the minus strand of NZ_JAMPOL010000004.1, from coordinate 120,502 downwards.
TGCCCAATTCCTAGGCGATTTGCTAAAGGAGCATAAATATTTGAACACTCTTTTGCAGCTAAGACGCGCTCATCTTCCGTTGCATCTTTGACTTCACGTAAATGAGCAATTCGTTCCGCTAACTTAATAACAACGCAGCGGAAATCCTCTACCATTGACAGTAGCATACGACGAATATTATCGACTTGTGTCGAGCTGGTTTCGCTTGATTGTGTTGCTTTGAGTTGGCGGATCGCATCCATTTCCAGCACGCCTTTAACAAGTTCGTGAATGGATTTGCCAAATTCCTCAATAACTTCTTGTTCTTCTAACTTCCCTTCTTCCACTAAGGGGAAAAGCAAAGCCGCTTGTAAGCTGCCGATATCCATACTTAATGTCGATAGGATCTCGGTCATTTCAATACCGCGCCACAGCAACAGAGGGGCGATTTCTTGTCCGGCTAATTTATCGTGACAATATTGCCAGGTATGGATGAGCTTTTCTTCTGATTGTTTATTGCTCAATCCCAGGCCGTTAACCCACCTTTCTGGGGCAAACTCACCTGCTGGGGTAAGATGCGCACTTCTTACTGCAACCATATGTTCTCCCTACCTATTAAACCTCTGGGCGACGGATAAATAACGCCATTGACTCTAAATGGCTAGTTTGCGGAAACATGTCTAGCATCCGCAACTGTAATAATTGATAGCCCCCATCGAGTAAAGCTTTGCTATCTCTTGCCAATGTTGTGGGGTTACATGAAACATAGACAATTTTTTCTGGCATCAGTTTAATTAAATGTTCCATAACACCAGCAGCTCCAGCCCTAGCTGGGTCTAATAACACTTTATTAAAGCCATGAACTGCCCAAGGTTGTGTGTGTATCTGGGCTTCTAAGTTTTCATTATAGAATGTCGCATTACAAATAGTATTGAGCTGTGCATTGTTTCGTGCCTGTTCGACTAAATTTTCCACACCCTCAACACCCACAACAGATGTCACTAACCGTGCAATTGGCAACGTAAAGTTACCCATTCCACAAAAAAGATCTAATACCCTATCTTCACTGTTTAGATCTAACCATGCTAAAGCTTGTTCTACCATCTGCTGGTTAACTTGCCCATTCACTTGAATAAAATTTAACGGATTAAATTTTAGTATTTCCCCTGCAACTTGATATTCAGGTTGTGGCGAATTTGGTGACAGAGCCTGTAAGTTTTCATCATTACCCGCTAACCAGATAGACACTCCGTGCTGATTTTCAAAATCGCTTAACTTTTGGGTATCTGATAACGAAAAAGGGGTTAAGTAGCGAATCAATACAATTTTACAATTGTCTGCACGAATAAGTTCTACATGGCCCAGTTTCGATTTATTACTGAGCTGGTTAATACATTCAGAAAGTGGTTTTAGTAAGATATCCAAATCAGGGGACAAGATAGGACAATTTTTTATATCAACCAATGTGTTAGATTGAGATTGACGAAACCCCATAACGACATTTTTACTTTTAGGCTGATACTGTAGACCTAATCGAGCTCGACGGCGGTAACCATATGGCTCACCACTAATCACCGTGGGAACGGATATATCTAGCGATGTTTCGCGCTGCATCAAGTAAGCTAAAGCATGAGCTTTGCTTTCTCTTTGCAGTGCAATGTCAACATGTTGCTGTTGGCACCCTCCACATTGGTTAAAATAACGGCACCGTGGTTTTACTCTTTGTGGGCTAGTGCTCAAGCGTTTAGTCACCTTGCCTTTAGCAAAATGTCGCTTCTCTTCCGTCAATTCAATTTGTGCTTCTTCTCCAGGTAATAAACCTGTTACAAAAATGGTTTTCCCTTCGATACGAGCAACACCTTGCCCTGCGGCATCAAGGCTATCAGCTACAACCGTGATTTGACGGCGTGAAGTGGTACGGCGATTAGGAGAGTAAAATTGAGCCATAAAGTAGTCACTACAGAGTATTAAGTTATAAAAATCATGATCGCCGGATTTTCAATTTTAATGCGTTGCTTTTTTCGCTAATTAATTCAGAAAAACGGCCAGTCCCATTATACCTGTTTTTCCTATCATTTGATTGACTACTTTTCCATTTTTATTATGTCATTCAATTATTATATTAGTTACTAACCATAAATTTACGATATTCTTCATAGGCATAGTGGTCTGTCATACCACTAATATAGTCTTGAATCAAACGAGCTCGATAATAAAACTCCAGAATAGATTTATCTGCTTCATTCGTTGCAGAAATTTTCTCAAGTGCTTCCGTGTAAGATAAGCGATGCTTATTAGATAATTTATGGAACAATCTCGTTTCAATGAAAAAGTGTTTGTGGTAATTTTTTTCAACGAGCTCAGCAAAATCCCTTCTATTCATCATTAGTAATGGACTATAAAAATCTAATAAACCACTGATAATTCGATAGCCTTGCAACTCTAACTCTTCAACTTCATGATGGTTAAATACATGTTTAAAAGCCACTGTTTTCAATACTTTCAGTAATCTATGTTCTGGGCTTTTATCTTCTAATAAAGCGCTGTTAAAAGTACCATTATAAATTTCAGGCAGATTTTTAATAAACTGCAGTGCACTGTAATGAGACAACTTCCCTGTAATGTTCACGCGCAAATACATAAAGAACTGATCTTGCTGAATACGCCTTGTGTGGTTGTCACTGATATTATTGAAAGCTCGCATGACAGTTTGATCAAACAAATCATTTTGTTCAATATCACCCCACTCTGCTTTTAAGTACTCAATCAACTGTTCAACAGTAAAAATGCCTTTTTCCGCGGCATCATCCAAATCAGCAATACAATATGAAATATCATCAGCCGCTTCCATAATATAGGACAGAGGGAAACGGCAGTATTTCTCCATATCGAGTTTTTTGGTTAACTCACTGACAAAGTCCACCTCTGACCAATAATAGCCTGGTTTTTTCATCAAATAATCAAACTCAGGGGGAATTGGCTCCAAATCATAAGCCCCACGCGTATATTTTAAGATAGAACCAATTTGCGCATAGGTTAAGTTTAGTTTGAGTAAACGATGCGCCATGCGTAGCCCTTGCGCATTACCTTCAAATGAGCATAAATCCTGCTTTAATTGTCGACGGAATAAGTCTTGCTTTTCATTTCCAGTTAATTGTAATGCCGGTATTTGGCATGGGTCAGGGGAATTCGGCGTATACAAGTAACTTGGCGACAGTAACTTGGTAAACCACCGTTGAATTGCAGCTTCACCAAAGTGCCCAAATGGAGGATTACCGATATCATGCATCAAACAAGCCATTTCGACTAAGCTTTCAAACGCATCACAACGTTCATCTAGCCCATAGGGATCCAGTAATTTTTTCTTTTTTAATTCACCTAAAACCGTTTTACTGATGTAACGGCCAACCTGCTGAACCTCTAGTGAGTGAGTTAATCGGCTACGCACTGCTGCGTTTTGCTCTAAGGGAAAAACTTGTGTTTTTTGTTGTAAGCGGCGAATGGCTGCTGAATTGATAATCCGCCCACGATCACTTTCAAATAAGCGATTAACCGCATCTTCATCTTTAGATGAAATTTTTTGGTTTTTCGCACTGCTCATGTAGTTACGCTGAAAGTTTAGCTTCTTAACAAAATTAATCTCACCCACTCTGCCACCTTCCCTATTTCGATTGATGTTTCATTATATAGCCTAAATACAGGAAAAAACCTTCACGACTCACCTTTCAATGTTACACTTCGTGCATCTTTGTAATTTCGTTGTCAAAATTCGAGTTGTTGCAATTAAAATTGCGAACCCACTCGAAGAATGCAGCAATAACACAATAAAACATTATCGTCCCTAGTCAAAATATTGACACTATATTGACATTAATAGTGCAAATTGTGCAGGGAAAAGGAGACAAAATGAAAGTTGGAATAATTGGCGCCATGGAACAGGAAGTGGCGATTTTGCGCTCACAAATTGAAAACTGCCAAACTATTAACCGTGCTGGCTGTGAGATTTATACAGGCCAAATTAATGGCGTTGACGTTGCGTTATTGAAATCAGGTATTGGAAAAGTCGCAGCCGCAATCGGTACAACGCTATTATTAGAACATTGCCAACCAGATGTCGTGATTAACACAGGTTCCGCAGGTGGTTTAGACCCTCGTTTAAACGTCGGCGATATCGTGGTTTCTACAGAAGTTCGTTACCATGATGCTGATGTGACCGCATTCGGTTATGAACCCGGCCAAATGGCACAGTGTCCGCCAGCTTTCGTTGCTGATACTAAGTTAATTGAAGTTGCTGAGCAGTGCATTAAGTTATTGGATATGAACGCTGTTCGTGGATTAGTCTGTAGCGGTGATGCTTTTATTAATGGTGCTGAGCCACTGGCGCGCATCAAAGCGATGTTCCCACAAGTTGCGGCAGTAGAAATGGAAGCCACCGCGATTGGTCAAGTATGTCACCAATTTGGCATTCCATTTGTCGTCGTTCGTGCCATTTCAGATGTTGCAGATAAAGAATCCCACACGAGCTTTGATGAGTTTTTACCTGTTGCTGCCCGTCAATCTTCCCTGATGATCACTGCAATTTTAGCTAAGCTCGCTTAATCATTTGCACAAAAGGTATAACTATTTGTTAGTTATACCTTTTAATTAATTCTACGATGAATTTTGTTATGAAACGAATAACGCATTATTTTTCCCTTACTATCACCTTATTATGTGCTTTATTGGTGGCCTTTTCTGCACTAGGAGCAGCAAAGCAGCGCGTTATTAGTTTATCACCGGCCAATACTGAACTTGCTTATGCAGCAGGGCTTGGAGATAGCTTAATTGCGGTCAGTGCTTACTCCGATTACCCAGAGCAAGCAAAAAAATTAGAACAAGTCTCTGATTGGCAAGGTTTAAATGTAGAACGTATTATCGCACTTAAACCTGATTTAATCCTCGCATGGCGGGGAGGTAACCCCCAGCGGCCTCTTGAGCAACTCGCAGGTCTCGGTATCCCAATTATTTATTTCGATCCTCAAACTATTGATGATGTCATCAACTCAGTGATTGAATTAGCACAATACAGCCCAACCCCAGAGATAGCACAACAAAATGTTGAAAAAATGCGCTCTAGGGTCGCTCCTTATCAAAAAGAAAAAATTTCTAATAAAAAATCAAAGAAAGTGTTCATTCAGCTCGGTACTCAGCCTTTATTTAGCGCAGGTAACCACACGCTGCAAAATGATGCCGTAGAGTTTTGTGGGAGTGAAAATATTTTTGCTAACAGCGCTGTTCAATGGCCTCAAGTCAGTCGTGAGCAGGTGCTCACTCGCAAACCAGATGTAATAATCATGACGGGCTCGGCAGAACAGGAAAAAGCAGTGAAAGAATTTTGGCACTCACAGCTCAATGTCCCAATTATCCGATTAAATGAAGATTGGTTTCACCGAGCAGGCCCAAGGATTGTTAATGCGACAGAACAACTGTGCGAGCAGTTAAACGCATTATCTGATTGAGAATTACAAATTACAAAAATTTTCTAAATAGTTCGAGTTGTGGCAAGGCGGCAAATGAAGATATCTCGGGGAGCATACATTAGTATGTGACCCGAGTAACTGAATGAAGCCAACACCGCCACAGCTCGAAATATGACGAAAATTAGACGCTGAAAGACGAACCACACCCACAAGTAGACTTAGCATTCGGATTGGTCACAATAAAGCGCGAACCTTCTAAGCCTTCAGTATAATCAACACTTCCACCCACTAAATATTGTAGGCTCATTGGGTCTACGACAAGAGCAACACCTTGTTTCTCGATTGTCATATCGCCTTCATTGATCTGGTCATCAAATGTGAAACCATATTGGAAACCGCTGCATCCGCCACCAGTGATATAAACACGCAGACGCAGGTTTGGGTTGTCCTCATCAGAGACTAGATCTTTAACTTTAATTGCTGCCGCATCAGTAAATTGCAAAGGCAGAGCTGCATCATCACTCATTTTTTACTCCAAACCGGTGACCGGTAAATTCATGTGTAGGCTAAAACCTACTCAGATCAATTAACCTAATTATCCGCCACTTGACTAAATGGTTCAAGTGTTGTTACGCAATTAGACACATTGTGCATATCTTCGTATCAACATTTGGTTTAATTGGTGTGGTGCTTTAGAATGAGAGCAATTTTTTTCTTAGCCTCTTTCTGGAGCCCTGCGATGTCACAATCTGAAAAACTTTACGCACAAGCAAAAGAACAAATTCCTGGTGGTGTAAACTCCCCTGTTCGTGCTTTTAATGGTGTTGGTGGAACCCCATTATTTATTGAAAAAGCGGATGGCGCTTATATTTATGACGTTGATGGTAAAGCCTATGTAGATTATGTTGGCTCATGGGGACCAATGGTTTTAGGCCATAACCATCCTGAGATCCGTGATGCCGTGATCAAAGCGGTTCATAAAGGATTAAGTTTTGGTGCTCCGACTGCCGCTGAAGTTGAAATGGCTGAATTAGTTTGTGAACTAGTCCCCTCTATGGATATGGTACGCATGGTAAATTCAGGCACTGAGGCGACCATGAGCGCAATTCGCCTAGCTCGGGGTTACACAGGCCGTGACAAAATCATCAAATTTGAAGGCTGCTATCATGGCCATGCAGATTGCTTATTAGTCAAAGCGGGTTCTGGTGCGCTTACTATGGGCGAACCAAACTCTCCTGGCGTTCCTGAAGATTTTGTCAAACACACATTAACTTGTACCTATAATGACCTGTCTTCAGTCCGCCAAGCATTTGAAAATTATCCAGAAGATATTGCATGTGTCATTGTTGAACCTGTTGCAGGAAATATGAATTGCGTACCACCAACAGCTGAATTTTTACCCGGTTTACGTGCATTATGTGATGAATTCAATGCCGTACTCATCATTGATGAAGTCATGACAGGCTTTCGCGTCGCATTAGGTGGGGCACAAGATTACTACGATGTTCAGCCTGATTTAACCTGTTTAGGTAAAATCATCGGTGGTGGTATGCCTGTTGGTGCCTTCGGTGGCCGCCTTGAAATTATGGAAAAACTAGCACCAATTGGGCCTGTTTACCAAGCAGGGACCTTATCTGGTAACCCTGTCGCGATGGCTGCTGGCCTCGCTTGCTTAAAAGAAGTCTCTCAGCCGGGAGTCCACTCACGTTTAAATGAATTAACAGAAAAGTTAGCTCGTGGTTTAAAACGTGTTTCCGCAGAGCAAGGTATCCCGATGGTTATCAATCACGTCGGTGGCATGTTTGGTATTTTCTTCACCGATGCCCCAACCGTAACTTGTTACCAAGATGTGATGAAATGCGACGTTGAGCGCTTTAAGAAATTTTTCCATTACATGTTAGAGCAAGGTATTTACCTCGCGCCTTCTGCATTTGAAGCTGGCTTTATGTCTATCGCCCACAGCGATGAAGACATTGAGAAAACTATCAAAGCCGCAGAAACTGCATTGATGAAAATTAAAGAGAATTAATTCACATTGATGTTATAGAGGTGAAATTTTATCCATTTTCACCTCTATTTTTTTATAGTTAAGATATAGTTAAGAATAGATAACTCTAGGTTCGACACCACAACTCCCTAACTAATTAGCATTCAAATAATTAGCCTTTCAAATAAGCAATTCACCAACTAATTAATTCTCTAAATAGTTCGAGTTGTGGCAAGGCGGCAAATAACGAAATTTCTAGGAGCATACACAAGTATGTGACTAGGGTTGACGAATGAAGCCAACACAGTCACAACTTGAAATATGACGAGAAAAGCCTTACACCACAATTCCCTAACTAATTAGTATTCAAATAATTAGCCTTTCAAATAAGCAATTCGCTAACTAATTAATTCTCTAAATAGTTCGAGTTGTGGCAAGGCGACAAATGAGGAAATCCCTAAGAGCATACACAAGTATGTGACTAGGGTTGGCGAATGAAGCCAACGCAATCACAACTTGAAATATGACGAGAAGAGCCTTACACCACAATTCCCTAACTAATTAACATTCAAATAATTAGCCTTTCAAATAAGCAATTCACCAACTAATTAATTCTCTAAATAGTTCGAGTTGTGGCAAGGCGGCAAACAAGGAAATCCCTAGGAGCATACACAAGTATGTGACTAGGGTTGACGAATGAAGCCAACACAGTCACAACTTGAAATATGACGAGAATTTAGGGGTTATTGCCAAACATATCCTTAACCCAATCCGGCGCATCATCTTGTTGCTCGCCATTATTACCATTTAAGTCCCAGACCGGGGCTTGCTCTTCTGACGCTTGGCATAACCCTTCTGGGTTATCTGTCCAAATCGGCAACATTCTACCGCCGCCGAAGTTTGAGCAACTTAATTGACCATCAGCAGTGACTTGCATATCAACAATGCCCTCTGGTGCACGATTGATAAGTGCTAATGGCGCTTGGTTATCTAAGTAGCGTTGGTACACTTTCAGTGCGCCTGTCGCCCCTGTTAATTGTGTTGGACCGTTATTATCACGGCCAACCCACACAATCGCCACTTCTTTGCCATCAATACCTGCATACCAGCTATCGCGTAGATCGTTAGTTGTCCCTGTTTTACCGGCTAAATTATACTTGGCGTATTTGGTCAATAAGACTCTGCCCGTACCTTGTTTAACCACTTGCTGCATACCATACAATGTGAGGTATGCCGCTTGGGAAGGTACTGCTCGCTCTGCAGATGGGTAGCTTTGGTAAATTTCATTGCCATCTCCATCAATAACAGAACGCAATGCAGATAATTTCGCACGATTACCGTCACCACCAATGGTTTGATAAACTTGAGCAACTTCCGCTGGTGTTAGGTTAACTGCACCTAATAACATCGCAGGAACTTTTTCCATAGCAGCCGCAGGAGCTCCTAAGCGTACAAAAGTATTAAACACTTGGTCTAAACCAACCTCTAGCCCTAAGTTTACCGTTGGGATATTTTGTGATTTTGCCAAAGCGTCAACTAACATCATACGGCCGTTGAAATTACGGCTGTAGTTTCTTGGGCTCCAGTTTTGATTCCCGACTTTTACTGTTAGTGGCTCATCTTTTAACCATGTATTTAAACGAAAACGGTCCGGTTCACTTAGTGCAGCGAGGTATACCGGAGGTTTTGCCAGAGAACCAATGCTGCGCCGTGCATTTAACGCACGGTTAAACCCTGAATATTGGGGCTGAGAACCACCAACCATAGCGCGTACTTCGCCATTAATGCGGTCAACTACCACCATTGCACCTTCTATGTCATCTAATTTACGAGATTTACGTAAATCAGCGACACCATTCTCAACTGCATTTTCAGCCGCAGTTTGAGCCACAGGATCTAGAGTGGTAAAAATTTTCGCACCAGAGAGTTCTTTAACTTTATCGCCCAATTTTTCATTGAGTTCTAAACGGACCATTTGCATAAAGGCAGGTTGAGAAGCCACTAGCCCTTCTTTATTTTTCACACCGAGAGGCCTTGCGCTCAGTACCTGATACATTTCTTGGTCAATCACACCGCGTGTTTCCAAGATTTTCAGTACGATATTACGGCGTTTAATCGCATTTTGTGGCTTAGTCCAAGGGTTATACGTTGATGCCCCTTGCACCATACCGACTAATAACGCCTGTTGATCAAAACTTAGTTCGTTGATTGGACGACCAAAGTAATACAAGCTCGCTAATGGGAAACCACGAATTTCATCATTACCATTTTGGCCTAAAAAGACTTCGTTTAAATACAGCTCTAAAATGCGCTCTTTGCTGTAGTTGTAGTCCAGTAAAACCGCCATGTACGCTTCATTGGCTTTACGTTTTAATGTCCGTTCATTGGTCAAAAAGAGATTTTTGACTAACTGCTGAGTTAAGGTACTTCCCCCTTGAACAGAGCGTCCTGCACTTAAGTTAGCAACAACAGCACGGCCAATAGAGTACAAACTGACCCCATCATGCTCATAAAAGTTTCGATCTTCGGTTTCTAGTAAGATTTTAACTAAGGACTCAGGAAAATCAGATATCGGTAAAACTAACCGTTGCTCATTATTCGCCGACTGCATCATCGTGATCAGTTTCGGGTCCAAGCGGAAAAAGCCAAATGAGCGGCCATTTTCCATATTTTCAATTTTGCTCAACGCGTTATTATCAAACACCATACGCGCGAGTATTTGCCCTTCTTTTTGATCAGGGAAATTGAACGGTCGGCGTAAGATTTCGATACTATTACCGCGTACTACAAATTCGCCCGATGTCGTTATTTTACTCACCTTACGGTATTGCATACCTTCAAGCAGGCGAACCATTTCAGCCTGGCTGTAGTCCATGCCCGGTTCAAGATTAACCATCCGGCCGTATACTGCGGCGGGTAAGTCCCAAACCTTACCATCGAGACGTTCTTTAATTTGTTGGTTTAAATAAAAACCATATGCCGCGAGTAAAACAGCAAACACGATCATCAGTTTGACTAGCAGCCAAAACCAACGCCATTTACTTTTTACCTTCCGAGGCTTGTTCTTTTTTGAGCCTTTTTTAGCCATTTGCTCTTCTTCATCTTCATCATCGAGATATTGTTCATCAATATCATCATCTTCAAATAAATCTTCATCGTCATAGTCATCGCGGTCTCTACGGCGGCGAGATGAAGACTGTTTTTTCCCAGCAGTTTTTTTATTACGTCTGCCGATCGGTTCAAAATCTTTACCTGACATGGTCACTCCATATCACATGACAAAATAACTTAATAACTCACTAGTTACGCCAATTTAGTGGTTAATTTTGGCTCATAACCTCAGAGATTTCACCAAAGAAAGCTCTTAATTACATTTCCTTACTCAGGTTAACGCATCGATAGCCTGAATGAGGAAACCCGCTATTAGAGCACAAAAATAGGTTATTTCGCACCCATCATCGCTTTTTTTGTTTGTCTCGTTGGCGCAGTATTTGCAGGGTCATCCGGCCATAAATGCTTTGGATAACGCCCTTTCATCTCTTTTTGTATCTCTTTATAGCTACCCTGCCAAAATGCGCCAAGGTCTTGCGTAATCTGTAATGGCCGCATCGCAGGAGAAAGCAAAGAGAGCGTAATAGGAATTTTCCCTTGTGCTACTGTCGGGTTCGCTTTTTCCCCGTACATCTCTTGCATACGAATAGCTATCACTGGTGGCTTATCTAACGAATAGTGAATACTTACATCATGTAAAGATGGCGCTCGATAGGTCTTCGGAAACATACTTTCTAACCACTGTTGCTGCTGCCAATCTAATCGATTGATTAATAAAGAGGCTAAATCAATCTGCTGTAGTTTTTGCTTATTTGTTATGCCATCAAGATAAGGTTCAAGCCATTCATCTAACGAATCTAATAGCGCTATATCATCAAAATCAGGAAAAGCAATATCAGGAAAATGCCGCTTAGCTAGCATGCAGCGAATACACAATTGCAAAGCATCTTCCTGCCAATTTAACTGCTGCAAGCCATTTTGCTTCAACCAATAAACCAGCGCTTGGCAAATCTCAGCCTTATCAGGGTTGCTCAAACGTTCTGATTTCACTACTAATTGGCCACATTGCAAGCGTTTCCAAGCTAATAAGGTCCCTTTTTGTTCATCCCATTCGACCGTTTCTTGAGTGTTAAATAAAGATGGGCAATCTGCTTGTAATCTGTCAATTTCAATAGGATAAGCCAAGGAAATACGCGCATCCGCCATATTTTCGGGTTGCCATAAAGACACCACCATTAACCACGACTCTCCCATTAGCCTATCCGATTCACCCAATATTGCCCCTAAACCACTCGCTAATTGATAGCGATGTTGGTTATCTCGAGATTTCGCAATGCGATCGGGATAACCCACAGCTAACAACGTTGGTAACCACTCACTAATTAGCGCATCTTGCTGGCCAATGGTACTCAACACTTTTTGTTCGCAAAGTGCTGATGCTCTCTTGCACCACCCCTCAGTTGGCCTTTCTATATAATAACGAAGATCCGCATCTTGTTGACGAGGGGGGTCCTCGATAATCGCTACCAGCAACGCAGCTAATTGAATAACATGCTGATTTTTGGTCCGTTGTGCATTACATAGCATTGCCGCTGTTCGCACTGAACTGCCTAACACCGCCATCTGCTGCCCAAAAGGCGTTAACTTACCAGCCACATCAATGGCACCTAATTGACTGAGTAAATTTTTTGCCGCAGATATCGCAGGTTTCGGGGGTAAAGTCAGCCAATTCAGCTGTGCCACGTCGTGACAGCCCCACTGTAATAAAGATAACCATAAGTTGCTTAGGTCACTTTGTGCAATTTCAGCCTCGCTAAATTGAGTTGCACGTTCAGCTTGCTCTTCACTAAATAAGTGCCAACAAACACCTGCTTCTAAACGGCCTGCTCGACCGGCTCGCTGCGCCATCGATGCTTGGCTGATTCGCTGTTTAATGAGCTTTGTCAGTCCTGTTCGTGGGTTGAACTGACCCACACGTTCAAGACCACTATCCATCACAAGGCGGATCCCTTCAATCGTTAAACTGGTTTCCGCAATATTGGTGGCTAATACGACCTTTCGCATTCCTTCTGGTGCCAGCTGTATCGCCTGTTGCTGAGCCTGTAGAGATAGTGCTCCGTATAAAGGACATAAAAGTATGTCCTCACTTACCATCGAAGCGAGTTCTACTCTTACTTTCTCGATTTCCCCCATACCTGGAAGAAATAATAATAAAGACCCGTGCTCTTGTTGCAATAACTGCCAAGCCGCTAGCGCCACTTCTTTATGGAAGAGTTTATTTGGGTTAATCGGATGATATTCACGTATTACGGGGAACGTACGCCCTTGTGAGGTGATAACTGGAGCATCAGGAAACAACTGATTCAGCCCTTGATTATCCAATGTCGCTGACATCAATAGAATACGTAAATCTTCACGTAAGGCTTGCTGTGAATCAATTAACAAAGCGAGACCTAAGTCTGCCTGTAAATTTCGTTCATGAAACTCATCTAAAATGACTAAGTCAACCCCTTCAAGCATTGGGTCATTTTGCAGTAAGCGGGTCAGTACGCCTTCTGTCACGACTTCAAGACGCGTGTGGCGACTAACTCTAGTTTCAGAGCGCATGCGTAAACCGATGGTATGACCGATATCTTCACCAAGTTGCTGTGCGAGGCGAGCCGCTACTGAACGTGCCGCTAAGCGACGGGGTTCCAACATAATAACCCGCCCATCAATAACCCCACTTTTTAATATTTCTAACGGTAAAACCGTTGATTTACCTGCACCTGTAGGTGCATGAAGCAAAACTTGAGGTGAAGCGACTAACGCGGTAAGTATGTCCTCACAAACTTCGAATATCGGTAACACTGAGGTTATCACTCCATGTATTTAACTTTTACTGTCAGACATTGTAGCATTAGCCTCTTTTGCCAGTAAGCATATTACCGACAACGATAGCGGAGATCCCATGGAATTTGAACCCGCCTTACAACCAGCTACTCTGATTAAGCGTTACAAGCGCTTTTTGGCTGATGTTACTTTACCGAGCGGTGAAGAAATTACAATTCACTGTGCGAATACAGGCGCTATGACAGGTTGTGCTACCCCTGGTGATACCATCTGGTATTCGACGTCCAATAATACAAAACGCAAGTATCCGTATAGTTGGGAGTTAACCCAAACCACAAATGGCCACTTTATTTGCATTAATACCCTTCGTGCGAACCAATTAGTTGCACAAGCCTTAGCCGAAAAACACATTCCAGAATTATCCGAATACAGCGTAATAAAGCCTGAAGTTAAATATGGCACAGAAAATAGCCGAATCGATTTCTATCTCACGCAAAATGGATTACCAGATTGCTTTATCGAAGTAAAATCAGTAACTTTACTAGAAAATAATCAGGGGTTCTTTCCTGATGCAGTGACACTTAGAGGCCAAAAGCATTTAAGAGAGCTCATGCATATTGCGAAAGAAGGAAAAAGAGCCATACTATTGTTTGTTGCTTTACACACAGGTATTCACGTAGCATCTGCAGCGGCACATATTGATAAACAATATGCGCTCTTATTGGAGGAAGCGAGACAAAGTGGTGTTGAAGTGCTTTGTTATCAAGCTGATATAACTGTTCAACAAATGGTGTTAAGTAAGCAGATTCACTTTAACTCTATTAAATAAAGTTTTTTTAACCGTTTTTTATACGAGGCCGCAGAGTTCTGGGCGCTAAAAAGGGAATAAACACGCTCGCCCTCACAGCATTACAAAACTCATTGCAGGAACGATTGCCAAGAGCGCAGTCTTCTGCTATTTATAGCGACCTTAATTTTTCCCCCTTGGGGTTTTTGTAAAATTTGCGTGTGTAGGAGAAGCATTATGCAAGAAGGGCAAAAACGTAAGACATCGTCCTTAAGCATTCTCGCCATTGCTGGGGTTGAACCCTATCATGAAAAAGCTGGCGAAGAGTACATGAACGAGGCCCAGTTGGCGCATTTTAAGCTCATTCTCGAAGCATGGCGCAATCAACTCAGAGATGAAGTGGACCGGACTGTTACTCATATGCAAGATGAGGCAGCTAACTTTCCAGACCCCGTTGATAGAGCCGCTCAGGAAGAAGAATTCAGCCTTGAATTACGTAACCGGGACCGTGAACGTAAACTGATTAAGAAAATCGAAAAAACGCTGAAAAAAGTTGAAGATGACGACTTTGGCTATTGTGAATCATGTGGTGTAGAAATTGGTATCCGCCGTTTGGAAGCCCGTCCTACCGCTGATTTATGTATCGACTGTAAAACATTAGCTGAAATTCGCGAAAAGCAAATGGCTGGCTAGTGTCTATATGGAGTCCTGAACGGCGCATATTACTGCGCCGTTACAAGGGAACTCTACATCCTGTTATGTTCAGCTCAGAGCTTATTCCTTGCGTTAGCTATCACATAAAATCTATCCTTCCCGCATCTTTTTGCCAATTGGTTGGCGATAACGTCCTATCGTGCTCTTTTAAGTAAGATAAACATTTACTTTCACGTAATTTTTTACGGAGATAGATTAGGCTGTTATTTAACCCCATAGTTTGAAGTTGAATAATCATCTAACAACAAAAAAGCGCTTAAAATAAGGCTTCTAAACCTATACTTCTATAGTGAGATCGCTTTTTGAGCTATTATTTTGCGTAAATTTTATTGGTAACGTTTATAATTAGAGATGACTTTTATTCGTTTAACCATTCTCAAAGAAACTTCTGTGAGCTATGATTAGCCGCTTATTTTTGTTTAATGAATATTGGTAATGACATCGAGGTGTACTATTTTTAACCGAGTAGCAAATTTCTGCCGTAATATTTTATCTCGCAATACAGACGCATCCCCTGAAGATGTAGAACAACATCGTGATACTTCGCGAGATATACAGGCAGCCGGTAAAAGGCCAGTCACTCATTCTGCTCATGCGCAAACCGCATCTAAAGAGCAGAACACCGCTCAACCCCATAAAACAGCCCCTATTAAAAAAACGGTTCGTCAATCTCAACGTGCCGATTCAACACCTGAGAAGCGCCCTACAATGACAACCGTAAACGACGAAAACATTACTGTTATACCGCGTTCCGAACATCCTATTTCGCGTAGTGATATTAGTGACAATGCATTAAAAGTACTGTATCGCTTAAATAAAAGTGGCTTTGAAGCCTACTTAGTGGGGGGTGGTGTGCGTGATTTGCTTTTAGGCCAAAAGCCTAAAGACTTCGATATAACTACGAACGCAACACCTGAGCAGATCCGCAAATTATTTCGTAATTGCCGTCTAGTTGGTCGTCGTTTCCGTCTAGCCCATATTATGTTTGGCCCCGAAATTATTGAAGTTGCAACTTTCCGTGGCCACCATGACCAAAATGTGTCAGATGACAAAAACTTATCTGCACAAGCGCAAAACGGTATGTTGTTACGCGATAACATCTTTGGTTCTATTGAGGAAGATGCGATTCGTCGGGACTTCACCGTTAATAGCCTATATTACAATATTGAAGACTTCACATTACGTGACTACGTTAATGGTTTGAAAGACCTCAAAGCTGGCGTTATTCGTTTAATTGGTGACCCTGAAACGCGCTATCGTGAAGACCCAGTCAGAATGCTAAGAGCGGTACGTTTTGCCTGCAAATTAAATATGAGCATCGAGCCGAAAACCGCAGAGCCAATTTACCAACTCGCTCATTTATTGAGAGAAATTCCATCTGCTCGGTTATTTGAAGAATCACTCAAATTACTCCAAGCAGGCCAAGGTTACGCGACTTATAAAATGCTCAAAAAATATGGTTTGTTTGAGCAACTTTTCCCTGTTGTCGCAAGCCGATTTACTGATAACAGTGATTCGCCAATGGAAAAAATCATTGAGCAAGTCCTCAAAAATACTGATTTCAGACTAAAAAATGATAAGCGTGTTAACCCTGCTTTTTTATTTGCTGTTATGTTATGGTATCCAGTTACTGAGCATGCTGAGAAGCTATCTCAAGAAGGCGGGTTGGCCTATTACGACGCCTTTGCGCTGGCAATGAATGATATATTAGATGAACAGTGCCGCTCGATTGCGATCCCAAAACGCATTACAACCACTATGCGTGATATTTGGTTATTGCAATTACGCTTACCTCGCCGCCAAGGTCGTCGCGCAAATAAACTCATGGAGCACCCAAAATTCCGTGCAGCGTTTGATTTATTAGAATTAAGAGCCAATGTTGAGCACCGCAACGAGTTACAAGAGTTAGCGTTATGGTGGACTGATTTTCAACAAGCGAATAATATCAAACAGCGTGAAATGATTTCGGAATTAGGTAGTGCCCCTACTCGCCGCCGCCATCGCCCACGTTCATCACAAGGTGGAACCGGCGCGCGCCGGCCGAATAAGTCATAATAGATAGAGAGAATACAATGGAACAAGTCTATATTGCTGTAGGAAGTAACCTTGGTGAGCCGCTGCTACAGGCACAGCAAGCTATTGCAGCATTAGATGCTATTCCTAATAGCCGCGTTGTTTCTACCTCTTCTGTTTATCGAACCAAACCATTAGGCCCACAGGACCAGCCAGATTTTTTGAATCTGGCTGTGCTACTAGAAACAAGCCTTGAGCCTGAAGTTCTTCTTAACCATACACAAAAAATCGAACTTGAGCTTGGCCGTGTACGCAAAGAGGAACGTTGGGGGCCACGAACGCTTGACCTCGATATCATGCTTTTTGGTAACCGTATCATCAATACTGAACGGTTAATCGTTCCACATTATGGGCTAAAAGAGCGTGAGTTTATGTTGTATCCGCTTAGCGAAATCGCCCCTTCCCTTGTTTTTCCTGATGGCGAAAAGCTTTCAGAAAGACTCACACAAGTCCCTCGAAATGGCCTAACGTTTTGGGATATTCCAGCCTAAAATGTTCAACCTCTTATGAGGTATGGTCGCAGGGAGATCATTTCCGGAGGTTATTATAATGAAACCAATTTCTCTGGCTGATTTATGTCAGTTTAAAAAAGACAAACACAAATTTGCAACCATGACAGCCTATGACTCAAGCTTTGCTCAATTATTTTATGAGCAAGGTATTCAGGTGATGCTCGTTGGAGACTCACTGGGAATGACGATCCAAGGTGAATCATCTACTTTACCTGTGACCGTCGAGCAAATTGCTTACCACACCCGATGCGTTCGCAAAGGTGCACCAAACGCCTTCATTATTGCAGATATGCCATTCATGAGTTACGCCACACCAGAACAAGCTTGTTCTAATGCAGCAATTTTGATGCAAGCGGGTGCAAACATGGTGAAAATTGAGGGTGGCAGCTGGTTATGTGATACCGTAAAAATGCTAGGAGAACGCTCTGTTCCTGTGTGTGGTCATCTCGGTTTAACACCACAAGCCGTGAACGTTCTTGGCGGTTATAAAGTCCAAGGACGCGATGAGGTCACGGCAAATCAATTACTCAAAGATGCGATTGCATTAGAAAATGCAGGTATCCAATTATTAGTTCTCGAATGTGTTCCAACTGCCTTAGCAAGTCATGTTTCTGAAGAACTGCTATTACCGGTGATTGGTATTGGCGCAGGAAATGGAACTGATGGACAAATCCTTGTTATGCATGATGCACTGGGTATTACCGCACGAGCGCCTAAATTTGCTAAAAACTTTTTAGCTCAAGCAGGCAACCTTCATGATGCTATTCGTATGTATATCCAAGAAGTAGAAGATGGCATTTACCCAAGTGAAGCACATTCTTTTTCTTAATTGATGCCAGTAATTATAAGGAACACACGTATGCTTATCGTTGAAACGGCACTTATCTTACGCCGTGAAATTCGTCGTTGGAAACAAGAAGGTAAACGTATTGCACTTGTCCCAACGATGGGTAATTTACACGATGGTCACTTAACACTCATTGACCAAGCGAAAAAACAGGCTGATATTGTGATTGCCAGTGTATTCGTGAACCCTATGCAATTTGATAGGCAATCTGATTTAGCCAATTACCCACGAACTTTGCAAGAAGATTGCGAAAAATTAAAGCGTCGTGATATCAATTTAGTTTTTGCCCCTTCCCCGCAAGAATTCTACCCAGAAGGGATGGAAAAACAGACTTTTGTTGAAGTTCCTGAGTTATCGACCATGTTAGAAGGCGCAAGCCGTCCCGGTCATTTTAGAGGTGTCGCAACGGTTATCACTAAGCTATTCAACTTAGTTCAGCCAGATATTGCCTTGTTTGGTGAAAAAGATTACCAACAGTTGCAATTAATTCGCAAATTAGTTTCTGACTTATCATTTGATACTCAAATTGTTAGTGTCCCAACGGTTAGAGCTAAAAATGGCCTAGCACTGAGTTCACGTAACAATAATTTGTCAGCAGAAGAGCTAAAAATAGCGCCTAAGCTGTATCAAATTATGCAACAAGCGGGTGAAAAATTAGTGGCTGAACCTAGCGCATCTGAGGTTATTATTGAAGAGATGAATAATAGCTTACGTGAAGCCAGTTTTACTCCTGATGAGCTATTTATTCGCGATGCAGAGACGTTGTTACCACTTGGTGATTCCAGTAAACGTGCGGTTATTTTAATGGCGGCATGGTTAGGTCAAACGCGTCTTATTGACAATTTACAAGTTGACCTGCAACGCGATATTGCATAAAACAATAAGACTTATAACACTATCACAGCAACCATCTTGCTGCGTTGCTAAGCCTGTTGCGACTTATATACACGTAGTCAACAACGCTGCAGTTTTGAAGGCACTATGATTTTATTCAAAGTCATTCAGATTGCAGCTAGGCGGCAAGTAAGTGAGTCCCTAGGAGCATACATAAGTATGTGACTAGGGCGAACGTACGTAGTCAACAACGCTGCAATTTGAAGGACGAAGAAGAAATGTTAAGAAGAATGTTACAAGGTAAACTCCATCGCGTCACAGTCACACAGGCAGACCTACACTACGAAGGGTCATGTGCGATTGATCAGAACTTCATGGATGCTGCTGGGATCCTTGAATATGAAGCCATTGATATCTATAACGTCGATAATGGTGAGCGTTTTTCAACCTACGCGATTTCTGGCGAGCGCGGTTCAAAAATTATCTCAGTAAATGGTGCTGCTGCACGCCGTGCTGCGGTAGGCGATAAACTCATCATTTGTTCATATGTACAAATTGACGATGAAGATGCGCGCACGCATAAACCGAAGGTTGCTTATTTTGATGAAAACAATGTCATGAGCAGGGTTGCTAAAGCAGTGCCTGTACAAGTCGCTTAATATAAGAAAGCACCCTTCTATGGCGCTTGAGATTGTTGATAAAGCGGGATAAATACCTATTTTTCCCGCTTTGTTTTATCAGCCCAAAATCAATAAGTTGGTTTTTTTGGGGTTTACTTTAAAACTTGCTCTAATTGCTGATGACATAATAGGTTTACCAGCAATCAGAGGGCAATTTAGCAATCCTTTTTACTTAAATTATTTTTTTGCGTTAATGTCGCAATTGCTTCACGGTAACAAAGTTCAAGTTTTTCTCTGCTATCCGCCGTAATATGAAGGTCTTGCAATCGGCCATTGTTAATACCGTAGACCCAACCGTGGATCATGACTTTTTGACCGCGTTTCCACGCTGATTGCATAATGGTAGAGTGGCCTAAATTATAAACTTGTTCCACAACATTTAGTTCACATAAACGGTTAAGTCGCTCGCAAGGTTTTAATTCACCTAACATAGAGCTGTGTCTGTACCAAATATCACGTATGTGTAATAACCAATTATTGATTAAGCCGAGTTCGGTATTATCAACAGCCGCTTCAATACCACCACAACCATAGTGACCACAAATAATGATGTGCTCAACTTGTAAGACATCAACGGCATATTGAATAACAGATAAACAATTAAGATCCGTGTGGATAACTAAATTAGCAACATTACGGTGAACAAAAAGGTCGCCAGGTGCTGCGTTAATTAGCTTTTCTGCAGGTACTCGACTGTCTGAGCAGCCTATCCATAAGAATCTTGGCTTTTGTGCTTTTGATAATTCTTTGAAGAATTCAGGATCTTGCTCTTTTACTGATGCTGACCATGCTTCATTGTTAGCAAACAGTTCTTCTATTTTTCTCATCATGACTTATAGCCTAATTGTGTTACTTTGCGATAAAATCTTATACAGCATTTATTGATTAATTAATAATTAGTTATACTAATTTTAATGCCCTTATGATGAACCTCTCCTTTAGACAAAACAACCCTAAATTAGTAACATATTGAATTATCTTAGATAAATTAATTATCTCTTTTCTGCATAACATAGGACAGAAAAAAGTGGCATCATTAGGATATATTGCCGCCAAACTATCTTAAGAATAAAGGTTTTTTTTACATATGACATATGCACTTGAATTATCGCAGTTAACCAAAACCTACCCCGGTGGTGTAAGAGCCTTGCGAGGAATCGACTTAAGCGTTGAAGATGGCGATTTTTATGCTTTGCTAGGACCAAATGGTGCAGGTAAATCAACTACAATCGGGATTATCAGCTCATTAGTGAATAAAACGAGTGGGAGTGTAAAAGTTTTTGGTTATGATTTAGAAAAGCAAGTTGTACAAGCAAAACAACAACTTGGTTTAGTGCCTCAAGAATTCAATTTCAACCCTTTTGAGACAGTACTACAAATCGTCCTTAACCAAGCGGGTTACTATGGAGTCACTCGTTCAGTTGCTGTAGAACGTGCCGAACAGTATCTGACTCAACTTGATTTATGGGAAAAACGCAATGAGCGTGCCCGCAATCTATCAGGTGGAATGAAACGCCGTTTAATGATTGCTCGTGCTTTAATGCACCAACCAAAATTATTAATACTCGATGAGCCAACAGCAGGAGTGGATATCGAGTTACGTCGTTCTATGTGGACATTTTTGAAGAATCTAAACGCTCAAGGGACGACAATCATTTTAACAACTCACTATTTAGAAGAAGCTGAAATGCTGTGTCGTAATATTGGTATTATTCAACATGGTGAGCTAGTTGAAAATACAAGTATGAAACAACTACTTAGCCAACTAGAATCAGAAACTTTTATTTTTGATCTAATGCCCAAAAGTCCTGTTCCTCAATTATTAGGGTATGAATCTCGTTTGATAGACACATCAACACTTGAAGTGGATGTAAAAAGAGAGCAAGGCCTAAATAGTGTTTTTAGCCAATTCAGCGAGCAAGGTGTACAAATTTTAAGTATGCGTAATAAAGCGAACCGTTTGGAAGAGTTATTTGTTAATTTAGTCAAAAAAGAAAGCCATGCGGCCGAGAAGGAGATTGTAAAATGATCTCATTGTACTGGGTAGCATTAAAAACTATTTGGATAAAAGAAGTCACTCGATTTGGTCGTATCTGGGTACAAACCTTATTACCACCAGTCATTACAATGTCACTATACTTTGTCATTTTTGGTAATTTAATTGGCTCAAGAATTGGTGATATGGGTGGTGTGGACTATATGCAATTTATAGTTCCGGGGTTAATCATGATGGCAGTTATCACTAACTCTTACTCTAATGTCTGCTCTTCATTTTTTGGTTCTAAATTTCAAAAGAATATTGAAGAGTTACTGGTTGCACCTGTTCCAACACACATAATTATTGCTGGTTTTGTTGGTGGAGGTGTTGCTCGTGGGATCCTAGTTGGTTTTTTAGTCACGTTAGTGTCACTATTTTTTATTCCACTACAAGTCCATTCATGGGTTATGGTTGTAGTAACCTTGTTGCTAACCGCTATTGTATTTTCACTTGCTGGGCTATTAAATGCAATTTTTGCTAAGACGTTTGATGATATCAGTATCGTTCCTACTTTTGTCCTAACACCGTTAACTTATTTAGGTGGTGTCTTTTATTCGCTATCCTTATTACCGCCAGTTTGGCAGGCTATATCTAAATTAAACCCTATCGTGTATATGATTAGTGGATTTAGATATGGATTCCTAGGTATTGCAGATGTATCAATCGCAATTACTCTTGGTGTACTGATGATTTTCTTGATAGTTTTTTATTTACTAACTTGGTATTTGATTGAACAAGGTAGAGGGTTACGCAGTTAATTTAGCCTAGATTATAAATAATAAAAAGGTCATATCTATCGTTGTCATTCAGCTAATTAGATATGGCCTTTTATTTTTAAGTAAAATCACTTAATCAAGCAAAGAATATTCTCGATAAAAAATCAAAACTAAAGTAAATTTAATAAAAAATTATATATTAAAGAGAGTTTACTACCCCTTTAATTTAAACCATAAATAGTTTCTTATTGAAAACATTAAAATTCATGGTCTTATCATTCATTTTATTTACCTGGAAAAGGTAAAAATAAAAAGGTGATTTTATAGCACTGCCAGATCATATCTTATGAGTTTTCACATTTCCCCTACAGCAAATAAGCTTTAAACACCTTAAATACCAACTTTGGAAATTTTTAATACCACGCATCTCGTATAATAAGAATATTGGCCTGCATATATCCGTTAAATTATATTTCAAACGAAATACAATGTTACAGTTACTTAAATAATATTTAAATTTAATTTTAATATAATTGTTATCGTTAACAGTTAAGAAAATATCAGTTTATTGGATTATTCATCTATATTATTAACTTAAAAGTGTTATTTCAAAGTTAAACATCGCAATTTAAGTAAAATACTTAAAATTACTCGTTTAATGGATTTACTTTAAAAACACTAATATAATTTTGATGTGTGAAATATATGGGATAATAGTTATTAAAAAATAACTTAGTCATCTAACCTGAATATAATTAATGATTCTTTACTAGATAGATAAGAGGTTCCTATGATTTTTAAAAAGTCAGTATTAATGGCATCAATTATTATGGTTTCATTATCAAGTGTGGCACATGCTGCAATTGATAGCGGTAATGCTAAAGGCACCATAAATTTCAAAGGTCAATTTATTGATACGACTTGTACTATTGAAGTTAATAATACAAACAAAAATGAAGGTGTAGTGCAACTTGGCACTTGGATGACTAACACCTTCGATAAAGTCGGTGAATTAACTGATGCAGTTCCTTTAACAATAGGCTTGAGTGGCTGCCCTGCAACATTAGCACGTGCTCGCGTCACCTTCGGAGGAACCGCACACCCAGATAACAACCAATTATATGCTGTCAATGAGGCTGAAGGTGTTGGTATTGGTATTTCTGGTGATGTTAACGGAACAAATTTCTATACTCCAGACACAGAAGCTGATGGTATTGATTTGAAAGGTAATAGTGGCGAAAAAACATATTATGCGCGTTACGTTACAACCGCAAATGAAGTTACTGCTGGTAAAGCAAACGCTGACGTTACTGTCACTATTCAATATAACCAATAGTTCACTGAATTAAGGGAACATTCGTTCCCTCTTTTTATAGGGGAAAATTTTGAAAAAGCATCTCATTTCATTAGCGCTTTTATTTATGACGACTCTTAATGCAAACGCCAGTGTTATTTTAGGTGGCACTCGTGTTATTTATGAAGGCAATAAGAAAGAAGCTTCAATTTCAGTGAGAAATGATGACAAAACACCTTATCTTGTACAATCTTGGGTAAATAATTTTAATAATAATGATAAGCAAAAAGTACCGTTTACTGTAACTCCTCCACTTTTTCGCATTGAACCTGAATCAGCCAATGCTGTTCGAATTGTTTTAACAGATTCTCAGTTACCCTCTGATAAAGAATCAGTTTATTGGCTAAATGTTAAATCAATTCCACCATCTGACCCAAATGCAACAAATAATTTAACGATTTCAATTAATAACAAGATTAAATTATTTTATCGCCCTGCAGATTTACCAACAGCAGAAGCATTAATTGCGTATGAAAAATTAACCTTTAAAAAACAAGGAAGCTATTTAAAAGCAAATAATCCAACGCCTTATTATGTTTCATTCGGGGAGTTGAAGGTTGGTAATAAAGAAATTGCAGAACCAGGCATGGTCCCTCCTCTGGGCGAAGCGTCATGGAATATTTCGGGAACTCAAGCAAACCAAGTTACTTGGAGTGCAATTAATGACCATGGAACGATAACGAAAGCGAAAACTCAGACATTAAAATAATCAGTTGGAAGAACATTCATTATGCGCTGCATTTCAAGAAAGCAACATCCATTAAATCGTCATTATGACGCGATAACCGATTTGCATAATGGGGTAACTTATTTTCGATTAAAAAAAATATGTCAGGTAGTAACTGCAATAATTTTGGCTGGAATAAGCATTAGTCATGTATCTGCGGAAGATTATTTTAGTCCTAGCTCACTCAGCGTCATTGATGGCCAAAATATTGCAGATCTACCTAATTTAGACCAGTTTGCTAACCCTGGAGGCCAGTTAGCGGGAGAATATCATGTCGATATTATCGTAAATGGTATTTTAATGGATTCTAAGGTTATCGAATTTGTTAAGGATGATAAATCAAGCCAATTAATTCCACGCATAACAAAAGAAGAATTAGCACTTTGGGGAGTTAAAGTTAATTCTATTCCAGCATTGGCTGCACTTTCTGCTGGGCAATATATAGGCCCAATAGGCGAATATATATCCGAGGCAAAATCTACGCTTGAATTAAATCAACAGAAGCTGAATATCTCAATACCTCAAATTGCTATGAATAAACAAGCATTAGGTACTGTTCCCGCTAGTCAATGGGAAAATGGTGTTCCTGCTTTAATCTTAAATTATTATTATAGTGGTTCAAACAATTGGAGTCGTAATAACGCCAAAGATACAAACTCTCATTATTTCAACCTTCGTAGCACTGGAAATCTAGGCCCATGGCGTTTAAAAAACTATTCGACTTATACGGATAATAGTGGAGAACGCGAATGGAAAAACATTGAGACTAGCTTAGAAAGAGGGATTAATTTCTTAAAATCTCAATTAGTGATTGGTGACACAGCGACACCAAGTGAGATTTTTGATGGTTTTCAATTCCGTGGTATTCAATTACAAAGTGATGAATCCATGCTACCTAGTTCAATGAGAGGTTTTGCTCCCATTATTAGGGGAATAGCTCAAAGTAACGCAGAAGTTACGATTAAACAAAATAACTATGTTATTTATCAATCCTATGTCTCTCCAGGTGCATTTGAAATTGATGATTTATACCCAACAGGGACTAGCGGTGACTTAACCGTTATAATTAAAGAAGCGGATGGTACTGAACGCTCATTTACTGTTCCGTTCTCATCAATTGCTATTATGCAGCGAGAAGGGCAACTC
This sequence comes from Providencia sp. PROV182, assembly GCF_028480325.1. Lineage (NCBI taxonomy): Bacteria > Pseudomonadati > Pseudomonadota > Gammaproteobacteria > Enterobacterales > Morganellaceae > Providencia > Providencia sp. PROV182. Next base: position 94,766 of record NZ_JAMPOL010000004.1, on the reverse strand, counting down.
AAGTATTCATTAACGGGGGGAAAATATAAATCTAATGCCTCCGGTGAAGTAGAACCTGATTTCCTGCAAAGTACTTTTATTTATGGGTTACCAAAAGGTATTACTGGGTACGTTGGAACTTTACTATCAAAAAATTACCAATCTTATGCGATAGGAATGGGAATTAATTTAGGTAGTTTGGGAGCACTATCGGCTGATGTTACACAAGCAAATAGCCAAAATTTATTAGGGAAAGAAGATACCGACAGTGGGCAGTCATATCGTTTTCAATACTCCAAAAACGTGACCTCGACTGGTACATCTGTAACTTTAGCTAACTATCGTTACTCAACGGAAGGTTTTTATTCATTCAGTGAAGCTAACAGTAATCAACCTAAAATATATCGCGATAATAAAAAAAATCGCTTTCAAATCTCACTAAATCAGTCACTAAATGAATTCGGTAATATTTATTTTTCTAGTTATCAGCAAGATTATTGGAACCGTTCGGGTAAAGAACGCTCATTAAATGCAGGTTATAACAAAAGCTTTGATGGGATCACTTATAACTTTAATTACAGTTATTCTGATAGTGCTTATCAACGTAAAGCTGATAATTACTTCTCTTTTTCAGTTTCTATTCCACTTAATAATACATCCGGCAATTACACATCGATAAATAGTAGTATTACAGCGGATAACAGCGGCAATGCAGACGCAATGATGGGAGTAAGTGGTACTCTTGGCGAAAAAAATAATATTAATTACGCTGTTCAGCAGTCATATGGAAATAAAGAAACTCGTGGTAGTGGAAATGCCTCGGCATCTTATCGAGGAAGTTACGGTGTTGCTAATGCGGCCTATGGCTATGATAGATATTCACAGCGAGCAAACTACGGTTTAACAGGGGCGGTTGTTGCTCATCCATATGGCATCACTTTAGCTCAGCCTATCTATGATTCTTTCGCGATTATTCGAGCTCCGGGTGCGGAAAATGTGCAAGTTTTAAATCGAGCTAATATTTCAACCGATTCTCGAGGTTACGCCATTGTGCCTTATCTCAATCCTTATACTAAAAATGAAATATCCCTCAACATTGACTCTTTACCTGAAAATGTTGAATTAAAAACCAATACAGTTAATGCGGTACCAACAAAAGGCGCCGCAATTTTGGCAAGCTACCAAACTCATGTCGGTTACCGATTATTATTTAATGTTACTCATAATGGAAAACCAGTGCCTTTCGGTGCAATGGCCCAATTCGCTCAAAGTGATGACCAAAATATGAGCTCAGGTATTGTCGGTGATAATGGTGATGTGTATCTCAGTGGGATGCCAGAGCAAGGGCGGCTACAAATTAAATGGGGTAAAAACCAAGAAGATCAGTGTGTTGCCGAATATAAATTAACCGCTGAACACTTGAAGCATCATTTACCCATATTGCCCGTCAACTGCCAATAAAATAGGTTTTGAATATGAATATAAAACAAATTATTGCTTTGGTTGGTATTACCTTGTTTTCATTTAACGCGCTCAGTGTCGGGCAGTTTCGTATCAATTTAGGGGATTTAGAAATTGATACGGCAGCTCATAAACTTCCCCGTGAAGCGATATTGGGTAATGGCTGGAAGCAATTTGAATCTACAGGGAATCAAGAATTATGTGTTGCTGAAGGGCCGGGAAACTTTAATTTTACTCCTCAAGTAAATAGCCAACCCGTAGGAATGGTGATTAATGATGGATCAGGGAGTTACCCCGTTTTTAGCACTGGCATTAATGGCGTGGGTTATGTCATGGCATTAAGGCAAAAAGGAACGAGCCAATGGTATCCATTAACAGGAAATAATAGCGAAATTAGTGCCATTGATGGCTCATCATCGCTACAACTTGAAACACGAATGATGTATGTCAAAACCGTTCAAGGAGATATTGAAGGAACGGATAAAGCTGTTACACATTTTAATCCAGTCAAAGTGCAATGCAGTGGTGATATGAATTGGGTCTCATCAGTAGGGGAAATATTGCCTGCATCAACATTGATTTCATGGGCACAACGCACTTGTGCAGTTTCATCAGTTCGACAATCGGTCGACCTCGGCGTCCATGACATCGCTAAAGTTCGCTCGTTAAATATAGGAGATACCTTTGGCCATGCTCAACAGTCGATTACGATTAACTGCCCTACCATCATGTCTGTAGCCTACACCGTAGCGGATAACTTGCATCCAAGTAATATAAATACAGATATTATTTATTTAGAAAATGAAAGCGAAAACCCTGGGTTTGCGGTGCGAGTATACGAAGCGGGTCAATCTTCCCCATTGAAATTAGGAGGAGACCGTACCTTATCCAACAATTATGTCTATTCCTTGCTGGATAAAGCAAGTCTGAGCCCCATTGTCACAAAAACATTTGAATTCAGATATGTCAAAACATCAAATGAAGTGAAGGCAACTCATGGTAATGCACAGGTTACGGTTACCCTTGTGTATAAATAATCAAGGGTCATTATTTATGAAACATAATTTAAATCTATTTGTACTGTTTTTTATATCTCTAATGCCAATGAATGTGATGGCTGTGGATGCCTATATCAAGGTGAATTTCACAGGTTCGATTAAAGGTGAAACGTGTAGCATATCTTCTGCTGCGCAAGGTGTTGATTTAGGAATGTGGTTTTTAGAAGGTGATGGAAGCAACTTCCCTCGTAACTCAGTGACGGATTGGGTGGAATTTGATTTGGTTTTTAATTGTTCAACAGTAAATCGACAAGTGAGTGGCGCCTTAGAAGGAACCCCTGCTGCACTAGATAGAAAGCTATTTGAGTTGGATCAGACTGAAGGTTCAGCGAGCGGAATGGCAATTCAAGTTGAAGCTTATTCACCCGAGCGCAAACGTTGGGAAGCGAAAAATGCAAATGAAGTCAGCACCTTAATTAGTGCGGCAGGGACAACTTCAGGAACTAATACAGTTCAATTGCGCGCACGCTATAAGCAATTAGCAAATAGCGCAACACCAGGTACGGCAAATGCCTCTATTACATTCGTTGTACGAAATAATTAAGGGGAAGCAATGAATAAAAAAACTCAATATGCAATTCATTGCGTTGTAATAATGATATCATTATTTTCTGTTAAATCATTTAGTTACGATGCCATTTTTAATATTACAGGACGAGTGTCTTCTAATACCTGCTCCGTCCAATCATCAAGAATACAAAATGTTCATCTTGGTGATTATACTATTGGCCAGTCTGGCTTTGGTAGTGGTGTCAACACGCAAAGCAAAGATGTGAGATGGCAGATTGATTTTGATTGCGATAAAGACACTAAAATTAATATTGCTCTTCAAGGAAGTCGATATTCAGGTTCTGACACAGTTCTAGACATAGATAGCTCTTCTGATAGAGCCAGAGGTGTTGGAATAAGAATAGAATACAGTAATAACCGTACGCTGTGGTATAGGATGGTAATAGGTGGCCGTGGTACTTTGGTTTCTCCGTCAAATGTTGACGGAAAACTATCGATATACTTTAACTCGTATTATATACAAATGGAAAAAACGATTCTTCCAGGTAAAGCCAATGCGACTATGGACGTAGAAGTGACTTACGAATAATAAATTGCAAAGTAGGAAAAGCGCCCTACTGTGGCGCTCAGTATACTGCTAACCTATACTATCTAGCTACAGTAAGAAGGACCGCTAAACGCGGCTCTTCTTTATAAGGTCACCAAATATTAATCTTCAAGTAACGTTACATGACCAATATAAGGCAGATGACGATATTGTTGAGCGTAGTCGATACCGTAACCCACCACAAATTTGTCTTCAATAGAATAACCAATCCACTCAACAGGAACCTGCACTTCGCGACGTGAAGGTTTATCCAGTAATGTACAAATAGCGACAGATTTAGGGCCACGTAATTCGAAAATTTCACGAACTTTATTTAAAGTATTACCAGAGTCGATAATATCTTCAACGATTAATACGTGTTTATCACGGATATCTTCGTCCAAATCTTTGACAATTTTAACATCACGGCTCGATGTCATCGCATTGCCATAACTTGAAACAGTCATAAAATCGACTTCATGAGGAACATCAATCTTACGGCATAAATCAGCCATAAAAATAAATGAACCTTTCAGCAAGCCAACAAGGACTAATTCACCATCAAGCTTTTGATAATGAGCACTAATTTTATCGGCTAATTCACTAATTCGTTGAGCAATCTCTTCTTCAGAGATCATCACTTCAAGGGTATGTTTCATCTTCTATTACGCATCTATGGGAATGGAAAGCACGTAATTTTAACATAGGCAGCACGCATATACTAATAAAGGAAAATACAGTGCTAAAATTTCACACTGCATTTTCTCTGAAAATAAATATTGCTGTTAACTGACAGTGAAGCCCAACATCATTCCTGTATCTTCATGCTCCAAAAGATGGCAATGGGCCATATAAGGGTGCTGTTGAGTTGCAGGGTGTTTAAACTCGACTAAAATTTCACTCACCTGCCCTTCCACTTTAACAATATCTTTCCACCCTTGACGATGAGGCGCTACGGCTTGGCCGTTTTCTTTTAGGATACGAAAACGTGTGCCATGGACGTGGAATGGGTGCAACATCATATCGCCACGCCCTGAAACGACCCAAATTTCTTGCTGATTCATAGGGGCATTGAATGCGGGATGCGTCATTGAGAAAACTTGCCCATTTATAGTATTCGCATTATGAATATCCAAACCATCAGAACCTGTACCACAGTGGCCGCCACTTCCCATTTTGCCATTCATATTTCCATGGTTCATATTACCTGCATTCATGTTACCGTGGTTCATATTCCCCATCATTGCACCATGACCGCCCATGTTACCCATGGCTTGGTCGCCATATTTTTCACGTAACATCATCATGCCTTGCATGTCCAAACGCATATCCATCATTAAGTGGAAACGACGGCGATTTAAGCCAGCAAGAGAAGGAATAGCAGACATTGCTGCAAGTGTTGATGGTAAGTCACCTTCTCCCTTCGTCAACGTTGTTTCAATACGCAGTACTGGCAAAGGCTGGTCAAATGGTGCGATCGTCATACCCATTTGCCCGACAGGTAGAGTTACCAAATCGAATGCACGACCATCGGAGGCATCAATTAATACTTCAAAACGCTCTCCCATCAAGATAGGTAATTCTGTTACCGCAATCGGCTCGGCTAATAAACCACCATCACTCGCAACGACATACATTTTACGTTCATCACTGGTGGAAATATTTAAACTTCTAGCATTACAGCCATTCAATAACCTTAAGCGCAGCCAACCTTTCGGGGCAACATGTTTAGGATAAACAGCACCATTCGTTAGCATGATGTCACCGAACCACCCCACAGCCGCACTCATCACATCAAGCTGGTAATCAATTTGCCCATCATCTTTTAAGCGTTTGTCTTGCAAAATGACAGGAATATCATCAACACCCCAATCGCTTGGTAAGCCGTGTTTTGTGCTGTCATCATCTTTAATTAATACAAGGCCAGCTAACCCCATCGCCACTTGGTAGCCGGTTTTTCCATGAGTATGAGGATGGAACCAACATGTCGCTTCGCTTTGATTTACCGTAAAATTCACTTTACGGCTTGTATCTGGTTGGATTATCGCTTGAGGGCCGCCATCTTGCTCACCTGAAATCTCTAAACCGTGCCAATGAACCGTGGTGTCTTCTGCCAGTTTGTTAATAATATTGATATTAACATTTTGTCCATTTTTCAAACTAATTGCAGGGCCTAATAAATTACCGTTATAACCCCATGTCGTCGTTTGCTTTCCTGGAACAAATTGCGAAACACCCTGCTGAATAACTACCTGAATGTTGCCTTGCACATCAGGCTCCAATAAGGGTGGAATCGCTAATGTTGGATAATTTCCTGCTGCGACCGCGATGCGGCTCCAAATAGGCAGCGCACTTGCAGCATATGTGATAGCACTTAACTTAAGAAAATCGCGACGTAGCATTGATAACCTTCCTTTTATTTATCAAATCGATAATCATCAGTGGTGTAATTTATGACAAATTACACTTTCGAAGCAAAACATGGTTTAATGGAGGTATGATAAAGCTTCCCCTTACAGGAAGGTCAATAAAGCCACTCTAAAAATGTGGGTTTATTACATGGATTTAAGAAAAATATAGTTGACTAACAATTCTATTCTTATGCTAACGTAACTTGACATAGAAAACAGATAGAATAACGAATGCGCAAATTTATATTGATGTCATGCTTAATGACTCTGTTAGGGATAACCAATTCTGCCAGAGCCCTTTCCAACAACGAAGCTGAAGATCTTGCTGATCTCACGGCTGTTTTTATTTATCTAAAATATGATTGCGGGTATTCACAAATCCCAGATAGAGAAATTGAACGTGCCATTGTTTACTTTGCTAAAAGTAACAAATGGGACCTTAGCAACTATAATGCGGAAAAAATGACCGCCCTTAACAAAGAAAGTTATAGTGACCTAAAAGGGATACCACTCACCACTGAGTTTAAATGCCAGTCCCTTGCACGGGATTCTCTTGGCCTCTTTGCTTACGTCAAGTAAGCTGATAAGAAAGCCCATCAAGAAAACATGCCAAAATATCGCCTGCATGTTTTCTTTCTTTACTCTAAATTATTCTTTCTTTTCTGCCTTCTTTCTTGCCAAAACAAAGCTATCGATGGAATACTTTGAATAATTACCATCCTGATAATATGGTTTGACATAACAAAGCCTGCATCTAAATTCATGGTAATTGCTGCGAATGTCATCGCTTCCATACTTCCTGGGGCCCAAGCTAACAGTAACACCGAAATATCATAGCCTGTAATCCAAGATGCAAATACCGTGATAAGAAAAGTCAGCACGATATTAACCACCACGACTTGAGCTGAAGAGTATATATTTTTAATCAACGAGGAAAGTGGGAACACAATGAAATGGTTACCAATGTTCATCCCAATCAATACCATACTCAATTCAGTCAACATCAGTGGAAAATTCAATGGGATATCAGCCCAACCTTGAATGAGTGTTGCCGCCGCTAATGACGTCAACATAAAAGGCGCAGGAACTTTTAAACGCTGTAAAATGGCCCCTGAAATCACCCCAACAGCAATAATAAGCAGTAGCCATCCCGTTGAAATTAATGTCAATTCTGGCAATTCTATTATCGGTTGTGGGTCACCATCACTGCCAACAACAATTCCTGCTAATAAGATAAGAATAATTAAGCGAATTGTATGGGAAATAACAATTTTCTGAGGCGGTGTATGGGTGTGGTCTGTTAATGCGAGGATTGCCGCCATAGCACCGGGTACAGAGCCAAGCATTGCCTCTTGTTTTGTCCAACCGACTTTCCGGTAAAACCAAAAAAAACTAAACGAAAATTGCACAGCCAAACAAACAACCAACATCAATAATAAAAGAAATAAATTGTCCGCTTCATTAAGAGATACTTGATTGAACATCAAGCCCACAGAGGTTCCCAACGTGACTTGAACAAAACTAATGGTGTGTTTAGGAATTGCGAAGGAAATACCAAAACGATGAAAAATGATAATGGCAATGATCGGGCCAAACATCAATGCAAGGGGAACTCCTAGGTAAGTAAGCCCGCCACCGATTAAAGCACAGATGGAAATCCCACCTATCATTTTTAATAATTTCTTCATATGGTATTAACCATTAAGTCTTTTTATATCCCTAATTTATATCATATTATTTAAGCCATATAGCTTTAGTTTTTATTTATTTATCACCCTAGTGATATCCACCAACATTTATCTATTTATTAGGTTTTGATCTTATTATTTTAACTTGGTCTGAAAAAATCTTTTTAACTTAGATTGACACGGTACAGTGAAAAATTTATTTCCTTCTCTTTATGTTATCAGCATGAGCTTGGTTCATAACCGCTTTGGACATCCATTGTGCTAATTGTGTTACTTGTGCATCATCCATTTTCCAAATATCTTTTAGTACTAAAAATATTTCAGAACCATAAATAACAGAAAAAGCACGAATCACTTTATCAATAATCTCTTGCGGATATTCTGATTTCATTGGCGATGTGACCATTGCAAGAATTTCTTTACGATTACCGCGTTCTAGACGCTTATCTTTAATGCTTTGTGGAGCTGCTCGCCCCTGTGCCCACTGCTGTAATGATACTTGCAGCGCGGCTCGTAAAACACCTTCATGTTCAAACATACGTGGAAAAGCATAGGTTAATAGCTCGTCAATACGCTCTTCGGTTTGCTCACTTTGCGGGCGCCAAGTTAAAATAGGACCTAAACTTTCATTAACCGTTGCGGTAATTAAATCGGCTTGTGTCGGAAAATAACGATAAGCTGTCGCACGAGAAACTCCCGCCTCAAGTGCCAACTCAGAAACAGAAGGCATCGCCCCTTTTTCAAATAAATCTAAAGCCGTCTTAATCAACAATACATAGGTTCGTTTTCGTGTCCCTTTGTATTCTGAATGTGAATTAGTTTTAGACATTAATTTATCCTTAAAATACTGTCACTTACTATAAAATGAGTTAGAGCTCATGAAAACATATAAGTGTGAATAGGTAAATGCACTTGGTTGATGATTTAAAGAAATTATTCATAAAGGTGATTTAAAAGTAATAGCAAAAATCATAACAATCACAATTATATCTTTTAAATATCCAAATATACTCAAAATAGCTCAGGTCTATAAATAATAATTTATACTATTTTATCAATAGGATAAAAACATTAGCAGTCAATAACGTCATAATAAACCAAAAATGAGACTACAATCTCATTTTACAATCAACCGCAATGATACTATAGTCTCATTATGATGAAAAATTCAACGCTCGTTTTACTCTGAAAGGGTTTGTATATGAAAAAACATCCGGGTTTTATTTATATTGTAACGACGCTTGACACTAAAAGTGCTGAACTATTTTATGTTAGTGAATTAATCAAAAACGCCGGATTGGCGGTACGTACTGTTGACCTGACAACACAACCAACGCAATTAGAAAAAAACGCAGATATCAGCGCACACACTGTCGCAAGTTTTCATCCACTTGGTACTGAGGCCGTTTTCTGTGGTGACCGCGGTAAAGCCATTGAAGCTATGGCACAGGCTTTCAGCCTTTATCTTGCCGCACAAACAGATGTTGCCGCTATTCTTGGTTTAGGTGGTTCGGGTGGAACCGCACTCATTACACCCGCCATGCAAGTATTGCCCGTAGGTATTCCAAAATTAATGGTTTCCACAATGGCATCAGGGGATATTTCTGGTTATATCGGCGCGAGTGATATTTCGATGATGTACTCCGTCACTGATGTATCAGGTTTGAATATCATTTCCCGCAAAGTATTAAAAAATGCTGCTAATCAAATAGCAGGAGCTGTTTGGTTTGACGACGAAGAACAACCGCATGACTTAAAACCAGCAATTGCACTAACCATGTTCGGAGTAACGACCCCATGCGTACAGCAGCTCACAACAGAGTTAGAGGCGCAATATGACTGTCTAGTCTTCCATGCGACAGGCAGTGGTGGCAAAGCCATGGAAAAACTAATTGATAGCCAGTTATTACATTCTGTTTTAGATATTACAACCACCGAAGTATGTGATTATTTATTTGGTGGGGTATTAGCTTGTGATGAAGACCGTTTTGGTGCCATTGAACGCACTCAAACCCCTTGCGTGATGTCTTGTGGAGCTCTCGATATGGTGAATTTCGGCCGCCCTTCGACTGTGCCCGAACACTACCAAAATCGCTTATTTTATCATCACAACGCTCAAGTCACTTTAATGAGAACGACCAAAGAAGAAAATCAGCAAATGGGTCGTTGGATTGCAGAAAAATTAAATCGTTGTAATGGTGAAGTGCGCTTTATCATCCCAACAGCAGGCTTTTCAGCATTAGATGTTGATGGTGCTCCATTTTGGGATCCTATCGCAGATCAAGCCTTCATTGATGCTTTAACAGCAAATTTAATAATAACAGAGAAAAGACAACTTATTTTGAGTCCTTATCATATTAACTCCACAGAGTTTTGTGACCAGGTTATTCAGCTTCACCAGGAAATTTTGAACAAATAATAGAGGTTAACTATGAAACATAACCGCGCAGATTTATTAAAAAAATTTAGAGACATGATTGCTCGGGGAGAACCAATCATCGGTGGTGGCGCAGGAACAGGGCTATCTGCTAAATGTGAAGAAGCGGGCGGTATCGATTTAATCGTTATCTATAACTCAGGCCGTTACCGCATGGCAGGTAGAGGTTCACTTGCAGGCTTATTAGCCTATGGCAATGCGAATGAAATCGTTATGGATATGGCAAAAGAGGTTTTACCCGTAGTAAAACATACTCCTGTCCTTGCGGGTGTGAATGGAACAGACCCATTCTGCCAATTCGATAAATTCCTTGATGATATCAAAGCAACAGGTTTTGCAGGAGTGCAAAATTTCCCTACCGTCGGCTTAATTGATGGCAATTTCCGCGCCAACTTAGAAGAAACCGGAATGGGTTATGGGTTAGAAGTTGAGATGATCCGTCTCGCTCATGAGAAAGATTTGCTCACTACGCCTTACGTTTTTAGCGCTGAAGATGCCATTGCGATGACTAAAGCTGGTGCCGACATTATTGTGCCACATATGGGGCTAACGACTGGGGGGAATATTGGAGCAGAAACCGCCCTGACGCTCAAAGATTGCGTTCCACTAATCAATGAATGGGCAAAAGCGGCAAAATCAGTACGCGAAGATGTGATTGTTCTGTGCCACGGTGGCCCAATAGCCACCCCTGAAGATGCTGAATATATTTTAGCCAACTGCCCTGATTGCCATGGTTTCTATGGTGCCAGCTCAATGGAACGTTTACCAACAGAAGTAGCATTAACCGCCACCACACAAAAATTTAAATCAATTACACGTTAGTTTTTTTACTTTATATTTTGCCAACACCAGGCGCCTACTTCGGTAGGCGTTTTTTTATCTTTCTAGCCACGAAAGTTACTTCCCTTTTTCTGGTAAATAGAATGCCCTTTGCATAAGAAATGTGTTAGACAAGCCATAAATATAGGCATACCAAAGTAGAGCACGCCAAAGGCAAAAGCCACATGGGGTTTCTCCGGGAATTCACCACCGCTAGAAATACTCGAATAATAGTCAATCGACCTTAAATATTCAGGCGTTAATCCGCCATAAGGCACGAGGAAAGATAAAATTAACACCGAGAAAATACAGAACATAAAATTGAGTGCCATTAATGCTGAATAGCCCATATTTTCTGAACGTTCTTGCTCTGTTCGGCTGGTTAAACCAAAAAGCATTCGATTGGCAACAGTGGCACTGTATAAATATAAAATTAATGGGGAATCACCTAATACTGACATATTGATGGCCAGTGCAAAAAGACCATAGAAAAGAGCAAATAACGTTAATACTCGCCAATCACGAAATACCGCCATAAAGACGCCCGAGTGAACTAAAATAAATTCAAAAATCAGGATCAACGTCAGGTTATAAATAATTTCTACCGTATAGTATTCAGGAAAAAACCATACAGATAGAATAAAACCAACATAAAACAATGAAAAACCGTAGTTTATTATTTTAGAAAAAGCACGAATAATACTGAAAGAATGCGGGTTCTCCTTCACACTTTTTACTGAAGATTGTTCTGGGAAAAAACCTTGGTTTTTATCTTTCCCATTCCTTGGTGGTTTTACCATTAGCTCACTCCATCTCACCAATATCACTTTATTAATAAGCTACTTGATCACACAAAAAATAAACAGTGGCTAAAGTCTGAATGGCTGGTTCAAAGCGAGGTAAAGTGTAAGAAATATCGACAAGATGGCATGAACGAATAAATGTCATGCCACAGATAGATTAAATTTAATTAAACCAGTTTGGCGATCAGCGTATCTAAATCACCTTGTAAGAAATTCACTGGTGGAATTTCAATCACTGTATATGCGCCTGCTGCTTGTTTCATCGTCGCTCGTGCGGCAGAAACCATAAATTGAGAAGTCAGTGCAGGGTTATTAATACGCATTGAATATTCGAATAACTGGTTATGTGTTGTGCCTGAAACCCCTTTATGAGTCATCTGCACACCGTGCCCAACATCTTTTAATGCATCAATGCTATCCACCTGACGAATATGTGTTTCATCAGAAGAAAAGTAGCTGTCTGCTTTAATCGCTTGAGCCACCTCATCGAACTTAGCGCCACCGTCTAATTCAACATAAACCATACGACGATGAACCCCTGTTCCTAATGGAATTGTGACAGAAAGGGCATCTTTTACGCCATTGATAGCTTTAGCGGCCACACTGTGTCCCATACTCATCCCTGGACCAAAATTCGTATAAGTTACCCCTTTTGGTGCCATTGCTAGCATCAATGTACGCATAATCGAATCCGAGCCAGGATCCCATCCGGCAGAAACAACCGCCACGCTATTATGCTGTTTCGCAACGTCATCTAAGCTGTGTTTTAGCGCCACAATATCTGAATGCACGTCAAAACTATCAACCGTATTAATACCGAGGCTCAAAACTTTAGCTGCTAATGGGCCGATAGCACGCGTTGGTGAACACAAGAGTGCAACATCCACTTTCCCAAGTTTTTCAATATCATCAACCACTTTATATCCAGAAAGCTCAGCAGGAATATCTTGCGTATTGCGACGAACTACCCCGACTAACTCAAAATCCTCAGCGGCCAGAACAGCTTCTAGTGCATAGCGACCAATGTTACCGTAGCCCACTATTGCTGCTTTAATTTTTGTCATTTTTGCTCCTATACAGTTCTGATGTTGCTTATTAAATTATTTATAGCGAAATTGAATTTAACAGAATAATTAAAAGTAAACAAAACATTAGCCTAATTAAATCAGACGCATTTTAACCCTATTTTCATTGTTGAAATCCATGTAGAATTAGCCCATCAGAAAGCTTTCCCTATCATTCATGAATATATAAAGGTTCTCAATGCATCAATCCGATGTGACTGAGCGGTCACTCTTTTCGCTCAGCTGGCCAATTTTTATCGATATTTTTCTTCATTTGGCCACATTATTAATTAATACCTACATGGTTAGTCACGTGTCTACAGCCTACCTTGCTGCTATGGGGGTGGGAAACCAAGTGTTTGACCTATTTATCACTATTTTTAACTTTATCAGTGTGGGGTGTAGCGTTGTTATAGCCCAATACCTAGGGGCAGGCCGCCGAGAAAAAGCCAGCCAAGCGATTCATATTTCAATCGCGTTTAACTTTATTCTTGGTTTTTCCAGCGCATTAGTTGCGTTATTTTTTGGCTATAGCATTCTAACTATTATGAATATGCCATCGCATTTAATGGCTGATGGTTATACTTATTTACGTATTCTAGGGATTTGTTTAATCCCTGAAGCGATTTCAATTATTTTAGCGGCATGCTTGCGGGTTTATGGTAAAGCGCAACCCGCAATGTGGGTCACATTAATCGCTAATGTGATTACAGTATTTGGTAATATCATTGTGCTTTATGGTTTCTTCGGCTTACCACAATACGGCCTTGAAGGCGTTGCTTGGTCAACAGTCGTTGGGCGTATTGTTGCCGTTATTTTACTTTTCTGCCTACTGTTTTATGGGCTGAGAATTAAATTTGTCCCAATGATGTTAATACACTGGTCACGGAAAATGTTGGGTAAGATTTTACATATTGGATTACCCTCTGCGGGGGAAAATCTTGTGTGGATCCTCCATTTTATGACCGCATCTGCGTTTATCGGTCTCATGGGGGAAACGTCTCTTGCGGCACAAACGCTCTATTTCCAATTATCATTGTTTATCATGCTGTTCGGGATCTCTATCAGTATTGGTAATGAAATTATGGTTGGCCACCTTGTTGGAGCAAAACGCTTTGAAGATGCCTTTAGGCGCGGTGTAAAAAGCCTTAAAATGGGTTTTTACGTAACAATTGGTGTCGTTATTGCCTTTTGGTTATTCCGTGATCCTATCTTAAATAATATTACTGATGACCAAGGTATTATTAAGGTACTGCTGCCATTATTTTTACTTTCGGTGTTCTTAGAGCCCGGCAGAACAATTAATATCGTGATGGTAAATGCCTTGCGTGCCTCTGGCGATGCTCGCTTTCCTCTGTGTACCGCTATTATTTTTATGTGGGGCGTCGCTATCCCATTAGGCTACTTCTTAGGCATAAAAATGGAGATGGGTCTCTTAGGTATTTGGCTAGGTTTCTTTGCTGATGAATGGTTGCGCGGCTTAACCAATGCATGGCGCTGGCGTTCACGTAAGTGGCAAAGTAAGCGTCTTGATGTAGAAAGCTAATCTGTGCAGTTATCACTCAGTCCTGCCGAATATTATAGGCAGGACTTTTGTGACTAAGCTCAAAGTTAGAAATTTTTCATTTTTATAATTCAAATTAGAGATAATATTTCTCTCCACTCTCTTTAAATCCCCTAACTTAGTGAAGTTTTTCTCCAGACTGTTGTTTAAAATAATAAAATCAAAAAAGATTTTATTAAGGGGACTTGCCATGCATGCTCAATCACAACCACTACTTTGGCAATATTTTATCAACGCAGTAAAGCAAGAAGTAAAGCCTGCCTTAGGTTGTACTGAGCCAATTTCATTAGCATATGCTGCCGCCAAAGCGGCTTCATTTCTTGATGGCAAAGTGACCCGAGTCTGTGCTTTCGTTTCCCCTAACCTCATGAAAAATGGTATGGGCGTAACCGTACCCGGAACAGGAATGGTTGGTCTACCCATTGCTGCAGCCCTTGGTGCAGTTGGCGGTGATGCTGAAGCAGGTTTGGAAGTATTAAAATCAGCATCTGCGGATGCCATTGCATTAAGTAAAACCATGTTAGCACAAGGGGCTATTACCGTTGATATTAAGCACCCTTGCGACGATGTTATCTACTCCGAAGCCACGGTCTATACCCAAACAGAATCCGCAACCGTCATCATTGCGGGGTCACATACGAATATTGTTAAAATTATTCATAACAATCACACCGTATTTGATGCCACAACGGCTCAACCTCACCATGAATCTCCAGTTGACTGCGCAGCTGACGTCCCACTACCGTCAGTCACTGCTAAGTCTGTGTATCAATTTGCCACCGAAGCGCCTTTAGAGGATATTCGTTTTATTCTTGAAGCCGCGCATTTAAACGAAGCCTTATCTCAAGAAGGTTTACGCAATGTTTATGGCTTACATATCGGCAAAACATTACAAACCCAGCGAGACCGTGGTTTGCTTTCAAAAGACTTAATGTCAGAAATTATGATCCGTACCTCCGCGGCTTCTGATGCACGCATGGGAGGGGCTGTGTTGCCCGCAATGAGTAATTCAGGGTCAGGTAACCAAGGTATTGCAGCAACCATGCCGGTGGTTGTCACTGCAGATTATTTGCAATCTTCTGAAGAGCAACTGGCTCGAGCCTTAATGTTGTCACACTTAATGGCTATTTATATTCACAACCAGCTTCCTGCGTTATCGGCACTATGTGCTGCGACAACAGCAGCTATGGGGGCTGCTGCAGGCATCGCTTGGTTACTAGAATCCCGCTATGAAGTCGTCGCAATGGCAATTTCCAGTATGATTGGTGATGTTAGTGGTATGATTTGTGATGGTGCATCAAACAGTTGTGCAATGAAGGTGTCAACCAGTGCGAGTGCCGCTTATAAAGCCGTGCTAATGGCATTAGATAATAGCTGTGTCAGAGGGTCGGATGGTATTGTTTCTGATGATGTCGACCAGTCCATTGCCAATTTATGTTCTTTAGCTGCGGGTTCTATGAGACATACTGACGTGCAGATTATTGAAATTATGGCCGCTAAAGCGCGCCCTTAACGCCGCAGTGTTGTTAGCTACATTCGCCAACCCTAGTTACATATTTTGTATGCACCTAGGGGTTGGCTTTTTGCCGCCTTGCTACGCCGCTAATTCTTCGCCCTTAACGCCGTAGCGTTGTTGGCTGCATTCGCCAACCCTAGTCACATACTTGTGTATGCTCCTAGGGATTGGCTCTTTTGCCGCCTTGCTACGCCGCTAATGACTTTGAATTTCTTTTCTTGAAATTCTTTTTTTTGAAATTCTTTTTTTTTGAATTGTTCTATTTTGAATTAACTTCTAGAGCTGCGAATTTTTCGCGGATCATCTCTTCTGGTAGGTCAATACCAATAAACACTAATACACTGCGGCGTTGTTCATCAACTTCCCAGTCTCTATCCCAATCCGCACTATAAAGACGCTGAACACCTTGGAATAATAAGCGTTTTGGCTCATTCACAATGGAAAGGATCCCTTTATAGCGCAGTAAATTATCTGCAAAGCCAAGTAATAATTCTTCCATTACCTGAGAAACCGCCATCAGTTCAACAGGGTAATTAAATTCGAGAACAATCGAGCCTACTTCATTTTGTTGTTTAGGGGCGAAACGGAATGTCGGTTGTTTAACATTCAATTGTGAATCCAATAAAAAACCGTCGATATCTAATAACATACTCAGGTCAATATCACCGTGAATGACGGGGTAAATCGGCGCCCTTGCATTAATTCGTTGTAAACGTTCAATTAAAGCTTCATTATTTGGCTCAATATCGGTTTTGGTCAATAAAATACGGTCTGCATAGCCAATTTGCGCTTGAGCAATGGCGAAATCATTTAATTGTTTATCAGCGTGAACAGCATCCACTAAGGTAATAATCCCATCTAATACATAACGTTCGCAGAGGACTTCATGGGAAAAAAAGGTTTGAGTGATCGGCCCGGGATCTGCCATGCCAGTGCATTCAATGAGCAGACGGTCAAAGTCTAATTTTCCACTATCAAGGCCATCTAATAGATCTAATAAGGCATTTTCTAATTCATTCGAACGGCTACAACAAATACACCCATTACTTAATGTAGTAATTTGTGTCGCACGATCACCAATTATTGCGTTATCAATGGGGACTTCACCGAACTCATTTTCAATCACTGCGATTTTATGGCCATGCTCAGCATGAAGAATATGGCTAAGGAGAGTCGTTTTACCTGCACCGAGAAAACCGGTTAAAATTGTTACGCTAATAGGTTTCATTATTGCCCTCACACTTCATTGATTAACAGCAGCGAAATCCGCCTTTACCACTACCACCATACCGTGCATTTTGTCTTTCGCGAAAAAATTCTTTATATGTCATCACAGGTTTGTCTGGATGGTTATCACTCATATGCTGCACATAAGTATCATAATCAGGAATACCAATTAACATACGTGCGGCTTGCCCGAGGTATTTTCCTGTTTTGCCGAGATTTCCAAACATCAGCCTCTCCAATACAAATGCCCTACATCATGAGCACATAATGTAGGGCGACCTTTCATTTATTGAACACCTTTCGATGTTCAAATCCGTTGAAGGGTGACTTAATGTGAAGATGAAACTTTCACGCCCTCTTTAGGTACAGGAACATAAGGTGTTTCTTTGTCTGTACGCTCTGGGTTTTTGTGTGCTTTCATCCCAACGCGGATACCGTAGAAAATGATACCGTAAACAACCACTAAGAATAGAATACTCAGCCCAGCGTTGGTGTAGTTATTAATAATAATGTGATTCATATTAGTAATTTCTTGTGCAGTTAACTCTGCACCACCTGCCGCAATCTTATCTTTATAAGATTTCGCTAAGTATAGGAACCCTTCCAGTTGTGGGTTATCACTGAATAATTTCAGTCCTAATGCCCAAGTTGTACAGATTAATAGCCATACTGCAGGTAAGACAGTCACCATAATGTATTTACTGCGTTTCATCTTAATCAATACAACTGTACTTAAGACTAAAGCAACCGCTGCTAACATTTGGTTCGAGATACCGAACAGAGGCCATAAGCTCTTAACACCGCCCAGTGGGTCAACAACGCCTTGATACAATAAGTAACCCCATAACCCAACACAGCCCGCTGTACCGATGATACCCGCAACCAGTGAATCGGTTTTCTTCAAGAACGGAACAAAGTTACCTAATAAATCTTGCAGCATAAAGCGACCAGAACGGGTTCCTGCATCCAATGCGGTTAAGATAAACAGCGCTTCAAACAGAATACCAAAGTGATACCAGAAGCCCATATTTGCCGCAGGCATGATTTCATGGAAGACATACGCAATACCTACCGCTAATGTTGGCGCACCACCTGCACGGTTTAACACCGACGGCTCACCAATATCTTTCGCTGTTTGCATGATTTGTTCAGGTGAAATCACAAAGCCCCATGAACTCACTGTAGCGGCTGCATGAACAGACACATCTTTGAGCTGAGCCATGATAGCTGCGCCATCTGGACCACCCAGTTCATGTAAGTTAGGCATAGTAATACCTAACGCCGCAGGTGGTGTATTCATTGCAAAATACAAGCCTGGTTCGATAATAGAAGCCGCTACCAGTGCCATAATCGCAACAAATGACTCCATTAACATTGCACCATAACCGATGTAACGCGCATCTTTTTCGTTTGCTAATAACTTAGGTGTTGTCCCTGAAGAAATAAGCGCATGGAAGCCGGATACCGCACCACAAGCGATGGTAATAAATAAGAATGGGAATAGAGTACCTTTCCAAACAGGACCGGAGCCATCAACAAATTGGGTGACAGCTGGCATTTTTAATTCAGGGTTTAGAATAACGATACCAATCGCTAAACCAACAATAACCCCAATTTTCAGGAAGGTCGCTAAATAGTCACGAGGCGCTAAAATTAACCATACAGGTAATAATGCTGAAACAAACGCATAACCGACTAACGCATAAGTGATCGTCGTGTCTTTGAATGTCAGTGCTGGGCCCCAGTATGGGTCATGAGCAATCACACCACCAAACCAAATGGAAGCAACTAACAGAACAATACCGATAACAGAAACTTCACCTACGCGCCCCGGCCGGATATATCGCATATATATCCCCATAAACAATGCGATAGGCACTGTTGAAACAACGGTAAAGACACCCCATGGGCTTTCTGCCAAGGCTTTCACCACAATCAATGCTAATACAGCAAGGATAATGATCATGATTAGGAAGCACCCAAAGAGCGCCAGCGTTCCCGGAATCGGGCCAAGCTCCTCTTTAACAATTTCCCCTAATGATGCACCATTACGGCGTGATGAAATAAATAACACCATGAAATCTTGCACCGCACCGGCTAACACAACCCCAGCTAGTAACCATAAGGTACCGGGTAAATAGCCTACTTGCGCCGCAAGAACAGGTCCGACTAATGGCCCAGCCCCTGCAATAGCGGCAAAGTGGTGACCAAATAGAACATTTTTATTTGTCGGAACATAGTTTAAACCATCATTATTAATGACGGCTGGGGTCGCACGTGTTTCGTCCAGCTTCATCACTTTCTTAGCAATATATAAGCTGTAATAACGATATGCGATGAGATACACCGCCACAGAAGCGACGACAATCCACAGCGCACTAATGTGCTCACCGCGTCTGAGTGCAACAACCCCTAAACAGACTGCACCGATTATCCCGAGGATCATCCACGGAATGTGCTTTAAAATACCATTTTTGTTCATAGAACACCCTTCTGAGGTAAAACGAACATGCCATTGATTTTGTATTAACCATCTTAAAAAACGATATCGCTGTGTTTTCGTTGCTTATCATTTATCGTTGATGGTTTTTTAATTGGCAGTGGTTGAACTGTATTGAATTAAAAAATTGAGCTCTGCCATGGTGTATATGGTATGAAATTACACTCAGCAAATGACTAAAGTTATGCTAAGTGGTGCCATATAGAATTAAGCGGTTTGTTTTTTACTTTAAATGGTTTTAAGGAAGGGAATATGAGGTCAAAAATGTGATCCACATAACGATTCTGATTTGTTTTCAATAAGTTAAAAAATGTAACTCATATGAATAAAATGAAGTTTATTGTAAACAAATTTCACTAATAACGTGAAATCTCAAAGTTAGGTTATCTAAAGCTTTATAATATCTATGTGCTATTGGCGTGTAATTGTTGTCCATTTACCACCAACCCACCAACTGTGTTCACCATCTGTTTGCGTTTCACATCCGATACCGACTTTCGCTTTCCCTGCTTCAAAGGGATACGCGCAATCATAAATTGCATCAACCACGATTTCCCCAGTAATTGCGTCTGCAAAACCAATTTTATTTTCTTTGCGAATTCGATATACCCCGTCTTGCGCTTCATCAGGCCAATTATCAAAATAGTAAAGTTGGTAAATCTCTTGTCCTTTTTGGTCAAAAACAGCTAAGCCTTTATTCGATGATTTACCTAAACAATACTTAAATGAAGATTGTTGCTCAAAACACTCGATTTTATCTTTTTCGTTCTCTACCCATAAACTGAATTGTTGTTCAAGATTTTGCGCTGTTGATAAAAAAGATATTAATCCTAATGACATTAAACCAACTACATAATGAATCATCATAACTTTCCTTATTCTACTTTTACGCCTGCTAAGTGATAAGACGCTAAGCTCATCAACTTTGCTCTATTAAATACTCGCTTAATTAAAGATAGCGGATATCTATTTCAGTGAAACTAGGAATAAAGGTAAATAAAGTCTTATATGAAGATAATCTCAAAGTTAAAATTAAAGTATACAAGCGCTCACTCACTTAGAGTCATTGAGCGCAAAATTCATCAAGATCAACCAGAAACACACACTGTATTCGCGGTTTTCTTAGCCATATCTAATGCATTTTCAATAGAATCCGCAATCGCCAAAGCCACACCTAACCGACGAGTTCCTGCAATTTCAGGTTTACCAAATAACCGTAATTGGGTGTCAGACCCCAAAGCAGCACCAATATTTGAAAAAACCACATTTTGGCTTTGTAAATTAGGTAAAATAACCGCTGAAGCACTCGGCCCATATTGACGGATCACGCCAATTGGGAAACCAAGAAATGCACGAACATGTAATGCAAATTCAGATAAACTCTGCGAAATAAGCGTCACCATCCCCGTATCATGGGGACGAGGCGAAACCTCATTAAAAATGATATCGTCACCACATACGAATAATTCAACACCAAATATTCCATAACCTCCTAGAGAGGTTACAATTTTCTTGGCAATGTCTTGCGCTTTTTTCAACGCAGCCTCACTCATGTACTGCGGCTGCCAAGACTCACGGTAATCCCCTTTTTCTTGTCGGTGACCTATAGGCGCACAAAAGTGAATACCATCCACCGCACTGACTGTTAACAATGTAATTTCAAAATCAAAATTAACCATTTTTTCAACAATTACACGCCCCTGCCCTGCTCGCCCACCTTGCTGCGAATAATCCCAAGCCTGATCTAATTCTGCTCGAGAGCGGATCACACTTTGTCCCTTTCCTGATGAACTCATCACAGGCTTAACAATACAGGGAAACCCAATTTTTTCTGCCGCTGCAATAAAATCGGGTTTACTGTCTACAAATTGGTACTCTGATGTTGGCAATTTCAACTCTTCTGCCGCTAAACGACGGATCCCTTCTCTATCCATAGTAAGTACAATGGCTTTCGCAGACGGAACCACTTTTTGTCCTTGCTGTTCAAGCTCCATCAATACCTGTGTCGCAATTGCTTCAATTTCAGGCACGATAATATCAGGTTTTTCCCGTGAGACTATTTGTTTCAGCGCTTCGCCATCAAGCATGTTTATCGTATAACTGCGGTGTGCAATATGCATCGCTGGCGCATTATCATAGCGATCAACCGCAATAACTTCGATGCCCAATCGTTGACATTCAATCGCAACTTCTTTGCCTAACTCTCCAGCACCTAACAGCATGACTTTTGTTGCAGATTTACACAGCGCAGTACCTAATTGATTCATGATTGATGACCTTACCGACAAAAAGTTGATACCCATTATATACGCAATCGTTTGCTTTTACTATCAAGGAAAAAATACCATAAAAAAAATTTTTATAATCAATTGATAATACTTGTAATTATTTAATCTAATGGCGTTTGGTCGCGCCCAGTAATAAAGGGTTCTTTGTGAGAAAATTTAATATACTGTTTGCGTAAAATAGCTAATACACAAAACATTAAACCAATCCAAATAAGTGAAAAACTAATACCTTTGACCCAATCAAAGAGCTCATTAAATAAAAATACGGCCAATAAAAATTGAATTGTTGGTTCTATATATTGCGCTAAACCAATCACCGTTAATGATGTCCGTTTAATCGCTGCGGTAAAAAAGAGCAAAGGAATTATCGTGACAGGCGCCGCTAACATATAAAGAACTTTAATTTGCCAATCCCCTTGCGTCACGGCACTTAGACCATGAGATGCTAACCACCAAGTGATCGCTATTGCAATGGGAAGCAGCCAAAGTGCTTCTAGAAATAAAGACGTAATCACATCAAATCGAATAAATTTACGAATTAACCCATAGACTGCAAAAGCACTCCCCATTACTAACGCTAAAATAGGTAATTCACCATACTGCCAAATTTGATAACCGACCCCCGCACAAATAAAAATAACAGCCATTTTTTCTGCAAAAACAAGCCGTTCGCGAAGGAACAAAACACCAAGTAAAATAGAAAATAATGGGTTAATAAAATAGCCAAGACTAGCAGCTAACACCTGCCCGTGGGTTAATGCATAAGTAAATGTTGTCCAAGATATCGCCATAACCGACGAACTAAATAAACACAGAATTATCGACTGTTTGTCAGACCATACCTCACGCCATAAAGATTTATTTTTGATAATTAAGCGAACAAGAAAAAGTATAGGCACAGACCAGATAAGACGTTCTGCAAGTAGCTCTAAAGGTTCCGCACCGGGAAGTAAACGATAAAATAATGGTGTTATTCCCCATAAGATATAGGAAAAAATAGCAAGAGCTACTCCCGAGCGAAGCAACATGATTTATCCACAATAAAATCTGATTAAATAATATTAGCTACTTATCATACGCCAAAATGCAAAAAATAAAACTTGCCACCACCATAATATAATTTGAATTATATCAAGTATTCTTAAACTAAAAGGTAACTATATCGCTACCTTTTAGTTGCTCAATACACATATATTCTCATCAAAAAACATCGCGTTGATGTAATGGCGGTTGCTGCTGCATAAATACAAATAATTCCTGTTGTGTCGGAGCCGCAGCGATAGCGCCTTTTTTAGTTGTCGCTAATGCACCACAAGCCGTAGCTTGCGAGATGACCTTCATCAATCCCTCTTTTTCGTTGACTAGCCCATATTGTGAGATGGCCGCCAATAACCCTGCCATAAATGCGTCACCTGCACCAGTAGTATCAATACTTTCAACTAAATAAGCACTTACGGCTATTTGAACTGAGGGGGTGAACACCTGACAACCTTTAGCACCTTGAGTCACAATTTTTAATTGAGCAGGGTAATTTTGCAATTTAGCTATGGCATTCTCAAAACGACTTTCTTGCGTTAACCACAGCAATTCATCATCCGAAAGTTTTAAAATATCTGCTTGTTTTGCAAAATTATCAACAATTTGGTGCATTTCGTCGGGATCTGACCACATTTGCGGACGAATGTTAATATCAAAGCTCAGTAATCCGCCAGCGAGCTTGAGTTGTTCGATAGCTGTCGATAGTGATGCTCTGCATTGATGGTGCACCAGAGCTAATGAGCAAAAATGCAAAATATCATTACCAAATTGCGGTAAATTATTTATCGTTAAAAATTGGTCGGCCGAAGGAGAAACTAAAAAAGAAAATTCACGTTCTCCATTTTCGTGTAACGAGACGAGAACAGTACTTGTTTTATACTTTTCATCAAACTCCATCGCACTAGTATCAACCCCTATATCAAATAGGGTTTTCTGCATAAAATGCCCAAAAGCTTCTTCGCCGACTCGCCCAATAAAACCACTGTTTTGCCCTAAGCGTGCAACACCCGCGGCAACATTCACAGGTGCTCCACCAGCACAAGCTTCATATTGCATGTTTTGAAGGGGGATTAAATCAATGACAGCATCCCCTAATGCCCAAACTTTCATTATGTCTCCTTTGCGAGTTTTATATTTTTAACCTTCATTCTTATTCATAGCTAGCACATTACCAACTCATAAAAATAAAACTAGTAAACGCAAACTGTTAACGTTAACATTGAGTATAAAGAAACCAGCAAATAAACGCACCTATTATTGAATTTCATGTGCTTATTTTGTTATTGCGATCGAAAAACATTCAGGAAGCCATAATGAAAAAACAACTTGAACTAGCCAACGAAGCCATCAAAACAGCAAGGAAAAATATGGACTTGCAGTTTTACCCACAATACCACCTTGCCCCTTATACAGGCTGGATGAATGACCCTAATGGTTTGATCTATCATCAAGGCCAATACCATGCATTTTATCAACATCATCCATTTAGTGCGATTTGGGGCCCCATGCATTGGGGGCATGCAACAAGTACAGATATGGTACATTGGGAACATCAGGCAATTGCGTTAGCACCTAGTGAAGACTATGACCGAGATGGTTGTTTCTCAGGATCTGCAATTAGTTACGATAATAAATTATATCTGTTCTACACGGGCCACATCTGGTTAGCAAATCCAGGTAATGATAGTCAAATCATCCAATCACAATGTGTTGCAATCAGTGAAGATGGTATTCATTTCGAAAAGAAAGGTGTTGTGCTTTCTGCACCCGATGGTTATATGCACTTTCGAGATCCTAAAGTTTGGCGACAAGATGGAAAATGGTGGATGGTCGTCGGCGCAAGAGACTCCCAAGATCAAGGACAAATACTTTTATTTAAGAGTACAGACTTATTAAATTGGGATCAAAACTACCAAGTTCTGGCAAAAACTGACGACGATAATGTTTATATGTGGGAATGTCCTGATTTCTTTCCATTAGGCGAACAATTTGTTGCCCTCTTTTCACCTCAAGGAAAAAAGGCAAAAAATTATCAGTATCGAAATCTATTTCAAAATGGTTATTTGGTTGGTAATTGGTCTCCTAATTCATCTTATAAAATTTCACATGCATTTACAGAACTTGATTTCGGCCAAGACTTTTACGCACCTCAAACCTTTTTAGCTAAAGATGGCCGCCGTATCGCTATCGCTTGGATGGATATGTGGGAAAGCCATATGCCCACACAAAAACATGGGTGGTCAGGATGTTTTACTTTACCTAGAGAGCTAACACTGAATGAACAAGGTAAAATTGTCGCTAAACCTATAGAGGAATTGAAAACATTACGTCAGTCCGCAAGCCATTTTCCCGCAACAACACTAGCTAAAAACAGCACAATCATACTGAATGAGAATGCGACAAGTTGTGAAATAGAACTTATCTGGGACTTACAGCAAAGCCCTGCTGAAAAATTCGGCTTTTGGGTAGGATACGGCGTACAGTTTTACATTGATAACCAAAGTCAGCAATTAACCTTAATGCGTCATTACCCTGAATATACAATTAGTGATAGTCGTTGTGCGCCAATACCTGAAGGTCATCAACTTAAAATAAATGCTTTTATCGATCACTCTAGCTTGGAAGTATTTATTAATGATGGTGAACTCAACTTTAGTTGTCGAATCTACCCCCATCAAAGTGAGCGGGACTTAAGATTATTTGCAATAAATCAGCAAGCAAAGCTCGAAAAAGCGATTTATTGGGAGATCAAAAAATCCATTGAATAGCAAGCTACTAGATTTGCTTTTCTCTGCAAGGTTAAAAAGAATTACGTTCTAACAAGTCGCAAGCAACATATTCAACACTATTTTGCTGCCGTTCTTCTATGATGTGTAAAGCGGCTTGTTGGCCTAATTGATAGTGCGGTAACACAACCGTACTTAATGGAGGATAAAATAGTTCCCCGACACCTATCATATTATCATAGCCAAGTACTGCGATATCTTGTGGAATACGTAAGCCACGGCTAAGTAGTACTTGGTAAGCTAAAAATGCTATACGGTCATTTCCACAAATAATGACATCAAAATTCGGTTTTTTATTCTTAAAATGACTATTAATTAAAGCTATAACATCTAAATAATGCTCATCGCCTAACTCTAAATGGTGTTGCTGAAGTGATGCTAGCGGTAAGTCAGCACTTGCCCACGCAGACTCCACTGCTTCACGGCGCATTTTTCCAGCAAGTGTCTCTTGCGGAATATAAAGACAAAGAGGATTTCGATACCCTTTCTCTATTAAGCGTTTTACTGCATTAAATTGACCATTAAAATCATCTGGCACATAAGCAGGGAACTGCCCATTTTTATCTATGCAATTAGCAAGAACCAAACGATTATTATGTAATGTTTCTGGAATCGCTACTTCTCGAAGCCCCATCGTAGTATAAATAATACCATCAGGCCGCTGAGATAATAATTGTCGGACAGCTCTTTCACTATCTTCGCTAGATGTAATATTAACTACAAAGCTACTCCAGCCGAATTGTCTCGCGGTTTGTTCTATTGAAAGAATGATTTCTACAGAAAAAGGGGTAGTTGCTGTATCGAGGGCCAAAACACCAACTGTCGAAACCCTAGAGCTTTTCCCTCTGATCTTTCGCGCTGAAAAATCAGGGACATAATTGAGTGACTCAATAGCTTGTTGGACTTGTTTCAAGGTTTCAGGCTTTAGTAATTCAGGGCTATTAATTGCCCTTGATACAGTCATCAATGAAACATTTGCAAGTCGAGCTACGTCTTTTAAAGAAGCCATTAAGTATATTCACTCATCAAAACTAGGTAAGTATTAATTTTAACATGTTAGATATAAAAAGTACTTAATCTTCGTCAATTCACAAGTTAAGAGCTATCACCTCAAAAAACAACATAAGTGTACATCTAAGACTTTTTATGACTAATGATTTAAGATATTATTGATTAGCTTTAGCAATATTTCTGTCTATCACTTTATGATAAAAACACATTTAATAAGTAAAATCACCTAAAATGTTACACGTCATTAATCGAATATTACCCAATGACACAAACTTTAACTATTGTTTCTA
The DNA here is from genome assembly GCF_028480325.1 of Providencia sp. PROV182. Lineage (NCBI taxonomy): Bacteria > Pseudomonadati > Pseudomonadota > Gammaproteobacteria > Enterobacterales > Morganellaceae > Providencia > Providencia sp. PROV182. The sequence continues at coordinate 67,730 of NZ_JAMPOL010000004.1, read as the reverse complement.
TTTTTATATTAAATTTAACTAGATGATGTTTTTAATATAAATTAAGGTCAGTATTACATTAATAAAAAAAACAACGATCAGTAGAAAATATTATTGTGGAATTTAAATTTCACTTTATTTATCTACGTATTTTATCAGATTAGTATGAATATCAAATCAGTTCAACAGGAGTATGGTGATGAATAACACCATTCACATAATCGTAGAAAGTGATAATGTCTTTAAGAATAAACTAAAATTAATGATGGAATCTTTTGGTTTTATCTTTAGATTTTATAATAACGAAGAAGTGTTTATGAGTAATTATACTTATCCTAATGAGGGTAATGTAAAGGAATGTATTTTATTATTCTTAAACAATGATGAAAATCGTATTAATCGATTAAACAATATAAATAATTCATTTGGTATTGTTCCATTCATTGTACTTGCCGAAGAGCCTTCTATCAGTCTATGTCGAGAAAGCTTTAAAGCTGGAGCATTTGATTTTTTTCCTTTTCCTTTCAAGGACATCGAAATATCAAATTCCATTAGTAACGCGATGGAATTATTTTTAAGTATGCATGAAAAGCATAAAAAATATACTCATCTCTCTGATAAATTTAATCGTCTTTCGGTTAGAGAAAGAGAAATTATGGATATGATATTAGAAGGTAATACCAGTAAAGAAACCGCAGAAAAACTGTCATTATCACCAAGAACTGTAGAGGTACATCGCTCTAATATTTATACAAAATTAGGAATAAAATCACTACCACAACTTATTCAAGAATACGAATATATTAATACCTATCCTAGATATATTTAATCTATATGCTATGTTTACCTTCTTATAGCGTTATTATTTCTGATGGCTTGATTCTAAGCCATCAGAAATTAACTATATGAAAAATACCTAAAGGTACTATAATTTAGATAAATATAGATTAATATTCTGTTAATTTTGAAATAATAACTTATTTTTATAAGTGATAAAAACAACACCACTCTGTTATGGATTAAAAACCTAAGTAAATTAATAATTCAGATGGTAATAATAACCACTAATAATCACAAAATAAAATTACATTTTTTTTAGTTATTAAAGTATTATTTACCCTCCCCATATCTCACTACTTTTTTAGTAAAACAATAACCTTTATCAACAAACTTTCTCTCTCATAAAACTAAAAAAATAAGGCTACAAACGACATACCTCTTTACCGTATCCAAGCATAATAAGCATCGTTTTCATTTTCTTTTCTCGATACATCAAGTAACGATACAAGTAGATAGATTACGCTTTATTTATCTATCGGCTGTCGTTCAAAATGTTGGTAAATATTTCGCGCTTCGCTGTTTTTATGCTTTGTAGCTGTTCAAAAAACACGCAAAAGCGCTATTTTTTACCATTCAGAGCATATAGAAGAGCTATTTGTAGTCCTTAATGTTAATTTCGTACTGCTTTAGCTTGCGCCATAATGTTGTCCGTCCCATATCAAGGACTTTATGCATTTTTTGAATTTTACCTTTGCAAGCTTGTGCAACTTCAATAATCAAAGCTTTCTCAACTGAATGAATATCTAAGTTAGCGAACCGTTGTTCGTCCTTATCTACCTTAAAAACACCTTGTTCGTAATAGCGAAATTTCAATTTTTCACTCACTTCCCTTGCTAAGGATTGCGTAAGTGCAAACAAAATATTGCAACTATTCTTAGTTGAAGATAAAACAACAACGAGTACAGGCTCACCAGTATGTGAATACACTGGTGCTAAGTAATAAAAAATTCCATGTAATTCAATTGGCTCTGCATACAACCTAAGCTGAGCCCCATAAGTTAAATTATCAGATAGTAAATTTGCTATCTCAAAGTTACCATCAAGCTCATGACTGAGCCAAAGCGTTTTCCCATCAGTGCTCAGTAGAGAACTGCGAATATTATTATCATGTAACGAGGCTAATCCGCTCTCAATGGTTGTATGAGCAAGCTCTACGATATATTCATAATTATCTGAATTATAAATACTTTCTTTTACAGGTGTTGTAGTTGGAAATATTAAATGAGTTGACATAGTTATCCTTATTCTTCGATAAGAGTTATCTGATTATGTCAATTTGCCATTTAATTATTATATTCTAGATCAAGTTATTAATTGATAGGTTTACAACCATTGATCCACATCAATTTTTCATAATTAAAAGTAGTAAATCAATGTGGTAAAAAAGAAAATGGCTAACTGAATCTATCTAAGTTAGCCATATACACTTCTAGAACGCTTTTATTAAATTAAGCAGTAACAATATTTCCCCACAGATCATATTCATCTGCATGCTCAACTAATACTTTCACTATATCCCCAACGCTAACCTCAAATTCACCATTGAGATAAACCATACCATCAATTTCTGGTGCATCAGCCATACTACGGCCAATAGCACCTTCATCATCAACTTCATCAATAATGACTAAAATTTCTTTACCAATTTTATCTTGTAATCGCTGTGTAGAAATTTGCTGTTGTACTTGCATAAAACGATGATAACGATCTTCTTTTATTTCCTCAGGAACTTGATCAGCTAGTTCATTCGCTTTCGCTCCCTCGACAGGGCTATATTTAAAGCAGCCGACTCGGTCCAACTTAGCTTCCAATAAGAAATCTAATAGCATTTGGAAATCTTCTTCTGTCTCACCGGGAAATCCAACAATAAATGTTGAACGTAAGGTGAGTTCAGGGCAAATTTCACGCCAACGTTTAATCCGCTCAAGTGTTCTTTCAACGGCACCGGGGCGTTTCATTAATTTTAAAATTTTCGGACTTGCATGCTGTAATGGAATATCTAAGTAAGGTAAAATTTTACCTTCTGCCATCAACGGGATAACATCATCAACATGTGGATAAGGGTAAACATAATGTAAACGCACCCATACGCCCATTGAAGCAAGTTGTTCGCATAACCCCACCATGCTAGTTTTTACAGGCTGACCATCCCAAAAACCCATTTTATTTTTAACATCAACACCATATGCAGAAGTATCTTGGGAAATAACCAGTAACTCTTTGACTCCTGAAGCGACCAGACGCTTAGCTTCATTTAACACATCCCCGATTGGACGGCTATCTAAGTCCCCTCGCATTGAAGGAATAATGCAGAAAGTACAACGATGATTACACCCTTCGGAAATTTTTAAATACGCATAATGCTTTGGTGTCAATTTTACCCCTTGTTCAGGGACTAAACTCAAGAAAGGGTCATGTTCAGGCTTCGGAACATAGTGGTGAACATGATTAAGTACCTGCTCATAGCTATGTGGGCCAGTGATTTCTAAAACTTTTGGATGTACTTCACGAATTTGGTTTTCTTTCGCACCAAGGCATCCTGTCACAATCACTTTACCATTTTCATTCAGTGCTTCCCCAATCGCTTCTAATGATTCCTGCACTGCACTGTCGATAAATCCACAAGTATTCACAATGACTAAGTCAGCATTATCATAGCTTGGAACCACTTGATAACCATCAGTGCGTAATTCAGTTAAAATGCGTTCTGAATCAACTAGGTTTTTCGGGCAGCCGAGTGAAACGAAACCAATTTTTGGTACCGGATTAGTATTTTGCGACATAACTCACTTCTTTTATTGTGTTATAAATATTGTTTTAGAAAAATGGGCGAAATTTTACCTGAAGAATTGAGGGAATTGTATAAATTTTTATCGAAAATAATATGAATTTAAATCTAGAATAGATAGAAACAAATCTTGCTTTTAGTCGGTGATTTTCACAAATCATTTTGTAAAAACCACCTAAAAATGCCAATCAGCGATTAATTGAACGAGCAATACGTGAGTAAGTGTGCCTAACCCCTCGGATCACAATACTATAATTTAAAATATTCTCAGGTAATGCAATTCCGTTATACCCTGAATCACCAATATGATGTAAATCTGTCCCGGCCATTTTACACATTAATGCTATTTGCCGAATAGTTTGTAAATCTGCGCCTTCTTGAGAAGTCCCAATCGCTGTCATTGTCATCACACCTTGGGAATGGCAATAACCCACCATTTTTTGCACAAACTCTAACGAGATCCCGGGGACCGTTCCTGGAGCCGGAAGCAAAATAATATCTGCACCACTGTTAATAAAGGTACGAATATCATCTTCTGTTATGAGTTGCTCAGCCGAGGCATTCAAAACTCCTGCTGCGTGCATTTTCCCTGTAATAAGCACAATATCTTCGCCAACAACAGCTTTAAGCTCTTTAAGACTCTGGTTAATTTCCTGATTAGTGACTCCGTTTCCAGGGTTTCCCGTTAAAACAATAATGTCAGCACCCATTTCTTTTAACTTAAGGGCATTTTTTACTGTTGCTAGCCGCCCCTCTGACATTTTCCACTGCGCATCCTGTGTTGGATTATTAAATCCCTCAGGTACGGGCTCTAAATTAACGCCTATTGCTCTCCCCGTTAAACGCTTAAGCGTTCGAATGATTTCTTCGGGTTCAATCCCTTCGGGCAGACCTTGCATAATAGGTTGATTAACATCAAAAACATTCAGCAACAGGATATCGGCACCTTGGCTTGCAGCTAATTCAGCATTCGTTACCGTCATTAATACAGGCTGAATTGTACCAATAGTTTCAGAAACCAATATTCGCCCTTCACTGGCTTTAATTGATTCTAATAGATTCTTTTTATTGAATTTTGCGATTTCTGAAGCTGAACAATCAAGATAACGTCGTTGCATGGCTATACCTTTAGTTTCAACAAAATTGATGAAAAACTCATTTGTCATGAATATCTACATTCAAAATATATCACGTAGATAATAATAAACTGCCTAATAGAGCACACTATTAGCAAGTTATTTTTTGAAGAATAATAACTTTTTCTAACACATAGATTTTTATATAAAAATAATCATTCTCAGCAACGCGTTGTCAACTTATCAGAAATTATCACTTGTTTTTTATTAATAGTAATGATTATCATTACTACTCTATATCACTTATGGTAAGGACAAAAATAATGAAACTCGCCTATAAAGCTGCTGTTTCAGGTCTCGCGTTGTTTTCAATCTCAGCATTAGCTCAAGAGTACCCTCTCGGTCACCCTGTGATCAAAAACGGAATGGAAATCCAAGGTGTTTATTTACAGCCCATTACAATGGATACCGAAGAAGGCCATCATGCGATGTCTCACTTAGCTGCAGATAAAGCAGATGTCCACTTAGAAGCAGATATTCACGCTGTTGAAGATAACCCAAATGGCTTTGCAGAAGGCGATTGGATCCCTTACCTGACCATTGAGTATTCAGTGACTAAACTCGGTGATAAACCACAAACTCAAACAGGCACATTTATGCCTATGGTGGCGAGTGATGGCCCTCATTATGGGGAAAACATTAAATTAGATGGCAATGGTAAATACCGCGTCACCTATAAAATTTACCCGCCATCACACAATAAAGAAGTTGCCTTTGGGCGCCATATTGATAAAGAAACAGGTGTAGCCCCTTGGTTCCAACCTTTCGAAGTCTCTTGGGACTTTGACTACGCAGGTGTTGGCCGTAAAGGTAGTTACTAATTTTTTTATTAAAATTAGATAAGGGCTTAACCAAGGGAGTTATCTTGCGTAAGCCCTTTTTTGTTTGTTGTTATTAAAGGATAAACCAAGCCAAAATGAAAACATTACTGAGTTTTTTACTGGTTATCACTTGTACAATAGTTCCCTTATCTTCATTTGCTGCAGAAAAATATACTGTCGAATTAGAAATGAAAAATGGTGATCTCATCCCGCGAGTTCTTGAAGTTCCTGCAAAAACGATTATCCGCATTAAAATTACCAACACAGGTACTGAACCCGCAGAGTTTGAAAGCATTCAATTAAGAAAAGAAAAAGTTTTAGCGCCGGGTGCAAGCTCAGTAGTGGTAATCGCACCACTGAAACCTGGTACGTACACTTTTTTTGATGACTTCCACCTTTCTCACCCCAAAGGCGAGATCATTGCGAAATAAAAGGATTTAGCATGGGACAAGTTCTGTTTGTTGTTTGGCGTGAAAGCTTTGAAGCGCTACTTGTCATTGGCATTATTTATGCGTGGATTAAACGTCACCCTGACGCACATAATGGTATGAAATACCTTTGGGCTGGTGTCGCTATCGGGGTTATAACCTCAATCTTATTGGCGCTTCTCATTTATGGTGTATTCAATGTCCTCGATGACACTGGGCAATCACTATTTATGATTTTTATGGAGTTACTCGCCTGTGTCCTGATTGTCCAAATGGTGTATTGGATGAACAAACATGGAAGTTCAATGAAATCCGAAATTGAATCAGGAATAAGACGTAATGCCGCCCACCATAACTGGTGGGGAGCCGCATTGATTATTGCTATTGCCATTGCCCGCGAAGGGAGTGAAATCGTCGTCTTCCTATCTAGCTTTATTATGTCGCTAACCACATCTAATGCCTCGACTTTCTTTATCGAGGTCGGTGGTGGAATTGCGATTGCAGGTCTTACACTTTATGTTTTCCTACTAACAAATCGCTTAATTTCGTGGTCTATCTTCTTTAAAGTTACAGGGGTTATTTTATTATTCCTCGCATTATCTCTCTTACTTAAAGGTGTAGAAGAAAGTGCTAACTTATTGATTGAATATGATTTCGCTATCCCTGAGTTTTTAATTTACCCCGCTTGGGATACAACTGCATTTCTCGATGATTCTGGTATTGCTGGCAATTTTATCTCTTCTTTCTTTGCCTACCGTTCACAACCGATTTGGCTCAGCGTCATTACCTTTGTCCTTTATTGGGCTATTGTGATCCCATTGTTTGCTCGGAGCAAAAAAAATGTCTAGCTCACTGAGGCGGAATATCAAATGGATGTCTTTTAGCTTAATACTCAGTGTTGCCATTCCTACTTTGGTTCAAAGTAAAGCACTAAGATCCCCTGTGCAAACAGGGGACAACATCATTATTGCTAAAGGTGATATACCCACTCCAGAAAAATATCAACATGCAATCCAAACCTATTTAACCTTTGCCACTAATCAATTGGCAGAAATGGTCACACAATTGGAATTGTTGCAACAGAATTTACAGCAAGGGAAGCTGCAACAAGCTCAAACAGCATATATTCAAGCTCACCAGTACTATGAAACAGTGCGCCCGATTATTATTTTATTTGGTAATACGGATAGGACAATTAACCCAAGAGCCAATTATTTCCTCGATAAAGAAACAGATTACCGCTTTACGGGGTTTCATCTTGTTGAGTACCAGCTATTTATGCAAAAGGATGCCAAACTTGCGTTAGCGGCAAACCAAGAGCTATTACTCAAAGGGCGTGATTTGCATAAACGAGTAGCAACTGAAACCATCGAAATACCCAAGCTCGTGCAAGCCTCGGCTGATTTTATTGAAATGATCTTAGAAACGAAATTGGGGGGTAAAGAAAATATCTACAGTTTGTCTGATTTAACTGATATTGCCGCTAATTTAAAGGGATCACAAAAAATAATTGGGGTTCTTAAACCTTTTATCAAGCCAGAAACACTGGATAAAATACAGCAAAATGAACAGCTGATTAACCAAATAATGCAGACATATCAACTGTCAAATACCACATATCAACCCTATAGCCAATTACAATTAAAAGACAAAATGGCACTTTATTCATTACTCACTCAGCAAGCTGAAACCTTAGCCAAATTACGTGCTGAGCTTGATGTCGATGTTTACTATAAATATTAAGGCATATATTTATGCAAGCTAAACTTAGTAGTATATTGCAAACCAACGGAATGTCTCGGCGTAATGCCCTAAAAATGCTCGCAGTTAGTAGCGCAGTTTTAGCGGCTCCAACATTAAAAGCGCAAGGGAAAATTGCTAATTGCCAGCTCACCTATAACAAAGCAATCAATTATCTTGGGCTACACCAAGCCGGTGTTTTAACGCCTGAACCCAAAAATGCCACTTTTATTGCATTTAATACTACAGCGAATTCTGTCGAACAATTACAAACTGTTTTTACTTTACTGACTCAGCGTATTGCTCACTTAACTCAACCCCAAATAGAGCCGTCAATCAATAACGATAAGATGCCTCCGGCAGAATCAGGTATTCTAGGGACACAACAACAACCCGACTCACTAACTATCACCGTTGCTTTAGGAAATTCTCTTTTTGATAACCGGTTCGGCTTAAATAAAGTTAAGCCTAAACATCTTAGTGAAATGACCAGTTTCCCTAACGATCGACTAGAACAAAAATGGTGTGGTGGTGATCTCCTTCTGCAAATATGTGCGAATAGCCAAGAAAGCGTTATCTATGCATTACGTGATATCCTACGTCATATTTCGCCATACAGTTTTCCTCTCTGGAAAATAGATGGTTTCTTACCTGCAAGAGATATTGATAACCACTCAACGCCTATCAACCTTTTTGGTTTTAAGGATGGAACAGGAAATGCGCCTGCCGATGACAATTCGTTAATGAACGAATTAATATGGATAACAAAAGGCAGCCAAGAACCGTCTTGGTGCGACGGAGGGACATACCAAGCAGTACGTCTCATTCGTTTTAATTTAGAGTTTTGGGATAGAACCCCCTTAGAAGATCAAGAAAATGATTTTGGCCGACATAAAGACTCAGGAGCACCAATCGGCATGAAAAATGAGCATGATGATCCTGAGTTTGAAAAAGATCCTCATGGTGACCGTATTTTATTTGATTCCCATATGCGCCGTGCAGAGCCTCGTAACCCTGAACGTTATACCGCAAAACTAAGGCGAAGAAGTTATAGCTATTCACTGGGGTTAACCGAAACAGGAACTCTCGATATGGGCTTAGTTTTTGTCTCTTTTCAACAAAATTTAAAGACAGGCTTTATTGACACTCAAAAACGGCTCAATGGTGAACCACTTGAACGTTATATCAAGCCTTTTGGTGGAGGGTACTATTTTGTATTACCTGGAGTCCAATCGGCACAAGACACACTTGCTGAAAAAATGTTTACAGCCTTAAAACAAACTAGCTAATTATATTTATAAAATGAAAGCCCTTATTACATTTGCCGTAAGGGCTTTATTCGAAGCGATATCATCTCTTTTTAATTGAACACATTATTATTTTTTACGTTCCTTCACATCCGCTTCGACTTCCTGTTTCCAGTCCTCTGATATTGGCGCAGACATTTGTTTAGCTTCCACCGCTTTATTTACAGCACGATAAGCTTTATCGTAACCTGTCCCATCTTGCACATAACCAGTGGCATTTGAACTTTTAATCCCAATATTTTCCGCTTCAGAAATGGCATCAATATTGGCTCCTAAGAAAATAAAATCCCATTTATCTTCTGTTTCAGCAGACTTAATCATAGCTTTAATTTTCGCCTGGGAATATTTACGGCTACTATTTTCTTGCCCATCTGTAATTATTACAAAAAGGACATTATTATTTTTAGTAACCTTTCTATTTTCTTGCATTTTTTCAATGCCTTCTCCTATTGCGTCTAACAATGCGGTATAGCCACCAACAGGATAATCATCAAGTGTTAGATTAGAAACTTTTGCAATGGGTTCTCTATTATGGAGTAAACTTGTTTTGTCATTAAATAAAATAGTTGTAATGTAGGTTTTTGCTTTTTTTCCTTTATTTTCAGTTAATACACTATTATATCCACCAATTGTATCAGTCTCGAAACCTGACATAGAGCCACTTTTATCAAGAATGAATACTAAATCTAAAACATCGGGTTCCTTTTTGGTATCAATAATAGTTGTACTGCTAGCGACAGAAGAAAATAAAAACAAAAATACAGCTGATATGACGGTGAAAACAGATTGTATGGATAAATTCATCGCCGAGTTCCTTGGTGAGGTTAATAAAAATATAACTACCCCAATCTCGCTTTTTCGCCAATTATTTCAAATAAGATTACTCTGTATAATTAATAAGCATTTTCTTAATTAATTTCAAAAAAATTATTACTCGAAATAGTTTTTTGAGTAAATATGTAAAGAGTAAATCTACTTAAATGATTATTATTTTAACCAAATACCATTTTCTCTTACTACATTAATTTCTTGAATGAAATGATTATATTTAATATTTTCCGCAACAGAATTTGATGAAGCACTTCGAGCCTGCTCCTGGACTAATTCTGTGATAGCCTGATGAAATTCTTGGTTTAATTCTTCATGGATATTCACATCATCGGTACTTTTTAACCGCGTAACTAACTGAATTAATTTTTCGGCCTTTGCCTGTACATCCTCATTATCAAAAGTAACAGTTGGGACTCCATACATAAATACCACATTGATAGAATCCGCAGCTTCATGATTAGCAGGATCCGGTAATAAATTTTGTCCGTATTCATTATCTAAATAGGCAATTAATTCATGTTTATCAAAACACTTGGATTTAATATTTCCATCTAACTTATCATCATAAAGTGTGATTGAATCTGGAAAATTTTCACCAACCGGGTAGCTACACCTAAATATATTTCCATCAATAAGCGTTGCATTAGAACTGCGAACTGGCAGTTCAAGCTCGTGCCCATTAATCGTAATGGGGTAACTCGCAGGTTTAAACCTCTCTTCTTTGCCATCAACGGCATAAACTTCAGACAATGTGTAATAAACAAAATGATTTGGGTTAATAATACCGCCAGAGTTATTTTCAAAGACAAAAAAATCCGTCACGTTACCCTCATCGCTTTCTAACTGGTGTAACCCGCTAGAAAGTAAAACAACACCTTTATCTTCTGGTAAAACATCATAATCTTTACCATCTAGCTTAAACCTAATCGTGTTTGCGCTTGGGTTACTATAATAAAATTTACCTTTACCACTTAAAAGCTCCATATCATCACAAGCGGAAAGTAATATAACCGCGGCGATAAAACAGCTATATTTTAGTATAGTATTCATAAAGTTATTCCAAAGCTTTTTAAAATCAATTTATTAAATAAAAAGTGAGCGCTATCTGTAACGCTCTTTAAGATATTATTATCGATATTGAAACCATTATTCAGTTATTCAAATAAAATAACTTTACGATAAATGCGGTAGTAATCTGTCTTAGTTGATAAATCTCATACGTTGTTATCACGCAATACTTTTAATAATACCTGAAAAACCTCGTCCATTAGTGGCGTCGCTTGCTCGCTATTACGAATTAAAGCGACTGTGCGCGTTAACTCCGGTTGTTGTAATTGCAAAACTTTCAATTCCGGGTCTCGTAAATGTACAGTATAAAGCAGTGGTAAAATAGCAATCGCTAATTTTGAACGAACTAAGCCATATAAGGTTTCAATATAATCTACTTGATAACGAATATTTAATTTTAGTCGGTGACTTTCCACCGTAGCAGCAACTAAACGTTGAATATTACCTTTCGAAAATACGGCAATATCACGATTATTTAGCAATTTCCACGGCAAGTGAAATTCATTGGTAGACACGGTATCATCATGATGAATAACAGCAACAAAAGGGTCATCCTGCAAGGGAAAGATATTTAAATTTTGAGGCACTGAGCTATCTAACACACCAATGCCAAAATCAATTTCATGATTGATAAGTTTATCAATCAAAGCGTCATTCGTTTGGTCATAAAACTCAATATTAAGCCTCGGAAAATATTGAGTTAATAATTCAGGTACAGCAGGAAATAACAAAGAACTTACGGAAGGAACTAGCCCAATACGTAATGTTCCATCCCCACCTTCCACGATTATTCTTTGAATTTCACTAAATGCACGGTGAGAAACACTCAGTATTTGCTGTGCATGTGGCAAAATTGCTGCGCCTAGCTCCGTTAATGTTACGGATGAAGCGGTACGATTAATTAGTTTTCCTCCAATAACCGTTTCTATTTGCCGCAAAGCACTACTCAAAGCAGGTTGGCTCACCGCTAGACGATTTGCTGTCTCGGTAAAATGGCGCAGTTTTGCTAATGTCACAAAATACTGTAGTTGTTTGAGCGTAAGTGCTGGCAGTCTCTGCCAAGGTTCTATCATAATAATGTACTTTTATTTTTATTGGGTTAGCCAATATATCTGTTCATTATAACCATTTCTTATCGCATGATAAATTTTATCATCTTGGCAAACGTTTGCGTTGCTCATAAAGTAACAGTCATTAAATTGAAGGAATGGTATTTTTATGAGCATAACAGAACAAAACAGGCGTCATGTCATTCAATCCGCTAAAGGTGAAAAGCCTTTTGACCTTTTACTCGCTAATGCCAATATTGTCGATATGGTCACAGGTGAAGTTCGCCTTGCAGATATCGGGATCACCGGCAACCTAATTGCTAGCGTTCACCCTACTGGAACCCGTACTGATGCAAATGAAACCCATGATTTATCAGGCTATTTCATTTCACCCGGCTTAATAGACACTCACGTTCATTTAGAAAGCTCACACTTACCTCCTGTTCGCTATGCCGAGATAGTTCTAGCTCAAGGAACAACAGCTGTATTTTGGGACCCCCATGAACTCGCCAATGTGCTAGGCCTAGAAGGTGTACGTTATGCCATTGATTCTAGCCGAAATTTGCCGCTAGATATTATGGTTGCAGCCCCTTCATCTGTACCATCAACACCTGGCCTAGAAATGTCTGGTGCAGACTTTGCTGGGGATGAAATGTCAACCATGCTGAGTTGGCCGGAAGTTCGTGGTGTGGCTGAAGTTATGGATATGTTTGGCGTGCTCCATGGCAGTGATAGAATGGAAGAAATTCTAAATGCAGGAATTACATCAGGTAAACTTATAGAAGGCCATGCAAGAGGCTTAAATGGGGCTGATCTCCAAGCTTATCTGGCTGCCGGAGTCACATCTGATCACGAATTAACCTCGGCTGAAGATGCCCTTGAAAAACTGCGTGCGGGCCTTACATTACAAATTCGTGGCTCTCATCCTTACCTTCTTCCCGATATTGTTGCCGCATTAAAATCCTTACCACATTTATCATCGCAAATTACAGTATGTACGGATGATGTTCCGCCCGATATGTTAATTGAAAAAGGTGGCATTATTGCGTTACTTAACCTTTTAATTGAGCATGGAATGCCGGCAACGGACGTACTACGCTTTGCTACATTTAATGCTGCAATACGCTTGCAACGCCATGACCTTGGCCTGATTGCCGCAGGTAGAAAAGCAAATTTAGTTATCTTCGATTCATTGGAAGTTTTGAAAGCGAAAGCTGTGTATGTGTCTGGACGAAAAATTGCTGAAAATAATCAGCTTATCAATGCATTAAATGTGCCTAATGACATTTTACCTCCACGCGATACCATGCGACTTTCACCTATTACCCCAAATGATTGCACATTAAAAATTGATGAAATAAATAATGGTAGTGCGCGTTTACGTCATATTCGTGGGGCGCGCTTTACCCAATGGGGAGAAGTTGACGTACAAATCAAAAATAGCGTGGTACAACTGCCGAATAATTTCAGTCTTATTCGAGTTCAACACCGTCACGGCCGTCACGATGCTTTACCTCAAATAGCCTTACTTGAGGGCTGGGGTGAATTACGCGGAGCCATTGCGACAAGCTATTCACACGATTCACATAACCTCGTTGTTCTTGGACGTGACCCCGATGATATGGCTATCGCTGCTAATTTATTAATCGAGAGTGGTGGAGGTATGGCGTTAGTGCAAAATGGCCAAATTTTAGCCCATGTTGCGATGCCAATAGCGGGGATGTTATCTGATTTACCTGCGCCTGAATTAGCCGCTCAGTTTCGTCAATTACGTGAATTAAGCAGTGAAATTGCAGATTGGGAACCACCTTACCGCGTATTTAAAGCCATTGAGGGAACTTGTCTTGCCTGCAATGCAGGGCCACATTTAACCGATTTAGGATTAACTGACGGAACAACACGTCAAATCGTTGACGCTGTTATCCATACGGTTAAGCACGCTTAGAAAATTAAAAATATCAAAAATAATGATAGGAGAGCCTATTAATGGCTGACAGTTCAATAAATACGCCAACATCAGGGAGTTGGCTGGAAAAACGCTTTGCTTTACGTGAACGTGGGAGTTCAGTGAAAACAGAGTGTTTAGCCGGAGTTACTGGTTTTTTAGCCGCAGCTTACCTGCTAGTCGTGATCCCCGGTTTACTTGCCGCAGGAGGAATGGATAAAGGCGCAGCAACCACTGGAACAATTATTGTCTTCGTCATTGCCAGTTTATTAATGGCATTCTATGCGAATTTACCATTTATTGTTGGCCCCGGTATCGGAGGCTCTGTTCTTGTCGGCATTACTCTCGCAGGTAGTGAAGGCATTGACTGGCAAATAGGGCTCGGCATTGCTTGTTGGTCTGGAATTTTATTTTTCCTATTAACTAAATTTGGCTTGCGTGAGGTTGTTACACGCTCTGTTCCCCAATCAATTAAACTCGGATTAACTGCATCAATTGGTCTGTTCGTGGCCGTTTTAGGTTTTCGAAATGCAGGGTTAGTACTTGCTAACCCAAAAACAAATGCACTAATGCTTGGGGATTTCCTTTCTCCTGGTGCATTAGTTGCACTCGCAGGCTTTTTCGTTGCGATTGCACTACAAGCTCGCAAAATACCAGGCGGAATTTTATGGGCAATTTTATTTGCAACCCTCTTAGGCATTCCTTTTGGCGTCACAAAATTGCCTGAAAGCTTTATTGGTATTCCACATTCTGTAGCACCTGTACTAGGGCATGTAGACTTAATTGGCGCATTAAATATCGCTTTCCTACCTTTCTTATTTGTCTTTTTTGCTGCTGAGTTTTTCTCAACCATGGGAACAACTTTAGCCGTTGGCGGAGAGGCTGGCTTATTAGATAAAGAAGGTAATATGCCAAATATTAACCGCCCCTTTATCGTTGACTCAATTGCTGCTGCATTAGGCCCGTGGGTAGGTATTCCAGCGGCAACCGCACTCATTGAGTCCTCCGCTGCCGCAGAAGCTGGGGGTAAAACAGGTATGACCGCCCTTGCTGCTGCCTTTATGTTTTTATTAATGCTGTTATTTACGCCTATCGCATTAATGATCCCAGCCCAAGCCACAGCTCCAGCTCTAATTTTAATTGGACTAAATATGTTTAGTGGCTTACGAAAAGTGGACTTAGGCAATTTTACTGATGGCTTACCAGTATTAATGATGGTGATGATTACGTTAATCGCTAATAGTTTTGGTACTGGTATTGCAGGTGGGCTGTTATTTTATATTTTAATCAAAGCGGTTGCAGGCAAATGGAGAGAAATTCCAATAAGCTTGTGGATCCTTGCAGTGCCTCTTATTTATTATTTCTCAACATTAGTAAAACACTAATACCACGAGTGCCAGAAAAGCCGATACTTCCACTGTCGGCTTTTCTATTCTAATAAATTTAATTCAAAACTGCATGAGCTTCTATTTCTATCAACCATTCCGGTAAGGAAAGCCCTGAAACAATAACCCAAGAAGATGCAGGTGGCATATTTGGAAATTTTTCTTTTAATGCTCGCGCAATATCAGCTTGTTCCTTATGGCTGTTAAAGCCCTCTTTGATATAAATACGTAGCATAGCCACATGAGATAAATCGCCACCGGCCTCATGCAATACATGTTCAATATTAATTAATGATTGCACGGTTTGTTCGTAAATTCCCCCAGCAACAGTTTCTTCCGCAGCATTCACACCAACCTGACCCGATAAAAATAATTGTCGGGTTCCCGTTGTTTCTACGGCTTGGCTAAAGCCATACTGCAAAGAATTAAAGACAGACTCTGGATTTATCGATTTTTTAGTCATTTTTGTTCCATCGTTAATAAAACAGTAAAGCAGTATAAGACTTTCACTTTTCAACTCATTAAATATCAGGCAAACGTTATTTGATTTGTATTAAAAAAGCATCAAAAGACACACTGGCTTATGTGCATCTAAGAATAAACACGAATACGCTCAGCTAAATAGTTCGCACACAAGGTGACTTCCACCTGTTGATTTTCCCATTCAACAGAAACACCAGTTAAATAGGCCTTTTTCGCTACCAGTAGCACCGAGGCCAATTCCACTGGCATGAGTTCTATTGCCCAAATGGCAGCCTCATCCTTTGACATAAATAGTCCCGTTTCCATGGTGTACCACATGCGTGCTAATGTCAGTAAAACATTACGCTCATCACCTTTTAGAGATAACTCTAAATTAGGGAGTGAATCTAACATAGCTCGGCGAATATCATGCAGGCCAACAATAGGTAAGCCGTATATTTCCTTGTGCCATAAACTTACTGCTTCTTGTGACGCTTGGGCTAACATTAGTGTGAATTCAGGGTCTTGAGTTTGTCCTTCAAATACCCCTTGCTCGTACTCTGTACGTAACCACTCTCCATAAATTAATTCACATTTTGCAGGATAAGAAAGCATGTTTAATTCACTTGTTAAGAATACAACAATTTCCAGTGGTCGCCGGCCTTTTGGATCAATCGGATATAAGCCAGAAATATCCATTAAATCTCGTACAAGTTGTTCACGGCAAATATCAGTCACGGGGCTATCAATCACCACAAGTAAATCAATATCACTCATTGGCCGTAACCCACTAGAAACAGAGGAACCGTGTAGATAAACTGCAATTAATGAATCAGAAAAATGTTTTCGCAGAATAACCAATGCTTGTTCTGCTTGGGGGGGAGTTACCATCATATCACTCCTATCATATTTAATGATACTAATACTAGTATAAATAGTAATTAAAACAATAATTTTAATAAAATCAATAACTAAATCACTGACTTATTTTTATGACATAAATGAAATGGTTAAAAACTAAGCTATAATATTTAAATAGAATTACACTATTATTTTAATGAATAATATTCGCATTCATTTCACTGAGGTTAAAAGCAATTAATCGTTCAGATACTGAGCCCAAATGACATGTTCAAGACATCAATTTTCATTTGAATTATTAAATAAACTAAAAGCTCATTCTACATCATGCAGCATTACTCCTCTTCTTCTACAATTGCTAAGCGTCTTACATGCGGTACATCACACTTCTCATCATTCATATTGAATTCGGCTTTATAACCACGAGATAAAACCAGTGCAAATATTAATCACCATATAAATGATACCCAAATACATATCAAACAGAAAAAACCATAATTAACAAATAGTTAAATTGAAAATAAATAATTTACTACGGGATTGGATGGCTCGACAAATGAAAAAATAAGAATGTCGCAGTTAACTAAAAGTTATAGATACCCAAACAAAACTCATTGTTAAACAAAAGTTACGCAAAGTAATTTAATTTATCGCTAATGTTAAATAACAACGGTGAAAGTTCTGGTAAACTAACTTGAGGTAAAATAATGATCCTAGATGCCAGCTACACTTTATTAGTCGCTTGTTTGGCGCTATTGATTGGTATGTTTGTTGTAAAATACACTCCTTTTCTACAAAAAAACCATATTCCTGAAGCCGTTGTTGGCGGTTTTATTGTTGCTATCATTCTATTAATTGTCGATAAAACAGCTGGATATTCATTTACTTTTGATGCTTCACTACAAAGCATTTTAATGATTACGTTCTTTTCATCAATTGGATTGAGCTCAGATTTTTCGCGTTTAATAAAAGGTGGTAAGCCGCTTATTTTATTAACTATCGCAGTGACTATCTTAATTGCTATTCAAAATACCGTTGGTATGGGAATGGCTGTCATGCTTAATGAAAGTCCATTTATTGGCTTAATTGCAGGCTCAATCACACTTACGGGTGGCCACGGCAACGCAGGAGCTTGGGGACCAATACTGGCTGATAAGTATGGCGTGACTGGTGCTGTTGAATTAGCTATGGCATGTGCAACCCTAGGTTTAGTATTAGGTGGGTTAATTGGCGGCCCTGTTGCTCGTCATTTATTGAAAAAAGTTTCAATCCCTAAAAGCACTGAACTCGAAAAAGAAACAATCGTTGAAGCCTTCGAACAACCGAGTGTTAAACGAAAAATTAATGCTAATAATGTTATTGAAACCATCTCAATGCTGATTATCTGTATTGTTGTCGGTGGCTATATTAGTGAGTTTTTTAAAGATACTGTCATGCAATTACCAACCTTTGTTTGGTGCTTATTTGTCGGTATTATTATTCGTAACGTCTTAACCCATGTATTTAAGCATGAAGTTTTTGAACCAACTGTTGATGTTTTAGGTAGCGTTGCCTTGTCATTATTCTTAGCAATGGCGCTAATGTCCTTAAAATTCGGTCAACTCGCCAGTATGGCAGGCCCTGTTCTGATAATTATTGCTGTCCAAACGGTAGTTATGGTTCTATTTGCAACATTTGTTACCTTTAAAATGATGGGTAAAGACTATGACGCAGTTGTTATTAGTGCTGGGCACTGCGGGTTTGGAATGGGTGCGACACCAACCGCTATCGCTAACATGCAGACCGTCACTAAAGCATTCAGTCCTTCTCATAAAGCATTTTTAGTGGTGCCAATGGTAGGGGCATTTATTGTCGATATTTCAAATAGTATCTTAATTAAAATCTTTATCGAAATCGGCACGTATTTTACCTAGTACGCAATCATAGAGGCCAGGCTATAACCTATGTATATCATCTGGCCTTCTCTTTTTATCACCATTGAATTTAAACCGCCTAATTACCTTTCATCATTTTCAGTACCAAATAAATAGTTGTTCAGATTAATTTGTATTAATTCGGTAGAATATGCGAATTAATACAAATAGTCGGTTTCGGTGAGTCAAAGCAAATAGTAGGTTTCTGAAAATGAAATTAAGGCATCTCGATATTTTTTATGCAGTCATGACATGTGGCTCTTTAACTCGTGCAGCGGAGGTTTTACATATCTCACAACCCGCGGCAAGTAAGGCCTTAAAACATGCAGAACAACAACTTGGCTTAGTCTTGTTCCAGCGAATAAGAGGAAAGTTAATTCCCACGGCTGAGGCAAACCTGCTATTTGAAGAAGCCAAAGAAGTTTATCAAAATCTAGATAAACTAAGAATTTTAGCGCAAAATTTATCACGTGATCCGCAAGGTAAACTAGCCATTGGTTGTCTACCTAGCTTAGGGCTAAACTTAGTACCTGAAGTGACCGCGCAATTTATTAAAAAACACCCCAATATCAAACTCACGATCGGTACACATCATACAACGGATATTCTGCAGTTATTAACCCAACAAGATCTCGACATTGGTATTGGCTTTAATCTTGAAATTGAAGGGGGCATTACTGTTCTTCCCATTGCTGATATCCCATTAGTCTATGTGGATAGTAAATTACCATTGCACTCCCCTGTATCACTCACCGATATAGACCAAGAGCGTTGGATCCATCCTGGGTCTGACTCCTTATCTCAGCTATTACAAAAGCGCCATGAGTTTGCAGAATCAAATATTAGTGTTCATACCTACCATATGGCAGCAGAATTTGTTCAAGCGGGTTTAGGCTGTAGTATTACGGATATTTTTTCAGCCGAACATACGCTACCTGAGTCGATGATTTACCCACTAAAAGAAGGTTTACATCTTGCCGTATCTGTTTTTCATCGCGCAGACAAACCATTAACCAAAGCTGCACAAAATTATGTTAATACTTTGGCATCCACACTTGAAAAAAGAAATAAAGTAGTTAACCAAAAGTTATACTCTAGTAATGAAAACTCAATTGTTTAGTTAGCTTATTCACCGTTAAATAATAACATCTTGGTTATTATGAGTTACGGATTATTATGACTAAACATGTGGTGGTTATTGGAGCTGGTGTAATTGGTTTAAGCACCGCCTATGCATTAATTAAAGCAGGCCAAACCGTAACATTAGTTGAATCAGATACCGATGTTGGCATGCAGACCAGTTTTGCTAACGGTGGGCAACTCAGCTATCGTTATGTATCTCCTCTTGCAGACGCCGGTGTTCCTTTGCAAGGCCTACGTTGGATGGGGAAAAATGATTCTCCTTTAAATCTAAAAATAACGCCTTCAATACAACAATGGTCTTGGCTTGCACAATTTACATTAGCTTGTAACCGTAAAACGAATAAAATTAATGGTGCCCATCTTTTACGTTTATCACTTTTTAGCCAAGAAATAATGAATAAATGGCGTAACAATGGTGATATTTCTGATTTTGCTTGGGAAAAATCAGGGAAATTAATTATCCACCGTGATAATAAAAGTTTTCAAAAAGCCAGTGAAACGGTTGATAAACAATTTCAAAAAATATTAACACCCTCTGAAATTGTTGGGCTAGAACCTTCTTTAAAAAATATACAGTCTCAATTGGTAGGTGCAATATATGCCCCTGATGATGAGAGTGCAGATTGCTATTTATTCTGTAAGAACCTACTGCAATATTTACTCACGCAATCTCAATTTAATCTTTGCTTACAACATAATGTTCAATCTTTCATTAAACAAGATGACTGCATTATAGGAGTAGCCACTCACCAGGGAACTATCCAAGCTGATGATTTTATTGTTTGTGCCGGCAATGGTAGCCGCGAATTGTTAAAACCACTAAATATTAATGTCCCAATTTTAGGGTTAAAAGGCTATAGCTTAAGCGTAGAATACCCGCAGGTAGAACATATTGTTCCGAAAATTAACGTGACTGATTACGGCAATAAAATTGTCTATGCCAAACTTAATGATCAATTACGCATTGCTGCGATGGTTGATATTGGTTATGACAAGCAAGGCTTGCGTGAAAATAGAATACAAGCACTCAAGAATATTATTAAAAATACCTTCCCTGAATTACCTAAAATTGACGATGCTGAAAGTTGGTGTGGGTTACGCCCTTCAACACCGAAAGGCCCACCGATACTAGGAAAAACTGCCTATAAAAATTTATGGCTTAATATTGGGCATGGCAGTTTAGGGTTTACACTTGCCGCAGGCAGCGCGGAAATACTGAGCCAATTAATAACTGAACAAAAACCCCCTATTTCTTTAACTGGATTAACGAGGTAATCATGTCCATAAAACGTAACAACCCAAAACCACGCTTAGCTGATAGCGTTGAATATTCAGGTTTAGTTTACTTATCAGGGCAAGTACCTAATGATCTAACGGGTGATATCACACAACAAACCAAAGACGTTTTTGCCAAGATTGATTCATTACTTGCTGCAAGCAACAGTGATAAAACACGTATTTTATCCGCCCAAGTTTGGATTAAAGATATCAAACGGGATTTTGCTGACTTTAATGCGGTATGGGAAAGTTGGATGCCTATAGAAAATAGCCCTGCCCGTGCAGCTGTTGAAGCCAATATGGCTCGGGAACAAGTACTAGTAGAAATTATGGTGATTGCTGCTCAGGCTTGACCCTATTTAACTGTATTCTAAATCTAAAAAACAGTGAGGTCTAAAAAGATCTACTGTTTTTTATTACTCTACTAATTTATATTAATTTATTAAATAATATATTTAATAACCCCCATTAATCTCATTATAAAATATAACACTTTCACTACTTCCCTTATTAGCTATCATGGAATTGATTTCAATAAGAATAAATAGCTAATATAAATAATTACAAATCAAGTAAAAAACAATTATTAACTGGAGAAGTTAAATGAAAGAAACTGTTGTTGAATATATTTTATCTAAGCTCTATCAATTAGGCATCGAAGATATATTTGGTGTTCCTGGTGATTATTCATTTCCTGTAAATGATAGTGTTTGTGCAAACTCCCATCAACGTTGGATTGGCAATTGCAACGAATTAAACGCAGCGTATGCTGCAGACGGATATGCAAGAATTAAAGGTGTTGCTGCACTATCAACAACCTTTGGCGTTGGCGAATTAAGCGCTCTCAATGCAATAGCAGGTTCTTATGCTGAAAGAGTCCCTATATTTCACCTTGTTGGAATGCCTCCTAGCCTAACACAAAAGAAACAACGCATTTCTCATCACACATTAGGGGATGGAAACTATGACGTTTTTTATAAAATGAGCCAACATATTGTCTGTGCTCATGCCATTATTACCCCTGAAAACTGTATTGAAGAGACTGAGCGGTTAATCGCATGCGCCTTACATGAACGCCGTCCAGTTTATTTTGGCTTACCTGCTGATTATGCTGTAAAGACTGTAATTAAACCATTTCATCATGTTGTTCCATTAATACCAAACAGTTGCTCAGAAACACTAAAAAATATTATTCCTTTAATCTTAAATAAATTAATAAATAGCCAACAACCCTGCATATTAGCAGGCTCAATGTCTTTGCGCTTAGGCGTAGCAAATACCTTACAAACAATCATTGAAAAAACCAAAATTCCTTATACCACGTTATTTATGGATAAAAGTGTATTAGATGAAACTAATACGCAATATATCGGAATGTATACAGGGCAAATATTAACTCCTCAAGTCACTTCATTTGTCGAAAGCAGTGATTGTGTTATAAATATAGGCACTATTCTGTCTGACTTTAATTCAGGTTGTTATACCTCTAATATTAAAATCGAAAATATAATCCATATTATGGAAGATAAAGTCATTATTGATGGCCAATGCTACAATAATATTTCCATGAAAGACGTTGTTTTAGCCTTGCAGAATAGATTGCTATCACTGCCAACCTCTTCTTTTAATCAACACAAAAGTCCTAAGGCCCAATCACTAGGTCAACCGATAGCCGTAGAAACAAACGAAATAGCTGAATCATATCTATATCCTCGCTTAGAAAAAATGTTTAGACCTAATGATATAATATTTACAGATACTGGAACCTTTTCAATGGGCTTAGCATTTTCACTATTACCTAAAGGTGCATCTTTTCATTCCCAATCATTATGGGGATCTATTGGCTGGGCAACACCTGCTGCACTGGGCGCCGCTTTAGCATCCCCGTCACGTCGAGTCATCTTAGCGACAGGGGAAGGCGCTCATCAATTAACTATGCAAGAAATTAGTCAATTTGCACGATTCGGATTAAAACCCATCATCTTTGTATTAAATAATGATGGCTATCTTATTGAACGACTATTCTGTAAAGAACCTGAATATTATTATAATGATGTTGCGCAATGGAATTACGCACAACTTCCTTTAGCACTGGGATGTGACGATTGGTATTGCAAAAAAGTGACAACCTGCGATGAATTAGATGAGGCTTTACAGGCTATCGAAACACTCGATACTGCTGCTTATATAGAGATAGTCACTGACCGATATGATGCTTCAAAATATTTAATAAAAATGGGAGAAATGATTTCTTCTATTTATACCAACTAAACTAGTTTTAGGTCCTTTCGCCTTATAAAGGTCATTTAACTTTATAAGGCATGGGAATTTAACTTTAAACATCACAATACATTGAATTTGTAACCATTATTTTTTTCGTTTCACTAACATAACTAGATGAAACTACGCCATTTTTATGAGCTACAATATCCGCCATTATCGCTAATGCTATTTCGGGTGGTGTTTTGCTACCGATAGGAATACCAATGGGAGCATGGATGCGTTCTATTTCCGCCTCCGTCATCCCACCAGATGCTATAAGACGTTCACGACGACGAGCACTCGTTCTTACTGAGCCCATTGCACCAATATAAAACGCTGGGGTATTCACTGCTTCCATTAGTGTCAGGTCATCAATACGAGGATCATGGGTTAAAGAAACAATAGCGGTATTCGGTGTACAGCTTTGGGATTCCAAATAGCGAGCTGGAAATAATTTAATGACTTCAAATTGACTAGAAAGTTGCCCAGAAAAACGCGATAGCTCATCTTCACGGTGTTCACAAATGATAACCTCAAACCCTAATGTTGCTGCAAAACTAGCACAGTAAATACCTACATTTGAGATCCCAGCAATAATTAACCGTGGTGGCGCAGCAATATACAATTGAATATTATCCCCTTCCCGCTCTATTTGGGTTGGGATTTGTTGATTATTAACCGTGCTTACCTCCCCCCTTTGTGGCAACGTGATTTTTTTACTGATTGCAGTATATCCCAGTAACGCTTGATGTATCTCCGTAAGGTAACTAACACTTTCCTGACTATTCGGTAAATATTCAATTAAAACATCTAAACTACCATCACAAGGTAAATTCACTTTCGCTTCTAAACCACCGCGACCATAGCGAACAATTTGGCTGCTCTTAATGTATTCAGCATGCTGTATTCGTTGAATAAAATCTTCTTCAATACAACCACCTGATAAAGAACCAACATACTGGCCATCTGCCTTTGCAACAAGAAGTGAGCCCGGGCTACGAGGAGAGGAACCATATGTACTTAGCACCGTACACAACCATATGGGCTCTTTTTTTATCCAAGAAAGGGCTTGAGAGATAACAAAAACATCTTCACGCAACATATTCGTTCCTTAATCGTTATCAACACTCGGATAATCAATATCTTTTACAACATTTTCGTCATTTATGTCTAATTGATAAACAAGATTGCGACGTAATATTGATTTCGCACCGTCATCACCTACTAGATTAATTAATTCTGTATAATGCTTTGCAGATATTCCCACTGGATGGCCTGGCAAACCATTATATATTGGCCTGACTAATGTATGCTGTTTTAATTCATTCACTATACGAGTAAATAAATGACTATTGATGTATGGCATATCCGCTAAATGAATTATCCACCCATCTAAATTAGACGTATTTTTAACACCAAATGCGATTGATTCACCTAACCCATTACTATTTATCAACGAGTATGGAATATTAAATTGTAAACAATTATTAATAACACCTTCATTCTCAGGCCGTGTCACTACATGCACAGGAAGCTCACTATCGATTGAATTTAATAGTGTTTTTTCAAAAACTGTATTTTTTTCAAGCATAAAATTTAATTTACTTCCTTTACCTCCAGCATTTTGAAAACGTTCACTTTTTCCTGCTGCCAATATTAAAATACCAATATTCATAGTTTTTATTTTAAATCGATATACTGATTGCGTATCTCATAAATAAAGTATATTCAGTAAGATCACAAGAACTACTTATCATTAATTTGAAATTTATTAAGAGAAGTATAATATAAATGTGATACAAGTAATTTTTTCGATATGACTATAAAAATAAAAATACCGATGTAATAATAATAAGTGTAAGGGTGTATTATGAGCAAAAGCAATGTCGAACTCTCCCGCAGACACTTTCTAAAATGTGCCGTTATAGCGGGAATATCTGTTTATTTAGCCCCTTTGTATAGCCGTGCTTTTGATGTGCTATTCGAAGAAAAAATCCTTCAATCTCCTGACTGGAACCCGGTCGACAAACAAATCAAATTTCGTATTGATGGTTTTGCCAAAGTCCAAGGGGAAAAAGTCTTCGCCAGAGACATTCGTGCACGTGATATCCCTCACTGGCCAAAACAGCAAGGTCATGCATTTTTACTCCGCGTGACTCAAGCCGATAAAATTTACCAAGGCTTTAACCTTGATCTGCTAAAAGATGGCCTGATGCCTGACCGCATCGTAACTGCAAGTGACTTAGAAAAAGATGGCGTTGCTTTCCCTGAATTTTATGGTGATGATTTATTGCTTCCAGAAGGGAAAACTCCCGCTTACCTTGGCCAAGCCGTCGCATTATTGATTTATCATGATTTTGCTAAATTCCGTTTTGCCAAAGAAACCTTAAAATTCCGTGACGATGTTATCCAATACGGCGCAGTAACTGGCCCATTAGAACGAGACCCATGGGGAACCTACCGTGGCGTGCGAATTGGCAATGAAAATCCTTATGAGCCAGATATTTATTCAAGCCTAAAAGATATGCCAATCTCCCCTATTGGCATGAAAAAGCACTTACCCGTTTGGCCTGAAGGTCGCGAAGGCGGAAAATTAGATCAACAAGGCATGCTATATGCTGATGAGCTCGCTAAACAACTGGAAAACCCACCGGAAGACTGGTTAGTGCTCAAACGAAAATACTTTTCTCAATCCATTGATACTGCTGCCTTAGAGCCTGATAATGCTAACGGTTGGTACGACGCCAAAACACAGTCATTCCATCTTGTTATTCCGACACAGTCCCCTCAGGAAGTTGCGGAATCATTACCAGAGATGTTGGCAAAATCGCATTTTCCAATTAAACAAATTTTCCTACACCCTTGTTTTACCGTTGGTTATGGTTCTAAAGACCACACTCCATTCCCCTATTATGGTGCGATGGCAACATTATATGGAGACGGAGTCCCTATTCGTCTAGCTAATGACCGTTATGAACAATTTCAATCTACCATCAAACGCCATGCTTTCGATATGGATTACACCTTAGCGGTTAATAAAAAAACGCATAAAATTGAAGCCCTTTCAGCTTCTTTTATCGGTGACGGCGGTGGTCGCTGTAATTTTACGCCTTCCGTTGTCATGGTCGGGGCTACTGGGGCCCAAGCTATCTATTATATTCCCCGTAGTGATTTATCTGCGGTCGGTATTGCATCAAGAGCTGTCGATGCGGGTTCAGCTCGCGGTTATGGTACTTTACAAGCCATGGCAGCAACCGATATGTTAATGGAAGAAGCCGCAAAACTCCTAAAAGTAGACCCCATCGAGTTCCGTCTTAAAAATATCATCAAATCTGGGATGAAAAATACCCAAGGGGCAATTCCTGGCGGCGCAATTCGTGCCGATGAAGTGTTAACCCGCTGTGCTGCTCACCCAATGTGGACTGACAGAGCCAAACGTAAAGCCGACTTTGAAGCGAAAAATAGCGGTAAACTATTCGGTACAGGGATTTCTTGTGTGCAAAAAGACTTTGGGACAGGTGCGGAATCCTCCTTTGCTCGCGTAGAACTTACCCCCGAGGGTAAAATAGCCATTTATCATAGTGGAGCAGAAATTGGTACAGGTATGTCTACGTCCCAATCGGTGGTTTGCGCTAAATGGTTAGGAAAGCCTGCGGAACAAGCTCATTTTTCCGTTGTTGATTGGTCAATTTTACCGATGATCTCAACAGGTAACCCATTTGCTATGTCACAAGATGAGCAAAACCACTTAGCACAAAACCCATTATGGACACCGAACTACTGCTCACCTGCGAGTGCGAGTAATTCAGCCTATTATTTCACCCACAGCACAGAAGCAGCCGCACGCCTTATATTCGAACATGGGTTATGGCCAGCTGCCATGTCAATTTGGCAAGAAGGGATTGGCGGCGGACAAGCGGCCCCTCTAGTTGTTCGCCGTGAAGATGCTCGTTGGGTTGCTGAAGGCTTAACCGCTGATGGGCTTGAGGTGCTTAGCTTACCGCGCTTAATTGAACGCACTTTTGCAATGGGCGGGGTAACTGGCGCAGTGTGCCACGTATTTAACCGCTGGCAATGGGCTGAAGCCGATTTCCCTATTCAGGGTGAAACTCGCCGTTTACCGATTGATGGGCTATCACTACGATTTGCCGATAAAGAATACCAAGTTTGCCACCGCGAAAAAGCTTATTACCCTGATACACAAAGAAATAATGCCGGAGTCACTTACTACAGTGCCGTCGCTACCGTTAGCGAGCTATCCATTGATAAAGCGACTGGGCAAGTCGAATTGCTGAATCACCATAGTGTGGTGGAATGCGGTAATCTTATCGTCCCACAACTGGTTTCAGGACAAATTCAAGGTGGATTAGCAATGGGTATCGGCCATGCACTCCATGAATATTTACCTCTCTACGAAGATGGTCCCGGTAATGGGACGTGGAACTTCAACCGTTATCATCTCCCGCTTGCCAGTGATGTTGCAGTTTGGCAACAAACCAATGAAGTCCTACCAGGACTTTCAGATACTGACCCGCCGAAAGGCGTTGCTGAGGTTGTTATGATCCCGGTAGTTTCATCCATCGTCAATGCCATTGCAGATGCAACTGGTCATCATTTCTTGCATTTGCCTGTACGCGCAAAAGACATTTTAGAGGTAATATCATGAGCCTAAATTTCCTTCCCCTCACCTTAACCATTAATGGCCAACAGTATGGACCAATGGACGTGCCTGAAGGCCTCATGATGATAGACTTTCTTCATGAATATGTTGACCTAACAGGTTCTCGCCTAGGTTGTGGCCAAGGCATTTGCCATGCTTGCGTTGTTATATTAGATAATCCATCTGGTACCAGCGAAGAAATCCGCACCTGTATTACTGGTGCACATTTTTTCAATAATAAAAGCATCCGAACTATCGAAGGGGCTGCCACCAAAGAAGAAAACGGAGAGGTAAAACTATCTCCGGTTCAACAAGCTTTTGTTGAAAATTTCAGTTTTCAGTGTGGCTACTGTACCCCAGGTTTTGTAAATGCAGCGACTGTGTTTATTGAAGAACTTCAGCGAAACCCGATTGCAGAAGCAGACTTAGAAGAGGCTATCAAACAAGCTCTAAATAACCATATATGCCGTTGTACTGGTTATGTACGCTATTATGAAGCAGTACGCGATGTGGTTCTTGCGACTCCTGGTCTTATCAAGGAGGCAGTAAAATGATCAAACGAATTATTTTATGGTTGATAGCCATCGCTATCATCGTTTGGGCGGTAATGTATTGGTATGAAAGCCGTACCTTAGATGGCCCTGTACAAAAAGTGACTGCGACGCCTCAAGAAATTGAGCGAGGCCGTTACCTCACTCTTGCCGGTGACTGCGCTGCGTGTCACACCAGTGCTGATGGTGCACCATTAGCTGGTGGTTTTCCACTCGATACCCCATTTGGTACCATCTACAGCAGTAACTTAACGCCCTCAGCCGATTTTGGTATCGGCCGCTGGACAAAAGATGATTTTTATAAAGCACTGACCCAAGGTATCTCTCCACCCAGTAAAAATCTTTATCCGGCAATGCCTTATACATCCTATAAAGGGATCACTCGGGAAGATTCTGATGCTATTTACAGTTATTTGATGAGCCAGCCAGCTATTGATGTCGCGCCACCTGAAAATTCATTGCCATTCCCACTGAACCAACGCATGGCAATGATTGGCTGGAATTTATTGTTTTTTAACGATAAACCACTCCCCGATAGCTCACAAGGTAGCTCCCCTGAATGGCTACGTGGTAAGTATTTAGTTAACGTATTAGAGCACTGTGCTGAATGCCATACGCCAAGAGGAAAGCTGGGAGAAATGGATTTAGATAACTTTATGAAAGGGGGTGCTTTAGGTCGTTTTGTTGCTCCAGATATTACCCCGCAAGCGCTTGCAGAACGAGGATGGACAAAAGAAGATTTACAGCAGTTTTTCATGACTGGGCTCACACCACAAGGTTCCGCCTACAGTGATATGCACCCTGTAATTTATCTGAGTTCTCAACATTTAACTCCAGAAGATAATAATGCCATAGCCACCTATTTAATGGGCGATAACCCGCCAGCAACTTCGCCATTAAGGGTGGGGGAAGGTAATGCACAAGGCCGCCAAATTTATTTAGAAACCTGCTCAGGTTGCCACTCCTATGACGGTAGCGGTAAACCGAATGTGGCGGTGGCAATGAAAGGAAATTCAACATTGCGTGATGTGGATAGCACTAACCTAATTAATGCGATTCTAGATGGTTTGCCTGAGCAAGCGTTCCCAAATAACCAATATATGCAAAGCATGCCAGGGTTTGCCAATAAGCTAAATGACCAACAAATTAGTGACTTA
The DNA here is from genome assembly GCF_028480325.1 of Providencia sp. PROV182. NCBI lineage: Bacteria > Pseudomonadati > Pseudomonadota > Gammaproteobacteria > Enterobacterales > Morganellaceae > Providencia > Providencia sp. PROV182. Next base: position 38,126 of record NZ_JAMPOL010000004.1, on the reverse strand, counting down.
GTGAACTTCCTTCGCGTTCAGTGGGGAGGACAACCTGCTGATGTCACCCCGGAGCATGTTAAATCCTTACGTCAATAATGACAAAAAATGAACTATCGGGCTTGTTCGTATTTAACGAGCCCAATAGTTTTCTATTTAATAACCGAATACAAATATACTTTACATAATTAAATGCATATTGATTTAATCATTTATTAATAAGAATTAGTATCATTTAAATAAATTGTGTTCTAATAAAGCTCAGTTATTTTATTCAATACTGTCATATTAAGATGACTTAAACAGTATTATTCACTTTCTTGTCTAAATCCCTTTACTCGTTCTTGATATATCATTACAGATACCCATACTATTTATGTAACTTACTGAGCTATCTGATATTAGTCATCAAATTGTGAGCAAACTTAAGCGAAATAAAACGATCTTATAATGAATGACTAAAAAATATTATTTACTTCCATTGCTCATAATAAAAACCCTAAAAATATAATCAGGGAGCACAACATGTCGGGACATATTTCTAGACGCAATTTCATCAAACTAGGCACTATTGCGGGCATTGCTGTTATGGTCGGCAAACTCCCTTTTGCGATAGCAATGGAGCTCGATTCTGACGCCCCATCAACGGATTGGATTGGTCAAAACGGTAAAGCACGTTTTCGTTGGGATGGCGTTGAAAAAGTCACTGGCCGTAAAAATTTTGCTCGTGATTACCGCGCTAAAGACATCCCCGGCTGGCCAAAAAAACAAAGTTATGCCTTTATGTTAAAAGCGACAGAGGCAGATAAAACCTTTGAAGGCATTGATATTTCAATGTTAGGGCCAAATCTACAACCTGATAAAGTTGTTTTACAAGAAGATCTTATCCGTGATGGCTTAAATATTCCCCAAGATACCAGTATGGGGAAAGGCTTCTATGGCACCAATATTTTAGTTCCTCTAGGGGATACACCGCCGATTATTGGCCACCCAGTTGCTATCTTGATTTATCATGATTTCGATAAATATAGTGCAGCACAGCGGATGTTACGCTTTGCCACAAACACCGTAAAATACGGAACGGTGACAGGGCCAAAACCGCCCGCCAACTATGGTGCAGCACGGTACGTGCGTATCGGTGGTGACACACCACTTTCGCCTTCTATTTTTTCCCCTTATCAAGATTCAGGTATTAAAGGCGGGTTCGATGGCAATACGCCTATTTGGCCACCTTATGACCCCAAGCACGCCATTTCTATTCCCCCAGTGATCCGTAAAGATCGTGGCGGTGGCTTTATTCAAGCCCTTCATCAGGCAGAAAAAAGCCCTGATAAACAAGAAAAAGCGATGGATTACGCGCGGCAAATTGAGCAAGAAATCGCAGCGGCTCGCGAGAACCCTGATAAGTTTGTGATTGAGCGCCATGGTTTTTCACAATCCATTGACCCTTGCGCGATGGAGCCAGATAACTGTAATACTTGGTATGACGCGCAAACCAAAACACTGCATATCTTAACCGCGACACAGTCTCCTGCTGGTGTAGTTAATGCTGCTGCTGAGCTATCTAAACACAACAAACATTTTTCCGTCGAAAACATTGTGTTATTAACCGGTTCTACTGTTGGTTACGGCTCAAAAGACTATTCGGTTTTTCCTTTTTATTCGATGGTCGCTAGTTTCTACGCTGATGGCTTACCTGTTCGCATGGCAAATGACCGCTATGAACAATTCCAAATGGGAATGAAACGCCACTCCATTGAGATGGATGTCACCATTATTGGTGATAAAAAAACAGGTAAGTTTGATGTATTAAAAGGCACTTATAACTGTAATGGCGGCGGTCGTGAAAACCTCTCCGTTGCCGTATCTCACGTAGCAGTGCGCGGTGCTCAGTCTATTTATTACTTCCCTAAATCTGACCTCACTGCTCTCGCCATGGCCACTCCGGCTGTCGAAGCGGGGTCAATGCGTGGTTTTGGTTCCTTGCAGTCGATGGCAGTCACTGAATTGATGGTGGATGAAATCGCTCATAATCTTAATATTGACCCGATTGAACTGCGCCGCCGTAATGCCATTTTAGAAGGTTATCCAAATACACAAGGTGGTGTAATAGCCGGTGACCCGCGCAACGTTGAAATGTTAAATCTTGCGGAAAAACACCCGATTTGGGTCGATCGTGAGAAAAACAAAGCCGATTATGAAGCGAAAAACCCCGGTAAGTTATACGGCGTTGGCTTCGCGCAAGTACAGCAAGTTTATGGGTCTAGCGGTGTTCCAACGATTCTTTCTCTTGAATTTGATGCCAATGGCAAGCTAACAATGCGCCATTGTATGCAAGAGATTGGCACCGGTGGCACAACCGCACAGCAAGTGATGGTATGGCAAGCACTCAGCAAAGCCCCTGATGTCGTTGAGTTTGGGGTGACTGAGTTTGAAGAACTACCGCTTAAAACCAGTTGGGCCGACCAGAAAAAACAAGATGAATTATCCAAAACTGATCCCTATTGGACACCCGCTCTAATACCTGACATGAGCTCATCAAGTGGTGTTTACTACATTGGGTTCGGTACGCGCCAAGCTGGCCATTTTTTATTGGAAAATACCCTCTGGCCTGCGGCTAAAAGCATTTGGAGTGAAGGCCCCGGCGGCGGTGCGTTCAACGGCTTAAATGTTGAATTTGCCGATATTCGCGTTGGCCCAGATGGTATTGGCGGTGGTGGAATGAAGCCCATTCCTTTTGACATTTTAGCCAGAAGAGCCCATGAGATGGGGCTCATCACTGGGGTTGCTGTTCACGGTTATTCCAGCTGGCAGTGGGCTCGCGCAGAATTCGATATCCCAACTGTGGGTTTGAAAAATCTCCCTCTCGATGCAATATCCGTTCGTTATGGCGAGGGTGCACCACAAGAATTGAAAAAACAAATGACAACTGGCGGTTACCATTTTATTAAACGTAAAATTGCCTACTACCCACCAACACAACGCGCCAAAGCGGACCCAACAACGGTCACGCCTGCGTCTTGTTTAGTCGAGCTCAACGTCAACACCATGACGGGTGAGGTCGATATCATGCGCCACCATATGATTATGGACCCCGGTACGATGATTGTCCCTGAATTGGTTTCAGGCCAAATTCAAGGGGGTACCGCGATGGGTATCGGCCACGCGTTGATGGAAGAATTACCACTCTATGAAGATGGGCCAGGAAACGGAACATGGAACTTTAATCGCTATGTCCTGCCACGCGCTAAAGATGTTGCGGTTTGGCAGCAAACCATTGATTACTTACCACCACTTTCAGAAACTTCGCCACCCAAAGGCATGGCAGAACTGGGGATGATCCCAATCTTACCTGCGACTAGCAATGCATTAACCCATGCAACAGGCAAGCGTTTCTATGAATTCCCTATTACGGTAGATAAAATTAAAAAGGCACTCTCATGAAAATCAACAATGCCGTTCCGATTATTGAGCGCAAGCCACTAACACTGACCATTAACGGCCAAAAAATTGGTCCTATTGATGTCCCTGTTGGGATGCCAATGATTGAGTTTCTACATGAATACCTAGACCTCACTGGCACCCACTTTGGTTGCGGACAAGGGATTTGCCATGCTTGTACCATTATGGAAATCCAGCCCGATGGCACAACGGTTGAAAGCCGGACTTGTATCTTTGGTGCCCATTATTTCAACAATAAAAATATTGTTACCATCGAAGGGCAAGCCAAACTGGATGAACAAGGCAAAGTTGTTGAATTAACGCCAATTCAACAAGCTTTTATCGAAAACTTTTCGTTCCAATGTGGTTATTGTGCTCCCGGTTTTGTCACAGGTGCAACGGTGTTTCTCGATAAACTGAAGAAAAATCCAGTGAAACGAGACCAACTCGAACATGCGATTGAAGAGGCTCTCAATGAGCATATCTGCCGTTGTACAGGTTATGTACGCTATTATGAAGCTGTGAGGAAAGTCGCTCTCGACACTCCTGGCTGCGTGATCGACTAGGGAGAAACATCATGGCTAAATCCAGCTCTCTACGTAAAAGCATTTATATTATTATCTTATTATTCATAATATTAATGCTTGCGATCCTGTTTGGCGCTTTTCGTACCTCCAGTATCGGCCCTGATTTAGATAAACCGCTAACCTCAGAAGAAGTCGCCAAATTATTGCCAAGAGGGCAAGAACTGGCAACCGCTGGGGATTGCTTTGGTTGCCACTCATTACCTGAAGGGCCATTGGCTGCGGGGGGGCGTGCTATCGGAACCCCTTTTGGTACCATTTACTCCACGAATATAACGCCTGATAAACAATTTGGTATTGGTAACTATACCCGCGCTGATTTCCATCGTGCGTTGAAAGACGGAATTGGCAAAGAAAGAGGTAATCTCTACCCTGCGATGCCGTTTGTATTTACCCATATGACCACATCGGAAGATATTGATGCACTATATGCTTATGTGATGTCGCTTCCACCAATGGCCGTGCCAAACAAAGAAAATACAGGTGTCTTTGTCCTACCCGTTCGTCCATTTATGAACTTCTGGACTTTGCTTAATTTTCCTAAACAAAATGCACCCCATGACCCGCAACGCTCTGCCGAATGGAACCGTGGCGCGTATATTGTCGAAGGTTTGGCACACTGCGGTGCTTGCCACTCACCGCGTAACTTAATGATGGGTGTCGAGTTTTCACGGTCACTTCAAGGGGGTGAAGAAGCGGGCTTAGCGATCCCTGATATCACAGCAGAAGCGCTTTCCAAACATGGCTACGATACCGCCTCTTTGAGCCAATTTTTACTGACGGGCAATGCCCCACAAGGCTCTGCATTTGCAGACATGAGCACAGTGACTCATTTTTCTACTAGTCAGATGAAAAAAAGCGATGTTGATGACATGGCGATTTATTTGATGACCGATAAACAAGGAAAAATACTCGGAGCCAAAGCCCCACCAGCGCCATTACCGGAGGCAAACTCACCAGAAGTGGGTGATGTCAGTCAAATCATGGAAACCGGTCGCTTGATGTATATGTCTACGTGTGCAGGTTGCCACGGGATCACCGGAGAAGGTGTACCAAATGGCATTCCAGCGTTAAAAGGTAATGCCATCCTAGCCATGGACAGCCCTGAAACCTTTATCAGTGTGGTATTAACCGGTATTCCAACCACCACCTTCCCGAACGGGCAGCGTATGTATGCAATGCCAAGTTTTGCCGATGATTTAACACCACAAGAAATGGCAGATTTAATTTCATGGGCGCGCGCTGAGTGGGGAGGACAAGGTAAACCCGTCACCGCCGAACAAGTTGAAAAACTGAAAAAGGCGGCTCAGTAATCATTCGTCGCTTCTCTTCAAATGACTTATTTATTGAAGGGAAGCGACATTATTATTTTCATTACAATATTTGAGTAAAATCCCCATTAATTTTATTGTTATCTAAAAGCCTATCTTGAGTTAATCCCACAAGCAGAGAAAACGACAGCCCACATTCTAATTATTTGGAATATATCAACTGGATTTCCTTTCACATTACCTCACTCAAACATTCACACAACTCATGGGTATTTTTCAATATTAACCTTTATTAATAAGCACTTACTATATACATAACGAAAATTTAGCTTAGCACATACAGTCACAATTCAAATTAATAACCTATGTTATAGTTAACATACAAATAATAACATTAAATTATCATTTATTGTGATTAGCAATGTGAAAGGAAAGTATATGCAACTAAATATCAATGGAAGATGGGTTGAACTAAGTAATATTTCTCCATCAACACCGCTTCTTTACGTATTACGTAATGATTTAAAGCTCAACGGCCCCAAATATGGCTGTGGCTTAGGCGAATGTGGTGCTTGTAGTGTACTTATCGATGGTAAAGTCGTTCGCTCTTGTTCAACACCTATATCGACAGTAGAAAATAGAAAAATTACGACATTAGAAGGTATTAGTGATGCTGATACACTCCATCCTGTGCAACAAGGATTTATTGATGAGCAAGCAGCACAATGTGGTTATTGTACGAATGGCATGATAATGACATTGGTTGCTCTGTTTAAACGTAACCCTAATGCAAGTGAAGAAGAAATAAAAAAAGAGCTCGCTTTTAATTTATGCCGTTGTGGAACCCATGTAGAAATATTAAAAGCAGCTAAAAAAGCTAAAATAATCATCGCACAAGGTGGTAAAGCATGAGTATTTTTGATATCACTCGACGCCGTATGCTGCAAGCTGGTGGGCTCATCGTTGTCAGTAACATGTTGCCTTCTATTTCATTTGCAACAGAAAAAACACCAACCAAGAATGCCGCTATCCCTTTAAATTATGTCGATAGTTTTATTGCTCTTGCTGCAGATGGTTCGGTGACTGCATTTAATGGCCATGTGGATTTAGGTACAGGAATTCGTACCTCGCTCGCACAAATTGTCGCTGATGAAATTGGTGTCTCTTTTGAATCGGTAACAATGATACTTGGGGATCCGCAAAGTACACCAGATCAAGGACCGACTATCGCCAGTGCGACCATTCAAGTCACTTCTATCCCTTTACGCCATGCCGCAGCTCAAGTTCGCATGAAGCTAACATCTCTTGCTGCAAAAGCGTTAAATGTGCCTGTGGAAGCTGTTCGAGCAGAGCATGGATATGTTTTTGTCACTGCCGAACCTGAACGCCGTTTGAGTTATGCGCAATTGGCGAAAGGACAAGATCTCCATTTTGAATTAGATGAAAATGTAACCTTAAAACCTATTTCTGAGGCTGTTTATGTCGGAAAGCCGATTCAACGCGTAGATATTCGCGCTAAAGTAACGGGTGAATTGACTTGGGTACATGATATGCGAGTACCCAATATGTTACATGGCAGAGTTATTCGCCCTCCTTATGCAGGTGCAGATAGTAGCGCGCCGCTTGGGAATAGTTTGCTTTCCATTGATGAAAGTTCGATTGCCCACCTGCAAGGCGTGGTAAAAGTTGTACGCATTAATGACTTTGTTGGTGTCGTTGCAGAACGTGAAGAACAAGCGATAGACGCTATGCGTCAGTTAAAAGTTCAATGGAAAGAATGGCAAGGATTACCCGATTTAACCCTCGATAAGCTCCATGACACCCTTGATGCATTACCCAGCCAAGATAGGGTATTACGAGATGATGGCGATGTTGACAGCGCCTTAGCAAATTTACATAAAACCGTGAATGCTGACTATGTTTGGCCATACCATTTACATGCATCAATTGGGCCATCTTGCGCTATCGCTGATGTCCGTGCCGATAAAGTAGACGTCTGGTCAGGCACACAAAACCCTCATGACCTACGAAAAGATTTAGCACTACAACTCGATAGAGACCTATATCAAATACATATTCATCGCATGGAAGCATCAGGGTGCTATGGGCGCAACTGTGCTGATGACGTGGCTGCCGATGCTGTATTACTGTCTCAAGCGACAGGCCGACCTGTGCGAGTGCAATTAATGCGAGAACAAGAAGCGGGTTGGGAGCCAAAAGGCACAGGGCAATTGATTAAAATTCGAGGGGGAGTTGATCAAAATAATGATGTCAGCGCTTACGAACTCAGTACTCGTTATCCATCAAATAACGCCGCTACTTTATCGTTGATTTTAACTGGGAAAAAAGAAAACAAACCAGATATTCAACAGATGGGGGACCGCACTGCTATCCCTCAATATCTATACCCACATATGCGTGTTATTGCTAAAGATACCGCACCTGTTGTTAGGGCATCTTGGATGCGTGGAGTTTCAGCGCTCCCGAATGTATTTGCCCATGAATCTTGGATTGATGAAATTGCTTATTTAGCACAGCAAGACCCTATAGCATACCGCTTGAAATATTTAGATGATCCTCGAGCTATCGCTTTAATTAATGCTGTGAAAAAACAGGCAAATTGGATTGATGGACCAATGCATCAAAAACCATCCCCTGTAACCGAAGAAATTGTGAATGGTCGAGGCTTTGCATGGGCGCGTTATTTTCACAGTAAATTCCCGGGGTTTGGTGCAGCATGGGCAGCTTGGGTTTGTGACTTAACCGTTAATCGTCGTACAGGGCAAGTGCTTATCAAAAAAGTCTATGTCGCTCATGATTGTGGACAAATAGTTAACCCAGATGGCGTTAAACACCAAGTCCATGGAAACATTATTCAATCCTGTAGCCGAGTATTAAAAGAGTTTGCCACCTTTGATAAATCAGGCACAACCTCACTTGAATGGGGGGGATACCCTATTCTACGTTTCGATGAGTTACCCGAAATTGACATTCAATTAATGGAATATCCCAATGAACCCCCTATGGGAGCGGGTGAATCTGCATCGGTACCAAGCGCTGCCGCGGTAGCAAATGCGTTATTTGATGCATTAGGTGTGCGTATGCGGGAAGCTCCATTTACCCCTGAACGTATTCTGCGAGCAGTAAATATGGCAGCCAAAAACCAAGGAGTGGCTCATGAGTAAAGCAAAAAAACTATTTGGCTACAGTGCGCTTGCTATCATTATTATTGCGGTGGGGGGACTCGCTCTGAGTTGGCAATCTGCCATTGAGCCATTACACACTAATTCGACACAAAGTTTTACTGATGCTCAAATTGCCCACGGTGAAAAATTAGCGGCACTAGGTGATTGTGCTGTTTGCCATACACGGCCTGGCGGTGAGAAAAATACAGGGGGCTTCGCAATGGAGATCCCCTTTGGCACGATTTACACCACAAATATAACACCGGATATAGAAACAGGAATTGGCAGCTGGTCATATGAAGCGTTTGAACGGGCTATGCGTTATGGTGTTGATCGTGAAGGGAATTATTTATACCCTGCTTTCCCTTATACCGCATTTACTCATACTTCCGACGATGATTTATATGACCTCTATGCATGGTTAATGAGCCAAAAACCCGTTCGTTATCAACCCCCAAAGACATCGTTGAACTTCCCCTTTAATATTCGCCAAGGAATTTGGGCATGGAACCAGCTCTATTTAACCACTGGGTCATTAAAACCAGATAGTTCACAAACTGATGAGTGGAACCGAGGTGCATACCTTACCGAAGGACTCGGCCATTGCAGCGCTTGCCACTCTCCACGTGATATTTTATTTGGCGAAAAAGGCGGAGATAGCCACTTGATGGGCGGAGATGCTGAAGGGTGGAGTGCACCAGCGCTGCGAGGTAACCAATCTTCACCTGTTGCATGGAGCCATCAGGACATGGCGGAGTTTTTGCGTAGCGGGTTCTCAGCTAACCATGGCGTTGCAGCAGGCCCGATGGCGCCTGTCATTAGAGAAGGAACCTCTCAACTAACCGAAGAAGATAGACAAGCTATTGCTACCTATTTGACTTCTGAAGTTGATCATCCGCAAGTCACATCGCAAGCCGTAGCAATCGTACAGCAAACAGAAGATAAAATTGAACCACTCTCTACTGAAGGGGCAAGGTTATATTCAGGGGCTTGTATGGCATGCCACGCCCAAACGAAAGGTGCGCAAATGTCAGGTATACGCCCCGCTTTAGCCTTAAATACAAATCTTTATGCAGATACACCAGATAATGCCATTCGCGTTGTATTAAATGGAATAGAGTATGAGGCAACAGATGGGCTCGGTAGCATGCCTGCTTTTCGTCATAATTTAAGTGATAAGCAAATAGCTGTACTCTTAAATTACCTAAGAACAACGTTTACCGACAAATCGCCATGGCCTGATTTGGAACAACAAGTTAGCCAGCTGCGCGCGGAAACAGCAGCTAAATAATCCGTTTTATCTTTAGCGCAAATAACGGTTATATCTATGTCCCCTTATTTGCGCTATTTATTTCTACTCAACAATATTTCAGACCATTTATCACCAAACACGCATTGTCCCTGTGATAATCACATCATACTATAGAGAATTGCATGGCTAACACGTTTGCCTACTCTCATTTCTTGCGATTTGTGGTATTTTAGTCTCTGAAAATAATCGTCGAATACACTCACAGAATTTAGTTAACTCAATACGTTAAACAGACAACATTATGACTGATAAGCAAAGTTTCGAATCTCACACCCCTATGATGCAGCAGTATCTAAAACTAAAAGCACAACATTCAGACATACTGCTGTTTTATCGCATGGGTGACTTCTACGAACTGTTTTTTGATGATGCTAAAAAAGCGTCTCAATTGTTGGATATTTCCCTCACCAAACGGGGGCAATCTGCGGGGCAGCCGATCCCTATGGCCGGCGTTCCCCACCATGCTGCCGAGGGCTACTTAGCCAAATTAGTACAAATGGGTGAATCCGTCGCCATTTGTGAACAAATTGGCGACCCTGCTACCAGTAAAGGGCCGGTTGAGCGCCAAGTAGTACGTATTGTCACGCCGGGTACTATCACCGATGAAGCGCTATTAAATGAAAGGCAAGACAACCTATTAGCTGCGGTATGGCAAGACCAACAAGGCTTCGGGTTTGCCACATTAGATATCACTTCTGGTCGTTTTATTATCAGTGAAATCGCCGACGAAGAAGCATTACAAGCTGAACTTCAACGCTCTCGCCCTGCCGAACTTCTATACCCTGAAGACTTCGCCAGTATGGCATTAATTGAACACAATAAAGGCCTACGTCGCCGCCCATTGTGGGAATATGAGCTCGATACTGCAAAACAACAGCTCGGTTTACAGTTTGGTACGAAAGATTTAATTGGTTTTGGGGTTGAAGATGCTCATAAAGCGCTCAGAGCCGCAGGCTGCTTATTACAATATGTAAAAGACACACAACGTACTTCACTGCCCCATATTCGCAGTATTGTGATGGAAAAACAAAATGATAATGTCATTTTGGATGCAGCAACTCGTCGCAATTTAGAGATCACACAAAACCTTGCAGGTGGTACAGAAAACACACTTGCCGCCATTTTGGATATGTGTGTGACCCCAATGGGCAGTCGTATGCTAAAACGTTGGCTACATACCCCATTGCGTAATATTCAAGTATTAAATAACCGCCAACAAGCTATTAGTGCATTGCAAGAATGCGGCTTTGAATTACAACCATTTTTGCGTCAAATCGGCGATTTAGAACGGGTATTAGCACGCTTAGCGCTGCGTTCCGCTCGCCCACGCGACTTAACCCGTATGCGTTACGCATTCCAGCAATACCAAGATATTCATCAAATACTGAGCCAATCAAGTTGTTCGTATTTACAAGATCTTCAAAATCGTATTGGCCAATTTGATGAATTACAAGACTTACTTGAAAAAGCCATTATTGATGCGCCACCTGTGTTGGTACGTGATGGCGGTGTTATCGCCCCAGGTTATAATAGTGAACTCGATGAATGGCGCGCCCTTGCTGATGGGGCAACCGACTACCTCGATAGACTCGAAATTCGTGAAAGAGAAAAGCTGGGGATCGATACCCTAAAAGTCGGTTATAACGCGGTTCATGGCTACTATATTCAGGTTAGCCGCGGTCAAAGCCATTTAACACCTATCCATTACGTTCGTCGCCAAACGTTAAAAAATGCCGAACGCTATATTATTCCTGAACTCAAAGAGTATGAAGATAAGGTATTGACATCAAAAGGAAAAGCATTAGCTATTGAAAAAGCGCTGTATGATGAGCTGTTTGATATGCTATTGCCTCATCTTGCTGCGCTGCAAACTAGTGCTGAAGCACTCGCTGAGTTAGATGTCCTAGCCAACCTTGCGGAGAGAGCACAAACTCTAGGCTATGCTTGCCCACAACTGACTGAAAAACCGGGTATCCAAATAACCGAGGGTCGCCACCCTGTTGTAGAACAAGTGCTTAGCGAGCCGTTTATTTCTAACCCATTATCACTATCACCACAACGTCGCCTATTAATTATTACTGGTCCAAATATGGGCGGTAAAAGTACCTATATGCGCCAAACTGCATTGATTACCTTATTAGCGTATATCGGCAGTTTTGTTCCTGCCAGCAAGGCAGTAATAGGGCCAATCGACCGTATTTTTACTCGTGTTGGAGCCTCTGACGACCTAGCTTCTGGCCGTTCCACCTTTATGGTTGAAATGACAGAAACCGCCAATATCCTTCACAATGCGACAGAACATAGCTTAGTGCTAATGGATGAAATTGGTCGTGGGACTTCAACCTATGATGGCCTTTCTCTTGCTTGGGCTTGCGCTGAAAATTTAGTTAATAAAATCAAGGCAATGACCTTATTTGCTACGCATTATTTTGAATTAACAACACTACCTGAAAAACTCGAAGGTGCAGTCAATATTCACCTCGATGCTATTGAGCACGGTGATACCATTGCCTTTATGCACAACGTTCAAGACGGCGCCGCCAGCAAAAGCTATGGTCTTGCTGTCGCTTCTCTTGCAGGCGTGCCAAAAGATGTGATTAAACGAGCGAAACAAAAGCTTAAAGAACTCGAAGTGATCTCAAACAATGCCAATGCGAGCCATGTGGATAGCGCCCAGCTTAGCTTTTTAACCACAGAAGATGTCGAGCCATCTCCAGTATTAACTGCTCTCGCTGAAATTGATCCCGATAAACTCACTCCGCGCCAAGCCCTAGATTGGATTTATCGGTTAAAGGATATGGATAACTAACATGGATGAGTATGCGCAATTACTCACACCAATCAGGCAGTTTCTGCAATGTGAAACGCCTGATGCGTGGGTAAAAAAAGCGAGTTTGCCTGAAAACTTGCCCATTATCTTAAAAGACCATTTATTATGCGAATTAAAAGCCGCGCAAAGTGCGATGTTTTTAATTCGCAAGTATGCTGTCGATAAAGACAGTGCTGCAGTGCTACTTGAATGGTTTAAACCTTATGAATCATTTGCTTATGACAGAATTGGTGACATCCATACATTAAGAAACAAAAATCAGGTTTCTAAACAGATATTGGCAAAAAAACAATCACCTTATAGCCAAGATTTAATTGATAAAATGGTCCTGCTAATCAAAGAGGAACTTCATCATTTTTACCAAGTTCTAGAGATTATGCATGAACGTAATATTCCATACGATGGCATCACTGCAGGCCGTTATGCTAAAGGGTTGTTGAGCCATGTCGACCCCCATGATCCAAAAACCTTAGTTGATAAGCTAATTATTGGAGCTTATATCGAAGCACGTTCTTGTGAGCGTTTTGCTAAATTAGCCCCATTTCTTGATGAGCAGCTGGCAAATTTTTATATTTCATTATTACGCTCAGAAGCTCGCCACTATCAAGATTATTTGCACTTAGCACAATTAATTAGCAAACAAGATATTACTGAGCGAGTTAATTATTTTGGTATTATTGAAGCTGAATTAATTTCGACACCTGATGATGATTTTAAATTTCATAGTGGTGTCCCCATTAACTAAGCTTGTTCTCTATTATTTACATATAAAAAGCCCCTATAAACCTTAGCTTATAGGGGCTTTAACTATCTAATCAACATCCTACATATTAAATAGCGACTCCAGAGTCAGCTCTTCTCCATGTAAAATATCTTTTAATCGCTTTAAACCTTCTACTTGGATCTGGCGAACACGTTCTCTTGTTAACCCTATTTCACGGCCAACTTCTTCCAGAGTTTCAGCTTCATAGCCTAAAAGCCCAAAACGTCGTGCTAAAACCTCCCTTTGTTTTGGGTTCAATTCATATAACCACTTAACAATATTCTCTTTTAAGTCATTATCTTGAATTGTATTTTCTGGACCTGAATCATTATCATCAGACAATACCTCAAGCAAAGATTTCTCTGAGTCCCCTGCAATTGGCGTATCAACAGATGTGATACGTTCATTTAAACGTAACATCCTACTGACATCTTCGACAGGTTTATCTAGCTGCTCAGCGATCTCTTCAGGGCTTGGCTCATGATCCAACTTCTGGGCTAATTCACGTGCAGTACGAAGGTAAATATTGAGTTCTTTAACGATATGAATAGGAAGACGAATGGTTCGAGTTTGGTTCATAATCGCGCGCTCGATCGTTTGACGGATCCACCACGTTGCATACGTCGAGAAGCGAAACCCTTTTTCAGGATCAAACTTTTCAACAGCACGAATCAACCCAAGATTTCCTTCTTCTATCAAATCGAGTAATGCGAGACCTCGATTATTATAACGACGTGATATTTTTACAACGAGACGAAGGTTGCTTTCTATCATGCGCTGTCGTGATGCAATATCTCCACGCAATGCACGTCTTGCATAGAAAACTTCTTCTTCTGCTGTAAGGAGTGGTGAGAACCCAATCTCACTAAGATAAATTTGAGTGGCATCCAGAACACGTTGATTTGTGTTCTGGAGTAAATCCATTTCGTCATCTAGCTCAGTAACCAGATCCTCTTCTTTAAACTGACTCTCGTCAAAAGTGTCATTTAAATTACTTTCATCGAGGTCATTATATAACTCGTTAACTTTCAGCGAACTTTGGCTCATCAGTGACTCCTACCCTAGATAATGCGGACAGAATGTCAAAGCACTCTGCCCAGTTTATCGTTGCGGCAAATAGCGCAACGGGTTTACTGATTTTCCCTTGTAACGAATTTCAAAGTGTAGTCTAACCGAACTAGTTCCAGTACTACCCATAGTAGCTATTTTTTGACCCGCAGTGACATCCTGCTGATCACGCACAAGTAACGTATCATTGTGAGCATAAGCACTTAGATAGTCATCGTTATGTTTTATAATTATTAGATTTCCGTATCCACGCAAAGCATTACCTGCGTAAACGACTTTTCCTGGCGCAGCAGCAAGCACAGCTTGACCACGAGAACCGGCTATATCTACCCCTTTGTTCCCGCCTTGAGCATCAGAGAAACCTTCAATCATTTTCCCTTCAGCTGGCCAACGCCATTTTATTGACGAATTATTCGTACTGCTGACTGCGGTAGAAGCGGTTGCTGTCGAGGTTGTTGTTGTCGTTGAAACTTGCGTTGCAGGTTTCTTATTATTAGGCAACATCTTACCTGAAGTTTGACCACCACTGTTTGCAGGATACTCATTAGTTGTTCGAAGATCAACCGCTTGCTGATGACTATTTGATGAATTTGCCGCTAATTGAGTGTTCGAGTTCACATTTGTGTTACCAATATTAATAACCTGCCCTACATTTAGGCTGTAAGGTTCTGGAATATTGTTTCTCGATGCTAACTCACGGAAATCATTACCGGTTAAGTATGCAATATAGAATAATGTGTCACCACGCTGTACCGTATAACTATTACCGCTATAACTGCCTTTTGGAATACTGCCATAGTCACGGTTGTATACAATGCGCCCTTCACCATTAGTTGTTACCGGCGCTGAACTACGGCTGACAGGCTGAGTGTTAGTATTACTTGATAAATTTGGACGAGACGACGGCATTGCCGTGCTCATACCCGTATTTGGTGACGAGGCCGGTGTCGTCCTTTGCACCGTCTGTTGGCTAGACTGGCTATCATTCACACTCGAAATAGGTGCCGCTGTATGATACGGTGTAGAACAACCTGCCAATAGCGCTCCGCTAAATGAAAAGATGACGGCCCATCGAATTCTGCTTATAGGGCTAACAATTTTCATGCTTCTTCTCCCGTGAAGAAAAATCTGACGCGACAATTCAAAACAATGTCAGCAATAGAGTTATCATAAAATATTTCACTTATTAAAGCAGAAATACAAAATAGTGAACAAGTTAAATATATTAAAAATATAACAATTTGAGAGTATGACCTAACGCTTTAAGCTATTCCCCCAAATTCAGCTGGGTAAAATATCATATTTGGAATAGTTTTACTGCTATTTGGGTTAATAGAACCTTTGCAATGATATTTTAGTTAAATCGATTATAAAAATAATCAGACTTTGATTAAATACCATTACAAATAGGTTAAAGGAGGTCACCGGCAACCAATGGGACAAAACGGACTTTTTCAATAACATTAGTATGGTAATCATTACCACGTCGAGTAATTAGCTTCAATGCTTGTTCTTTATCACCGACAGGTAAAACCATTCGCCCGCCATCTTTTAATTGCCCTAATAATAGAGCCGGTATTTCTGTTGGTGCCGCAGTAACGATAATAGCATCAAAAGGCCCTTTAGATTGCCAACCTTCCCAGCCATCTCCATGACGCGTTGAAACATTATGTAAATCAAGCTGTTTCAAACGCCGTTTTGCAGCCCATTGCAAGCTCTTCACCCGCTCAACAGAAAAAACATGTTTAACTAAGTGTGCCAATACTGCTGTTTGATACCCTGAGCCTGTCCCTATCTCAAGAACGTGATCATTCGGAGCTAAAGCCAATAGCGCCGTCATTTTAGCAACAATATACGGCTGAGAAATAGTTTGCCCATGCCCAATAGGTAATGGGATATTGTCATAGGCTTTATGGGAGAGCGCTTCATCCACAAACCGTTCCCGAGGAACGAGTGAAATGGCATCTAATAGGCGCTCATCGTGAATTCCCTGTTGGCGTAATTGAGCCAAAAGTTCTTTCATGAGCCCTGTTTTCATTATACTGACACTCCTGATTTTTCGAGCCACTCTTCTACTAATGAATGTGCTTTATAAGCGGTTAGATCAACTTGTAATGGGGTGATGGAAACATAGCCATTTTGCACAGCTTCAAAATCCGTTCCAGGGCTGGCATCACGAATTTCACCAACAGGCCCTAACCAATACAGTGTATTCCCTTTCGGGTCTTCTAAACTATACACCTCAGAGGCGGCGTGACGGCTGCCACAACGAGTGACTTTGATACCCTTAATCTCTTCGTACGGGATATCAGGTACATTTATATTTAAAATATTGCCTGCTCGCAATGGGTTCTTCTGTAAGAGCGCTAAAATATCGCATGTCACTTTAGCGGCACTTTCGTAATGCGTTTCGCCATCTAGCGATACCGCAATTGAAGGTAAACCTAAGTGGCGGCCTTCCGTTGCCGCTGCAACCGTGCCTGAGTAAATAACATCATCCCCTAAATTAGGGCCACAGTTGATACCAGATACAACAATATCAGGGCGTGGACGTACCACTTTATTCACCCCAATATAGACGCAATCTGTCGGTGTGCCTTCTTGTACAGCAAGGTCACCATTACTTAGCGTCTGAATTTTAAGTGGTTTATCTAATGTTAATGCGTTCGAAGCCCCACTTCGATTGCGGTCAGGCGCAATCACTTGAACATGATAATATTGGCGTAACGCAGCCGCAAGGGTTTGAATCCCCGGCGCATTTACCCCATCGTCATTACTCAATAAAATCTTTAGCATCGACATTATCCTGCCCATTTTGATTAATAATTTCTCTCACAACACTGGTTGCAAAACAACCCGAGTTTAAGAAAAAATTCAGTTTTACCGTCGAGTCATCCAACCATTCCCACTGTAAATTTTGTGGTTTAACAACTACCGCCCGTCTAGCTGAAGAAACTCGTTCGCGCTGCATTAAAGAGATAAAGGGTTGATAATCCTCTAAACACTGGGTTTCAAATGCCAGTGCTTCATCCTGAGTACCCAATTCCCCATCACCTGGTAATGGCGCAGTAATACTTAATTCATTGGACTCCAAGCGAGGTTGCAATGTAGCAAATTCATCTTGTGTCGCGACAAACCAACTTCCTCTGCCGGTTAATTGCAACGCATCACCCAACATTACGTGTTGAGCGGTATTATTTGCAATACGTTCACTTGCCACATGATTAAACATTGCACTACGTGCAGCAGAAAGATAAAAACTACGCTTGTTGCGTTCACGTACGTTGATTTCTTGGTTTGCCCAACGCAACGCTTGCGTTAAATTTTGCCCATCGCGCCCAAAACGTTGTTCACCGAAGTAATTAGGCACCCCTGATAATGCAACTTTCTGTAAACGTTGCTCAACGTCTTTTGCATCTGAAATATCACGCAAGGTTATTTCGAACTGGTTTCCTTTCAAGGAACCAATACGTAATTTGCGTTTTTGCCGAGTGACAGCCAGTATTCGGCAGCCTTCGAGTTGCCAAGTCGAAAAAACAGGTGTTTCTTTACCTGGCATTTGCAGGCAAAACCACTGCTCCGTTACTGCATGCCTATCTTTTAAACCTGCGTAACTGACCGCTCTCGCTGAAATTTTAGCAAATTTTGCTAGTTGTTCAGCAACAAACACCGTATTGCAGCCTGTTTTTTCCACACGAACCATAACATGTTCGCCTTCGCCATCTAGCTCAAAGCCTAAATCTTCTTTGACGATAAAATCTTCTGGGACACTTTTTAATGTGCCAGAAGACAATGGCTTACCATGCAGGTACTGAACATTCATTACTTTCATTACTATTATCTTTTATTAAAAGAACAACTGCAGCACAGGCAATGCCTTCTTTACGCCCCACAAAACCTAATTGCTCGGTTGTGGTCGCTTTCGCATTGACATCATCCATGTGGCACTCAAGGTCTTCGGCAATATTCACACGCATTTGCGCGATATGTGGCAACATTTTTGGTGCCTGTGCCATGATGGTAATATCAATGTTACCAATGCGATACCCTTTGGCACGCACATGGCAAAACGCGTCTCTCAATAAGACTCGGCTATCCGCCCCTTTATATGCTGGGTCAGTATCAGGGAACAATTTACCAATATCCCCTAATGCAGCAGCGCCGAGAATTGCATCAGTTAACGCATGCAATACCACATCACCGTCAGAGTGCGCGAGCAAACCTTGTTCATAAGGGATACGCACGCCACCAATGATAATAGGGCCTTCGCCACCAAATTTGTGTACGTCAAAACCGTGTCCGATTCTCATTTTTTTTCCTTAATTGTTCATTCTTGAAAGATAAAATTCCGCTAAAGTGAGGTCTTCTGGGCGCGTCACTTTTAAATTATCAGCGCGGCCAGCAACTAACACTGGTTGGTGGCCGCAATACTCTAGCGCAGAAGCTTCATCTGTGATCACAGCGTTTTCTTTCAAGGCCTTACTTAGACAGTCCCGTAATAATGTTAACGGAAAAAATTGTGGTGTGAGCGCATGCCATAACGCTTCACGTTCAACAGTGTGGTCAATTAATTGACTCGCTATTGAGCTGCGTTTCATGGTGTCGCGTACGGGGGCTGCGAGGATCCCACCACAACAATTTTTTTCCGCTGCTAATTGAATAATTTCATTTAAATCTGATTGATGGAGGCAGGGACGCGCCGCATCATGCACTAATACCCAGCAATCTGAAAAATTGGGGTTAGTGATTAAAAAATCCAGACCTGCTAATACTGAATCAGCACGTTCTTTGCCACCAATAACCGTCGTTACTCGTGGGTCATTAGAAATTGCAAGCTGCTGAAAATAATCATCTTCTGCACTCAAAGCAACCACAATCTCTTGCACTTTATCATTTTCGAGCAATGCGCTTATGGTATGTTCAATGATCGTTTTACCTGCAACCTGCAAATATTGTTTTGGGCACTCGGCATTCATACGGCTACCTACCCCAGCAGCAGGAATCAGTGCAACAATTTGAGGGAGATTGTTTTCTGGGGCATGGTTTGGATTTGTCATTGTTGAATTCTTACATCAGAAATTATCAGGCTAATGGGTATACTATTTTGACATCATTTTATTATGTCTATTTCTGGTTATTACTTTCTTTAACCATCCGATAAAATGATTCCCCTGGTTTGATCATCCCAAGCTCAGTTCGAGCTCGTTCTTCAATCGCATCTTGGCCATCATTTAAGTCGTTGATTTCAGCGAATAGCTGTTCATTACGCATTTTTAAACGCGAATTTACAATTTCCTGAGCGGCGACATCATCTTTGACTTGTACGTAGTCGTGTATGCCATTTTTGCCTAACCATAAGGAATACTGTAACCAAGCTAATATCGCAATTAATAGTAGCGTTAATTTACCCATCTTGCCCCCTGAAATGATTTGCTAATCATCCCATAACTCAACGATTGACGCCACTGTGATACTGAAATTGTGATAAAAAGTCAGATTAAGTCGGGTTTGAATACGCAAAATACCGCCTTATTTTACCATCGAATAAAATAAAGGAGGTATTTTAGCTGTATTAATAATCTAGCTGAATGACATGATTGCGCAATAAAAGCGCAATGATTTGGGAAAGAGAATCCGAAATAGGTTGTTGACCATCCAGATGCAGCTCAGGATGTTGTGGTACTTCATAAGGGGAATCAATCCCAGTAAATTGTTTTATTTTCCCTTCTCGTGCTTGTTGATATAACCCCTTAGGGTCTCTCTGTTCACAAACATTTACGGGGGTATCCACATACAACTCAAAAAATTGCTCGGGTTCAAACAAGTCACGAACTTTCTGTCTATCCGATTGGAAAGGTGAGATAAAGGCAGTCGCAACAATTAACCCCGCATCGATCATTAACTTAGCCACCTCTCCCACTCGACGGATATTTTCTTGTCTATCAGCCTCACTAAATCCTAAATCACGGCATAAACCATGGCGAATATTATCGCCATCCAACAAGTAGGTTTTCATTCCCATGGACGTAAGTTGGTTCTCTATTGCCCCCGCTAATGTTGATTTCCCAGAACCTGATAACCCGGTGAACCACAACACAGCACCTTTATGGCCATTATTACTTTCGCGTAATTGGCGAGTTACCGCGTGTTGGTGCCAAACAATATGGTTTTCTTTTGTCATCCGTATTATTTCCCACCTAAAACATCACGTGCACCCCAATGTGGGAAATGGCGGCGGACTAATTTGTTTAGCTCTATTTCAAATTCACTAAAATTACTATTTTTTTCAAAGACAGGGGCTTGTGTTTCGCGGACTAAACCCGCTCCGACGGTCACATTTGTTAATCTATCAATAAAAATCATTCCGCCAGTGTCTGAATTGCGTTGATAGTTTTCCAGTAACAATGGTTCATCAAAGGAAAATTCGACTAAACCAATACCATTCAATGGCAGCTCTGTCGCCACTTTCTGCGTTAAATTATTGATATCTACTTGATATTGAATATTTTCTACTTTTGCCCGACTGCGTTTTCCCGCAATTTTAATATCAAGTTGTTGACCTTGAACTAACGGCTGCTCAGACATCCACACGACATCAACAGATGCATGCTGTGTGCTTTGTAAGGTTTCATCTTGTGCAACAATTAAGTCGCCACGACTGATATCAATTTCATCCTCAAGCACTAATGTAATTGCTTCCCCCGGCACAGCGAAATCTTGTAACCCTGAAAATGTCACAATTTCTTTGATTGCTGAGATGGCGCCAGAGGGCAACACTTTAACCTTTTGCCCCACTTCCACGACACCTGATGATAATGTCCCGCTGTATCCGCGAAAGTCCAAATTTGGGCGGTTCACATATTGCACAGGGAAACGCAAAGCTTGCTCCGAGGCTTTTTGCTCCACTTGAACATTTTCCAATATCGATAATAGCGTATCGCCTTGATACCATTTAAAATTATCACTTGAATTTACAATGTTATCGCCATCTAGGGCAGAGATAGGTACAAACCATACCTTTAAATCCACAGGCAATTCCATCGCAAACTTTTGGTAATCTTGTTTTATTTTTTCAAAAATGGCTTCACTGTAATCCACCAGATCCATTTTATTGACGGCAACAATAAGATGGCGAATCCCAAGCAATGTACTAATAAAACTATGTCGACGTGTTTGCTCCTGTACCCCTTTTCGAGCATCGATCAACAAAATAGAAAGTGAGCAAGTTGATGCCCCTGTCGCCATATTGCGCGTATATTGTTCGTGACCGGGGGTGTCCGCAATAATAAATTTGCGTTTTTCTGTTGAAAAATAACGATAAGCCACATCGATTGTGATCCCCTGCTCACGTTCAGCAGCAAGGCCATCCACCAGCAAAGCAAGGTCAAGCTTTTCCCCTTGAGTCCCTATCCGCTTACTGTCACTTTGCAAAGTTGACAGCTGATCTTGGTATATTTGGCGGGTATCATGCAGTAAACGGCCGATTAAGGTACTTTTACCATCATCCACATTCCCACAGGTTAAAAAACGCAATAATCCTTTTTGTTGCTGCGCCAATAAGTAAGGTTCTACCCCACCTTGCTGTTCGATTTGATGAGCGATTGATTCATTATAAACGGCTTGTGCCATGATTTTTCTCCTGACTTTGCGTATTCACCTTGCCCACTAAAAATAACCTTGGCGCTTTTTCAACTCCATAGAAGCGGATTGGTCGCTATCAATCAGCCGCCCCTGCCGCTCACTCGTTGTGGAAATCAACATTTCTTCTATAATCTCAGGCAGCGTTTGTGCTTCTGATGGCACAGCTCCGGTCAGTGGCCAACAACCTAATGTTCTAAAACGCACTTTTTGCTGACTAATGACTTCACCAGCTTGTAAGTCAATACGGTTATCATCCACCATTAACAAAGTGCCGTCCCGCTGAATAACCGGCCGCTCTTTTGCAAAATACAGGGGAACAATATCGATATTTTCCAAATAGATATATTGCCAGATATCGAGCTCAGTCCAATTTGATAACGGGAAAACTCGAATACTTTCCCCTTTATTGATCTGTCCATTATAGTTATGCCACAACTCAGGCCGTTGGTTTTTAGGATCCCAACGATGAGATCGGTCACGGAAAGAGTAGATCCGTTCTTTGGCACGTGATTTCTCTTCATCACGACGAGCACCACCAAATGCAGCATCAAAACCGTACTTATCTAAAGCCTGCTTTAAGCCCTCGGTTTTCATAATATCTGTGTGCTTAGCGCTGCCGTGCACAAACGGGTTAATCCCTAATTTTTCCCCTTCAGGATTACGATAAACAAGTAGCTCAAAGCCGTATTTTTCTACAGTTGCATCGCGAAACTCGTACATTTCACGAAATTTCCAGCCTGTATCAACATGTAAAAGAGGAAATGGTAGTTTTCCCGGATAAAATGCCTTGCGTGCTAAATGCAGCATCACGGAAGAATCTTTACCAATAGAGTACAGCATGACTGGGTTAGCAAATTCGGCGGCAACTTCACGAATGATATGAATACTTTCTGCCTCTAACTGCTGTAAATGAGTCAATTTTTTGTCGTTCACGATAGCCCCTTACTTAAGCCAGTTCCAATACGGCACTGCGCCATCTTATATCTTCAGTTTGAGAACCAAACCATGCGAGTTGTTGGTGTAATGCAGCGACTTCACCAACCACTATCAAAGCAGGAGCAGGTGCCTGCTGTGCTAACACTTCAAGTTCATCGAGTTTTCCGGTTACTACTTTTTGTTCACGCCTTGTACCACAGCCGATAACCGCTACAGGGGTATTTTCAGCACGGCCAAATTGAATCAATTGTTCGCTGATTTTCGCAGCTTTCACGGTACCCATATAGATAGCTAAGGTTTGGTTTCCTCGAGCAAGTGCCTGCCAATCAAGTTCCATCCCATTTTCACGGCAATGACCCGTAATAAACGTAATGCTTTGTGAATGTTCACGGTGAGTCAGCGGAACTCCTGCGTAAGCGGCTGCACCAATTGCTGCAGTCACACCCGGAACCACTTGAAATGGGATCCCCGCTTGCGCCGCCACTTGTAGCTCTTCCCCTCCTCGCCCGAAAACAAAAGGATCACCACCTTTAAGGCGCACCACTTTTTTACCTTGTTGAGCAAATTTCACGATTAAAGCATTGGTTTCTTCTTGGGAAACACTGTGATTTCCTGCGCGTTTCCCAACACAAATCTTGTCAGCGTCGCGGCGAACTAACTCGAGGATTTCCTCACTCACCAGATGGTCATACAAAACCACTTCTGCACTTTGTAAAACTCGCAACCCTTTTAACGTGAGTAGCCCCGCATCACCCGGCCCAGCACCGACTAAGATTAATTCGCCATGGTTATCAGGCTCATACAATTGACGTTCCAATTGTTGTTCCGCTTCACTGAATTGCCCTTTTTCTACTAAAGAGGCAAAACGCCCACTAAAACTTTTTTCCCAAAAACGTTTTCTTTCACGCATATTAGTAAGTGTTTCTTTGACTTTATGACGCCAGCGGCCGGCTATTTCCGCCATTTTCCCCAAAGAAGTTGGCAACATCGTTTCCAATTTTTCTCTGAGTAAACGTGCTAATACAGGCGCAGCCCCCCCTGAAGAGATCGCCACAATCACTGGCGAGCGATCGATAATAGAAGGCACAATAAATGAACATAATGGTTGGTCATCAACCACGTTAACAAATATTTTTCGTTCATTGGCGTCATAGAAAACCGTTTCATTCAGTAATGCATCATCTGTTGCTGCGATAACTAAAAAAGCATCATCTAAATGAATGGATTGGTAATCTTCAGCTAACCAAACAAATTTATTTTGTTGGTGTTCAGCTTGTAACTGTGTACATAACGTCGGTGAGATGACCACTAAGTCAGCTTGTGCTTTTATTAGCAATTCTGCTTTTCGTGCTGCGACCACACCGCCGCCAATTAACACGACCTTTCGCGTGCGGACATCGACAAATAATGGTAAATAATCCATCTTGCTCACCCATCGTTATATAAACTTATTATAAGAAATAGACAATTGACTATATGGCTTCACGTAATAGGTTTGAAATGACAAAAAGCTCTTTCTTGTAACTGAAAAGCATAAGCCCCAAAATTTGTATAAAAGCAATTAAAACCCGCTAATATCGAAAAAAACACAACACTTAACGCAAACTTATAATATTTATAAGAAAATTAAAAATAAGGGAAAAATAAGAGATACTTATTTTTAATAAAAAGTATCCCTTTGTAATTAAACAAATATTTTATTAAATTTGTAATTATTTATATTTTAAACTCAAGTCATAACGTGAAACATGACTAATCAACACTCTAAATTATTCGAATAGCGCGTAGCCAACAACGCTGCAGATTGAATTATGACCTAATCAATATTCTAAATAATTCAAGTTGCAGCTAGGCGGCAAGTAAATGAGTCGCTAGGAGCATACACCAGTATGTGACTAGTGCGAGTGCGCGTAGCCAACAGCGCTGCAGATTGAATTATGACGAATATTTAGTTTTCATGAAGCCCGCACTCCCTCTTTAAACCAAAAAAACGCGTATCTTCTTCATTCATACCCTCTTCCCATTTGCGAGTTGTATGGGTATCGCCAACCGATAAATACCCTTGTTCCCACAACGGATGGTAGGGTAAATCATATTTTGTTAGATATTCATAAACTTGCTTATTATTCCAATCAATCACTGGTAAAACTTTAAAAATCCCTTTCCCGATACCTAGTACAGACAAATTTGCACGGCTTGCTGATTGTTCTCGCCGTAAACCAGAAAACCAGGTTTGTGCTTGTAATTCATGTAACGCGCGCTCCATCGGCTCAACTTTATTCAATTGGTTATAACGCTCAATACCATCAAGCCCTTGTGTCCAAAGTTGACCATACAGCGCTTCTTGCCAAGCTGGTGACTGTTTGGCTCGATACACCTGCAAATTTAAATTCAGCTTATCTGTTAACACTTCAATAAACTGATAGGTTTCTGGGAACAAATAACCAGTATCCGTTAAAATAACTGGGATATTAGGCACAATTTGCGTCACCATATGCAATGTTAGTGCCGCTTGGATACCAAAGCTGGAAGACAACACAAACTCTGCGGGTAAATATTCAATCGCCCACTCAACCCGTTGCAATGCATTCATAGCTTCTAACTGGGAATTAAACTCCGCGAGATAAGCGACTTGTTGGGGCTTATCGAGTGCGGTGAGTGTTGCTAGCTCAAGTCGACTCATACCGCCTCCTTTACCTCATAAAAATCGATGGCTGAATTCAATACCGGTTTTACGACATTGGTGCGAATAAGAAAATCGCCAAACCCTTCGTCAGGCAAGCGTGCCTTTGCCCAGTCACCGATTAATTCATCTAAAATGGTTAGAATTTCCGCACTGCTAATATTTTCACGATACATGCGTGGAATACGAGTACCAATGCGATTTCCACCTAAATGTAAGTTATATCTATCAATAGCTTTACCGACCAGCCCAACCTCTGCCAACATCGCTCGCCCACAGCCATTAGGGCAACCCGTTATCCGCAAAACGATATGTTCATTGGCCACTTGATGAGAGGCCATAATACTTTCCACCTGACTAATAAATTCAGGTAAAAAGCGTTCGGCTTCCGCCATCGCGAGCGGGCAAGTTGGAAATGATACACAAGCCATGGAATTTTCACGTTGTGCCGTAATGTCATCACTCATTAACCCATGAGATCTGGCAATTGCTTCAATTGCCGCTTTTTCACTTTCGGGCACACCCGCAACAATTAAGTTTTGGTTTGCCGTTAAACGAAAGTCCCCTTGGTGAATACGTGCAATTTCAGCCACGCCGGTTTTTAATAGTTTATTTTCTAAATCAATTAATCGACCATTTTCAATAAACAATGTTAGGTGCCAACGGTTATCAATGCCTTTAAGCCAGCCAATCTTGTCACCGCGTTCAGTAAATTCATATGGGCGAATAGGTTCGAAAACTACGCCTGAGCGCCTTTCGACTTCAGCTTTGAAAGTATCAACTCCCACTCGCTCAAGGGTATATTTGGTTTTCGCATTTTTACGTTCAGTACGATTTCCCCAATCCCGTTGGGTAGTCACTATCGCTTCTGCAATGGCTAACGTTTTCTCTAATGGAATAAACCCAAACTCACTGGCTAAGCGAGGAAATGTCGCCGTATCACCATGAGTCATAGCAAGGCCACCGCCCACCAGCACGTTAAAACCGATCAACTCACCATTTTGGGCTATCGCAACAAAGTTCATATCATTTGCATGCAAATCCACATCGTTTAATGGCGGGATCACGACAGAGGTTTTAAATTTTCTTGGCAAATAAGTTTGCCCTAAAATTGGCTCTTCATCCGTTGTCACTATTTTTTCTTTATCTAACCAAATTTCCGCGTAAGCACTAGTGCGCGGTAATAAATGTTCAGATATTTTCTTTGCCCATTCATAAGCTTGTTGGTGCAATTCAGATTGCACGGGGTTAGAGGTACATAACACGTTACGGTTAACGTCATTCGCCGTTGCAAGGGCATCTAAACCAACGTGACTTAACATTTGATGGGCAGGCTTTACATCCCCTTTTAAAATGCCATGGAACTGAAATGTTTGCCGATTCGTAATGCGCACACTGCCATACAGCGTGTGCTCTGTGGCAAACTTATCAATATCAAGCCATTGCTTGGGTGTAATAATGCCGCCCGGCAAACGACAACGTAGCATCATTGCATGGCGAGGCTCGAGTTTTTGTTCCGCTCGCTCGGCACGAATATCACGGTCATCTTGTTGGTACATACCGTGAAAGCGAATCAACAGGAAATTATCACCCTCAAATCCCCCCGTTAACCCATTTTTTAAGTCATCCTTAATGGTTCCACGCAAGTAATTACTGTCTTGCTTCATGCGTTCACTGTCTGCGAGTTTACCTTCGACAATTAAGGGCTTTTGTTGTTGTTCATTGCTCATTAATAAACATCCCTCTGATAACGGCGCATTACGCGCAGCTCACTTAAAAATTCATCAGCTTCTTCACTGTCCATGTTCCCATATTGACTGACGATATCTAATAATGCCTGTTCAACATCTTTGGCCATGCGGTTTGCATCACCACACACATAGATGTGCGCACCTTCTTGTAACCATTGCCAAACTTCTTCACCTTGTTCGCGAAGTTTATCTTGTACGTAAATTTTTTCTTGCTGGTCGCGAGACCACGCTAATGAAATATGGGTTAGTAAACCGTCTTTGACATAACGCTGCCATTCCACTTGGTAGAGAAAGTCATCAACAAAATGTGGATTACCAAAAAATAACCAATTTTTTCCTGTCGCACCGTCATTGTCACGCTGCTGTAAGAAAGCACGAAATGGCGCTATCCCTGTACCTGGGCCAATCATGATCACAGGCGTATTTGGGTCTTGTGGCAGTCGAAAATTATCATTGTGCTCAATGAATATACGAAGTTCATCATCCTCATTTAAGCGATCGGCTAAGAAACCTGACGCACCACCAGTACGCGCCTTACCATCAATCTCATAGCGGACAACGCCAACCGTTGCATGAACTTCATTTTCTACTTCAGATTGGGAAGAAGAAATCGAGTACAAACGAGGGGTTAGCGGACGCAGTAGGTCAACAAATTCTTGGGCAGTAGGCTGAGATGCCGCTTGGCGTACCATATCGACGATTGGCGTATTTTGTGCGTAGTGCAAAATAGCGGCTTTATCGCTAATTAATGACAATAGTGCATCGTCTTTTGATAACTGAGCATATTTTTCGACAATCACTGGAGTATTTTGTGTCAGTTCTAATTGATAAATCAGCGCATCACGTAATGAGTGGCGCTGCGAACCAATAAAGACTTCTTCATCACCTTGCAGCCACAACAAAGCCACCAGCTCATCAACTAAAGCAGGGTCATTATCGAACCAAACACCTAGTGCATCACCAGGTTGATAACGTAAACCAGAGTCACCGAGATCAATTTCAATATGGCGAACATCTTTTTGTGAGTCCCGACTGGTGATCTTTTGATTGCTAAGAAGTGACGCAGTTAATGGCGCAGTTTTACTATAAGGTGATGAATGAATTTCATTCACACTTCCTGCTTGAGTCACCAATAATTGGCTATCACTTTGAGCAGGAACGCGAGCTTTTAAAATCTGAGTGAGGCTTTCAACCCACTCATCCGCAATCCCTTGGTATTCAACATCCGCATCAATTCGCTCGGTTAATGACGTCGCCCCTAATGATGCAAGCTGTGAATCGAAATCTTTACCTGCTTGACAGAATTTTTCGTAAGATGAATCCCCCAGCGCAAAAACCGCATAACTGGTTTGTGATAAATTTGGCGCTTTTTTAGAATGAAGATATTTGTATAATGCAACCGCTTCTTCAGCTGGCTCCCCTTCACCCTGCGTTGAGGCTACAACAACTAACACTTTCTCTTGGTTAATTTGTTTGAATTTATAATCCCCTGCATTCACTAAATTCACACTAATTTTTTCACCGACTAAACGCTCTCTAAGCTGCTCTGATAGGCGGCGTGCATTTCCTGTCTGTGATGCAGAGATGATTGTGACCGTATCTTGGGTAACCACAGGCGCACTGACAGATGCATCAACTTGCGTATTCTGATTTACTATTCCCCACAAATAACCAGAAAGCCATGCGAGTTGATGGGATGAAAAATCATCAACGGCCGTCTGTAAACGTGCTAATTGCTCAACAGATATTGGCAGCGCCGCTAATGGCGGCTGTTTTTTTGTCATTATCTTGTAACCCCAGTGTTATTCATCTTTGATTTTAAAAACGACGCCATGTCATTACCCCAGAAAAGACCGACAACCTGACACTTGCTCATTCACCCAAATAATTAAGGTAATAAAGCAAAAAATACCGCAGTACCTGAAACATATAGGGTATGCAGTTAGGTTATAACAACCCTAGATAATGGGATAAGAAACGATAGCCATAATTAATAACTAAAAAGCCTAAAGCAATTAACTGATGGATCATATTGATAAAAGCGGTTAACGCTATTTTAGTAATTAAAGATATTTTCACCTAAAAATGCAGTACAATACGCTGTTTATTCATAACAAGGAGCCACATATGAGCACAACAATCTATAAAGATTTCACTTTCGAAGCTGCCCACAAATTACCTCATGTCCCAGAGGGCCATAAGTGTGGCCGCCTCCATGGGCATTCTTTCATGGTGCGTTTAGAAATTACTGGTGAAGTCGACTCCCATAGTGGTTGGATTATTGATTTTTCCGATGTAAAAGCCGCGTTTAAACCTATTTGGGAACGCTTAGACCATCATTATTTAAATGATATCGAAGGGTTAGAAAACCCAACCAGTGAGGTATTAGCGCAGTGGATTTGGCAACAAACTAAGCCTTTACTACCCTTATTAAGTGCGGTTACCGTAAAAGAAACCTGCAATGCAGGTTGCGTCTATCGCGGAGAAGCTTAAAAGTACAAGTGCTACAAATATAATGTATATGTTATTTTACGCAGCCATTTTGATAGCTGGGCAAAATAACATTCATAAATATAGAAATATAATATAGGGACACAAGCACCTCAGGCGGCAAGCCTAATAGATTTTGAAAATAAATGAGGGGCAAAAAGCAATCAGTGGCTGACATTCCCCCCTTGAAATTAAGGATATAAAAACTTTAATTTGACATAGTGCATTAAATTATAACCTGATCTATTATTTACCATTATTTACTCTTAATAAGGCAGGGAAAATGCATTTATTTCAACAAACACCAAAATCCAGAAGGCGTTATGGACTGGCCGCATTTATTGGTCTAATCGCTGGTATCGTCTCTTCGTTTGTCAAATGGGGGGCTGAAGTCCCATTACCACCAAGAAGCCCAACGGATATGTTCAACGCAGCTTGTTCGCCAGAAACGCTGATCCGTGCAGCAGAACAAATTGACTGCTCACGTAACTTCCTCAACCCACCTTATATTTTCTTAAGGGATTGGTTAGGAATTGCCGACCCTAACTCTGCAGTTTACACCTTTGCTGGGCACGTTTTTAACTCTGTGGGTGTTACTCACATCATATTTTCTATCGTATTTGCTGTCGGATATTGTATTGTTGCTGAAGTATTCCCTAAAATTAAGCTATGGCAAGGGTTGTTAGCGGGTGCACTGGCGCAATTATTTGTCCATATGATTTCTTTCCCTCTTATGGGGCTCACCCCTCCACTCTTCGACCTACCATGGTATGAGAATGTTTCAGAAATATTTGGCCATTTAATTTGGTTTTGGTCTATTGAAATTATTCGCCGTGACTTGCGTAACCGTATTACTCATGAGCCAGATCCTGAAGTACCATTAAACCAACCATTTAGGTAATTTAAAGGCCCCCAATGAGTATTTTCCAACTCTTGGGGGTTACTAAAAACCATCGCTATTTTTTATTATTGAATATCCAAATACTTATGTGTTTGAATTGATAAACGCCAGTTGCGTTGAATACAGGTTTCAATACACAATTTTGTTGCTGCCGCTTTTTGGCTGATTGGCTGTAATGCCACTACTGGAGGCGTTTCGACAGTACGCAATGCTAAAATTTTCTCAAGTGCTTCAATATCTTTCTCGCGAGCAACAGGATGTTTAATTTCATTGGCACGATTTACTGCTTGGCTGATCACCTGCAGTCCTCCTTTCATACCGACTTTTGGTGATACAGTAACCCATGTGTTATCAGTGCATTGAATAGGGTATGTGCCGCTAGTTTCAATTTGGCATTGATATCCATGTTGTTCTAATATCCCAGTCAGTGGCTGTAAATCATAAATACAGGGCTCACCGCCTGTAATAACAATATGCTGTGCGCTGAAGTGTTTTTCTTTCATTAATTGAACCAATGCCTCACTATCTGCCATAGCCCATGCATCTGAATCAATCGTTTTAAGTGCGATATCCCCTAGGGTAGATTCTTTATCTTGTTCTTTTTCCCATGTTTGTTTGGTATCACACCAGCTACATCCAACTGGGCAGCCCTGCAAACGAATAAATACGGCTGGAACACCAGTAAAAACCCCCTCTCCTTGAATGGTTTGGAAGATTTCATTAATTGGGTATTTCATATCACTCCTAAAATAGTTAGCTGAGCACGCATTATATTGCAGATATCTATCTCACGAACAAGGAAGTTTGTGATAATGTAGCCACCTTAAGGTTCAATAAAGTACGTCCGACTTAATAAACAATACCGAAAGCCTATTCGGAACAATATATCGAACGAAGAAAAAGACAGGAAAAGACATGCAAAGTAGTGAACAAAATCAACTCAGAAAGGGACTGAGTGTTCGGCACATTCGCTTTATGGCTTTAGGGTCAGCGATTGGTACCGGCTTATTTTATGGGTCTGCTTCCGCAATTCAAGCGGCAGGGCCTGCTGTGCTACTCGCTTATATGGTCGGTGGTGCCGCTGTATTTATGGTCATGCGAGCCTTAGGCGAGATGGCTGTGCATCACCCAGTACCCGGTTCATTCTCTCACTACGCTAGCCATTACATGGGTCCCTTAGCTGGTTTTTTAACTGGCTGGAACTACGTATTTGAAATGTTGGTCGTTTGCTTGGCTGATATTACCGCCTTTGGGATGTACATGGGGTTTTGGTTCCCTCATGTCGACCAATGGGTGTGGGTATTAAGTATCGTGCTATTTATTAGCGCACTCAATTTATGCCACGTTAAAATTTTTGGTGAAATGGAATTTTGGCTGTCTATCGTAAAAGTCTCTGCAATCATCGCAATGATTGTTGGTGGAGCCTTCTTAATGTTCTACGGCTTCGGCCAAGAAACTGACCATGCGGTGGGTATCCAAAATCTATGGGAACACGGTGGCTTTATGCCAAACGGCATTGAAGGCGTTATCGCGTCCTTAGCTATCGTAATGTTCGCCTTTGGGGGTATCGAAGTGATCGGTATTACCGCCAGTGAAGCGCAAAACCCAGAGAAAACTATTCCTAAAGCAATCAATGCGGTACCCATTCGTATTTTATTATTCTATGGCTTAACTCTTTTTATTCTGATGTGTATCTATCCGTGGAATCAAATTGGTCAAAATGGCAGTCCATTCGTCCAAATTTTTGATAGCTTAGGCATTCAATCAGCGGCAAATATCTTAAATATCGTGGTGATCACTGCGGCAATTTCAGCTATCAATAGTGATATTTTCGGTGCTGGTCGCATGATGTATGGTATGGCACAAGACAAACAAGCACCAAAAGTCTTTACCAAGTTGACGAAAAGTGGGGTGCCTTGGGTCACTGTACTGGTGATGTCTGTTGTCATGTTACTGGGCGTTTATTTAAACTACCTACTTCCAGAAAAAATCTTTGTGATTATTGCGTCAATCGCAACCTTTGCGACCGTTTGGGTCTGGTTAATGATACTACTTTCTCATGTCGCAATGCGCCGCCAAATGAGCCCTGAAGAGGTTAAAAAACTCAAATTCCCTGTACCGTTCTGGCCAATTGGCCCTGCAATTACTATCGCATTTATGGTCTTTGTTATCGCGCTACTTGGCTTCTTTAAAGATACACAAGTTGCCCTTCTCGTCGGGTTTGCATGGGTCGCTATATTGAGCGTCACCTTCTTTGTCATGCGTAAATTTCAAAAACCTTAATCGACTAAAGCATTCGTAAAGTAAATTTAGGCCCTATATTTATATGATATAGGGCCTTTTGTTACCTATTTTGGTATCAAATGAGCGCCTGCTTAATATCGGCAATCAAATCATTAGCGCTTTCTAACCCAACTGACAAACGAATAAGCCCATCACTAATCCCATACTGTTTTCGTTCCTCAGCAGTGTAAGTAGAATGGGTCATACTTGCAGGGTGCTGGGCCAATGACTCACAATCACCTAAGCTAACCGCACAAGAAAATAGCTGTAAACGGTTCAGAAACTGCTTACCCGCCTCAAGTCCCCCTCCAAGTTCAAAAGCAATCATCCCTCCAGGCAGCTTCATTTGCCTTTGAGCTAATGTGTATTGAGGAAAACTCGGTAAACCCGGATACATCACTTGAGAAACTTCAGATAGTGAGGCCAAATATTCCGCAACTTTCTGTGCATTCTCAACCACTCTTTCCATTCTGATTGGCAGTGTTTTCATTCCTCGCAATATCAGGTTTGCATCATGAGGGGATAAACATGCTCCAGTCATATCCTTCAGCCCAACCAATCTGATTTGCTTCGCTAATTCCTCAGTTGTTATAACAGCGCCAGCCATCACATCACCATGCCCATTCATATATTTCGTTAATGAATGAACAACAATATCCGCCCCAAGCTCAAGTGGTTTTTGAATGTAAGGAGTACAATAGGTATTATCTACTGTCACCAATATTTCTTGGTTATTTGCAAGGTTATATTGATGAACGATATTGCTTACAGCATTAATATCAACTAAGCGCATATTTGGGTTTGCAGGTGATTCGAAAAATATCATCTTTGTTTTTTCAGTGAGTTCCTGTGCCACATTATTTGGGTCACTCATATCAATGTGACGAACTTTGACACCAAATCGAGCTAACCCATGATGAAAGAATGCATATGTACAGCCATAAACCGTCATATCAACTAACAGCTCATCTCCTGGGCTTAGTAAGGTCCAAAGAGTCGATGTTATTGCCCCCATCCCTGAAGAAAATACAATTGCGGCATCCCCCTCTTCTAAATCAGCAAGCCGCTTTTCCAACAAACTTAATGTTGGGTTATTTATTCGTGTATAAATATACCCATCCGATTCACCGCTAAAACAAGCGGCACCTTCTTCAACACTATCAAATACGTAAGTTGACGTTTGATAAATAGGAGAAGCTAGTGATCCTAAATTTTCGGCTGCATCATAGTAATTATGTATCACACGCGTATCAAAAGAATACAGTCTATCTAATATCATACCACCTCCGAAATATTATCCCTATTGGGGGGAAGACAATCGAGAACCCATTATTTGCAAGGTTCGTAAAACGGTACTAATTCCACGTAATGTATTTGGATCTTTTAATAAAGCATACACCGAACGAAAATTTGGATTTTTACTATTATATATTTCCTCCATTTTAGCCATATTATATGCAGTGCCGAATTCCCAGACTGGCGCTAGAATATCCTCAAATGAGTTTACCAGTTTTTCTACCGTGCTATTATCAGTAATGTCAATAAGGTCAGAAATTAGAGAAAGTAAATCAACAATATTATCTAAACGATTCAATTGTAATAGCGGTGCTAATTTGTCTGCGAAATGATCACCCGACTCAGAATTAAGAAGTTCAATTAGTTTACTTTGATTTTCATTATTAGACATTTTGATTTCCTCCTTAAACTAAGCCACGAATAGCAGCCCAATAAATACCTCTATTAAAGCCATTTCTTAGTAATCCCCCTAATTTAGTCGGAGGCGTAGGAATAACATCGTGTTTATAATCGTATTGTAAAGGCATCCCTGCAGTTAATCCCATTTGAGCAACAGCTTGAACTCGCCCATCATAGATAGCTGCCGGATAACCATAAATTAATTCTCCGCAGATATTATCAGCTATAATTGCAGCCTGATTATGACAGCTTCCACCTGCTTTACTGATCGGTAAATCAACGGTATCACCTATAACATAAACGCCATCAACACCATAAACTTGCATAGTTTCATGATCGGTAGGTAACCAACCTTCACCATTATTATGCTCACTTAATCCGGTATTAATAACTGCCTCAACCGCGGTAATTGGCGGAGTGCTAATCAATAAGTCGAAATTTTGCTCATCACCTTCTTTCGAATAAGCTATTTTTTTATCTGGATCAACTTTATCTAAAGTAAACCCTCTCTGAGCTTTAATATTTTTAGCAGTAAATACTTCAGGAATAACTTCACAAACAGGTTGTTGCATGAATAAACAGTTACGCAATAATTGTGAAACTGTTGGATAGGTATAAACGATTTCAATACTATCCCTAACTCGACGTTTACGTAAAAATTCATCAATCATTAATGTTGTTTCCATCGGCGCGATGCCACACTGATGGGGTACATTTGGCGTTTCAGGGAATGATACCGTAATAAAAATTCGACCTTTTTCAATCTTAGCAAGTTGATCTGCTAGCTTTCTCGATGCTTCATATGCATAAAAGTGGTTACCGATATCTTTTAAACCTTCAATTCGCTCAGGTTTAGGTATGCAACCTGTTGCAATCACAAGAAAATCATAGTTATATTTTTTTCCATGCTTAGAGTTTAGCGCTTTATTTTTAAAATCAAAATGCTCTATTTTATCAATGGCTAACTCTATTTCAGGTCTTAGCAATTCTCTTTCAGGGCGACTCAGTTCATCCTTAAAAAATAAATTAAAAGCAACATACATAAATGCAGGTTTATAATAATGGATTGGATTATCAGTAATTAATGTTATTTTTATTTTCTTCGAAAAAATTTCTCTACTCAATTTTCTAGCAAGTGTATTTGCTAGCATCGTCCCACCCGTTCCACCGCCAACAATAACTATATTTTTCATAACATTAACCACCATTTATATATAATTAAATTCTATACGACATACCACCTATCTGTTATAAATATAGTTCATAGTGAATTAATGCTAATACAATAATTAGAATATAATTTTAAAAACAACAATTAAAACTAATCACTTACATATATAAAACCTCTTGAGTAAGTTAATTTTTAAAATTATAATCTAGGAAATTATATTATATAAAAACCATTTCACTTAATAAGAATAATGTCCAACAATATCCCAACGAAATAAAACATCTTCAGCAACTTGGCCATATCCAATATTGTGCATAACTAAATAACTTTGTGTACTTGGTGACTTTATCGAAGTTACAACACCGATATGTGGCCGACCATTATCTAAACGCCAAGAGACAATATCGCCGGGAATATAATCACTGGCATTCTTTGATATAGGCTTTTTTTTCCCTTTTCGCGAGAAAAAAGCCTCTAAATTAGGTACACGACGATGATCAATATTTGTATCTGGCTTACGTAATCCCCATATACGTTGGCTGGGATATTGACTAAAGTTTGCTTTCATGTCTTCATGTACTAATTTTTGTAAATCAATACCAATTTTTCGGTAGCTTCGTATAACTACATCAGAACAGACACCATATTGTTCGGGCACATCACCATTTGGATAAGAAATTTGTCGATAAGATGAGTCATAAATAACTAAACTAGGCAACTGTTCAGCATGTTTTGCCAACAATAAGCTAGACCCATTAGCTATTTGTGCAAAAAAGAAAAGAATGTATAAAAACGATGATTTCAATCTGATATTCCCCATACAAGTAGTTCATCGAATCTACAATTAAATACGAGGGAAAATAAGGGAGATAATCTTAATTACTTAGAAAGCGTAAATTTGGTCATAATAGGGTTATGATCAGAAGCATCTGTCGGTAGTACAGTGCTATCTTTAACGTTCAATCCACGATAAAACACGTAATCCAAAGGACGACCAAAAGCCTTAGTACGGTAATCATCACTAAATACAATTTCTTTCAAGCCTACACTGCGAATAAATCGTTTCAACGCATTCACACGCTGTCTACTCCATGCATTAAAATCACCTGCTAGGATTACTGGCCCTACATGTTTAGCAATATGAACACCTAATTTACTTAGTTGCCGAGTATAAACATCTACTCCAAAACTGAAATTAATTGCATGAACATTCGCTACCATCAAATGTTTTCCATTTGGTAGGGGATATACCGTAATCAACGCAGATTTAGCTAACCGTAAAAGTGGTTCTTTTTCTCTTAAAGGACAGCAATATATTGGGTGTGAAGCTGCAAGCGTCATCACACCAGCGGGATGAGGAGAAAAAGGTAATGCAGGTACTTGGTCAGCAATTAATTTGTGTGATGCAGCAAAAGATATTAGCTCAGGTGACATTTGAGCTTCTTGCAACAAAATAAGTTTTCTATCTTTCACTAACTCATTAAGTGTATATTTCCAATTTGGACGCTGCTGCTTATAAATGTTCCATGTAACCACATCAAGAGTTTCACCCGCAGCAAATAGCGGTAAACCTATTGGAAGTGATTCTCCTAACATATGTACAGGCATGGGCTGAATACGTTTAGCGGGCTCACCTGCAATATACCGAACAGAATAGGTTCTTTTCGCCAAATTTGAAGTCCCTATATCACAGAAAAATAATGAAAATCTTACACTTTTTGATTAGTTACTGTGGGTAGTATATCAAATTTGAGGTGTTATAGCTTATCAAATTTAATGTAACTGCCATCTTAACCCTAGGGTCTTTAAGTTTTTCATTAGCGCTATCTATAAAGAGGTAATGCTCCATGCCTTCTTTTACTTCTCCCTTTGAAATGATAAGTATGTTAGGCACCCCACCTAAGCGGTATCATTCATCACCGTGATGGGGAAACACCCAACCCACAATATTTATTTGATTTTATTAAAATTTCGCTACCCTAAACAATCTATGAGTTGTTACTCACTCTTTGCATCCACAATATCCATTCAGCGCACCAATACAACCGCTCCCCCTCCATTACTTCTCCTAACTCCTGCCATCTCACCATCACTAGCAGCCAACATCCCTTTCAACAAGTGAGTTGTTACTGACTACTTTGG